>NZ_JBJGYP010000007.1:0-178837 GCF_054050055.1 Geodermatophilus sp. SYSU D00814
CGCGGCCTACTCAGAGCTGCTCCCGGCCGCGGGCGCGCAGGGGGGCGTCGTGGCCGACCCACCCGCCGTCCCGGGGCGGGGCGCGGGCCCCCCCCCCCCCCCCGGTCCAGCCGTTCCAGTCGCCGACGACCCGGACCGAGGTGGCGTTGGGTGCGAACACCCGCACCCGAGAGCCGTCGCCCTCCGGGACCGCTCCGATCATGGCCATCCTGGCTTCCTCTCCGTGGACGGATCGGGATCCCGCCGGCGTCGGCGCCGGCGGGCGGGAGCGCGGTGCCGTCCTCGCCGGCGCGTCGTCGACGCGCGGCCTGGCTCGCGCCGCGGCCGGTGTGCGGCTCCCGGCTGCTCAGAGGTCGATGCTGGCGACGAGGGGGCGGTGGTCGGAGGCGGGCGCGTTCCGGCGGGCTGCCGGATCGTCGCCGACGGAGGCCGGCACTGGGCCGCCGGCGATGACGTCGCCGTCGCCGACGTGCCGGGTGACCAGGTGGCTGCCGAGGACGTGGTCGATGAGCTCTCTACTGCCCCGGTAGATGCGGGAGTAGCGCTGCTCGGGCGGGAGGATGCGGGCGGCGAGGTTCCACAGCCGCTGCCCGTCGCCGCGGTCGGGCTGGTCGTATCCCGGGGTGCCGATCTCCGAGCCGGGCGGGCCCGACAGCAGTTGGGTCGTCGCGGCCTCGAGGGTGTCGTTGAGGTCACCGAGCACGATCACCGCACGCTGCCGGCCCTTCTCGCCGAGCAGGGTGGTGGCGGTGGCACGGACTGTGGCCGCTTCGGCCGCGCGGCGGAACAGGGCGTAGGCGGCGACACGGGCACGCAGGTCCTCGTCGCCGGTGGTGAATGACCCGCCGGGGAAGGTGAGCAGCTTGGACTTCAGGTGGCACGTGATCAGGTCGATGCGGGTGCCGCCGGGGGTGGTGACGGCGGCGACGAGCGCGGGCCGGCTCATCGCGCCCGTGGCGGCCGGGGTGTCGTCGACCTGGATTGGGCGCAGCGGGGGAGGGAACGCCGCGTTCTGCTGGACGTCGAGCAGCGGGAGCTTGGACAGGAACCCGACCCGGATGCCGCGGCCGTCGGGGTCGGCGGTAGCGGTGTGCGGATAGCCGCCGACGGCCTTGGCCAGGTCGTCCAGCGCGCTCGGGTCGCCGACCTCCTGCACGGCGAGCACGTCGGGGTCCAGGGCGGCGATGGTCTCGGCCAGGGCGGCGAGCTTGGCCTGGTAGGCCTGCCCGGTGGTCGGGCCGCCGGGGGTGCCCGGCGGGAAGAGGTTCTCCAGGTTCCAGGTCCCGATCCTCATCATGGCGCCCTCCCGGTGCTTAGTTCGTTCCGTTGCCGTCCTGGTGGTCGCCCGCAGGCCGTGGGTGCCCGGGCCGGTTCAGCCAAGGCAGGTCCGCGAGGAGCCGACGGCGCGGTCCCGCCCGTTAAGCGCGGCCACCAGATGTGTCCCGGCGACCCGTGTCCCGCTCGGTCACCGACCCTCGACGCGGTTCCTGTGCCACGAGCGGGCCGCCGATCGGGACTTGCGCCAGCAGCCTGAGGGGCTCTGTGTCAGCGCCAGGAGAACCACGGCCGCGGTCATCCACCGGGGAGCGGCCGTGACGGGGCGGCCAACCCCCAGGGCGTGCTCACGGAGGCGTTCTCGCGGTGTCCGCTGTCTTGTCGGCGTGCGACCGCTGTCCGGGCACGGCCGGGGCGTGGTCGCCCGGTGCGGAGTCGGCGGCGCGGCCGGCGACGGTGGAGCACAGGGCCAGCAGCGCGGCGGTGACCTCCTCGAGGACAGGCACTATGTCCGGGTAGTCGGGGTGGAAGCTCTTCGGGATCGACGGGCGCTGCCGTCCCCACTCGATCGTGAAACCCAGCACCTTGCGGTCGGCCGGGTCGGTGACGTGGCGGGAGAGGGCCCAGTCGTCGGAGGTGCCCGAGGTGGGGTAGAGCCCGACGGCGCTGCTGACCGAGTACTGCCGGCCGTGCGCGGCCCGGATGGCGTCGCGCATGACGCCGGACAGCGCGACGGCCTCGTCCAGTCGGCCGCCGGCAGGTACTCCCGGTACTGGTGCAGGTCGCCGCCGGGAGTGGCGTCCGGGATGCCGCGCTTGCCGTCCCAGGCCGGGTTGGCGAAGTTCATCGACGGGTCGGTCGTCTGGTCGTCGTCGTCCCCCCAGTTGTAGAGGATCAGCTCGCCGAAGGAGTGCACGTCGACGAAGTGGGTCACCGACGGGTACCGGTCGAGCAGCCAGGTGACGTTGGCGGTCTCCGGCTCGGAGGCGACCGCCGGTCCGCGGTAGACCTCGTCGCATGGGTCGGCGGAGGTCGCCACGGGCGCCTGCGGGCTGAACGCGGTGGTGTGGTCCCAGAGGAAGTCGTGGTTGCGGTTGAGGTCCACACCCGGGCCCCGCCCGCCGCCGCCGGGGCAGCGCGGGTGGCCGGGGCTGGCCGGGCGGCGGTTCTTGCGCCACATCGGGTCGCGGGTCATGGAGTGGTGCCGGCCGTCCGGGTTGGCCTGGGGGAGGACGACCACGTCCAGGGTGGTCACGATGCGGCGGACCTCGTCCGCGCCGAGGCTCGCCCCGCCCTGGGTGATGCCGGTGCCGTCGCGGTAGGCGTCGGTGAGCAGCCGCGCCAGGTTGATCAGGATGTCGGGGCTGCCCCACTCGCGGGCGTGCACCCCACCGAGCAGGTAGACGCCGGCACGCGCGGCCCGGGCCGCCCCGATGCGCAGGGCCGAGCAGGTCCGCCCCTCCCACGTCCGGTAGGGCAGGGTGGTCAGCTCGGTGAACGCGGCGTTCTCCGGCCGCGCGGCCAGCGCGAGGGCGGTCTCCACTTCCGCGACGTTCAGGTAGCTCACGACCGGCCTTCCCCCGCCTGCGCGCTGCTCGTCTGCCCGGTCCCCGCCTGCACCGCCGCGGCGAGCTCGGCGGCGAACCGGTTGCCCTGCCCCACCTGCTCGAGGTCCTCCCGGGCGGCCTCGTCGACGTCCTCGTGCCGCTCTACCCGGTAACCCGCGCCGACCAGGCGCTCGATGGCGGCCTCGTCGGCCAGGGCGTCGACCCGGGCCCTGCCGCCGTCCTCGTGCAAGGTCTGCGGGAGGACCCGCACGCCGTGGACCCGCACCAGGTCGGCCATGGCCTCGCGGCCGGCCCCGTGGGTGGTGATGTGGAAGACCGGCATGGAAGCCTCCGGGCAGCGGTGCGGCGGACCGGGGCAGCGGGTCGTCCCGCCGGCCCAGGGTCGGGGTGGCGGTGCGGAGCCGTGCCCGCCCCGCTCTCGGCGGTGTCCCGTCGAGCGCCCGCCCTGGGGCGGCGGCGTGGGCGGGACCAGTAGAGCGGGCCTTCGTCACCGCTCCGTCACCGATGTGTCACGGCCACCGGATCCGGACCGTAAATGTTCCGTCCCCCGCCGTCGACGGTCGTCGAGATCACGTCCCGGGCCTCGGTGACCTCCGTCCATCGGGACCGTCGGCGGTCCCTTCCCGCCTGGGTCCTCCTCGACCAAGCGAGTGCGGTGACGCGGAGATGACGATGCGGTGACGCCTCTGGATCACCGTGGGACCGGCGCAGGCTTCCACCAAGGAGCACGCCCTCGCGGACGACAGGGGAATTCCATGGCCGTCACTGGAGCTCAGCAGGACAACGTGATCCCCCCGCCGCGGTTCGGGCCGACCGAGACACCGCGGGATGCCCGAGCCGACGGTGCTGTCGGTCCGCCCCCGGTCGGTTCCGGATCTGTCCCCGGGAGCGGGTCGATGACCGACACCGATGCGGGGTCGGGCGCGGGGAACGGCGGAGCGCCGGTGGGAAGCGCCGCGATGACCGCGGCGATCCGAGCGCTGGAAGAGGCTCTCGAGCGGCTGCGCCCGGCACCGGCGAGCGAGCGGGTGGCCGCGGTTCCGCGGGACGGCCGCTACGAGGGCGGCGACGGCCAGTTGGTCGTGGAGCTGCGGGTGGACTCGGCCGGTGCCGCCGTGCTCAGCGGCGACGTCTACAGGGCCAGCAACCAGGGCCCCCAGTACGTCGCGTCGCTGCGCACCGCTCCGGGCACCCGGTACACCGGCACCGACCAGCGGTGGCCGGCGGTGTGGCAGGACAGCGCGGGTGAGGTCGTGACCGGGTCGGTCCAGCTGCGGGCCGGGCCCGACGGCCTGGACGGCGGACTCGCGACGCTGCGGCTCGACAAGCGCCTGAACGGGTTGCCCCCGCACGCCGACCTCGTCGTCGTCGTCCGTCGGGCAGGTGCCGAGCTGCGCCGCATCGGGCTGGAACTCGAGCGGGAAGAGGGCGTGCAGCTGCCGGCGGCCGTGCCGCTCGGCGGGGTGCCGATGTCGATCCCGGAGGCGCTGCGCCGCAGCGGGTTCGTGGTGCACGACGTGGGCATGCCGACCACGGTGCCCGCCCGGCCGGAGGGCTGGAACCTGTCCACGACGATGACCGTGCTCGACGACCTGATGACCCGCACCGCGCAGGCAGCGCTCACGGCGCCCGCGTGGGAGCTGCACCTGCTTATGCTCGGCCGGAGCACCCGCAGCAGGTTGCTCGGCGTCATGTTCGACTCGGCGGACGTGCTGCCGCGCCAGGGAGCGGCCGTCTTCGTCGATGCTATCCGCGATGTAGTCCCACCGGCCGAGCAGGACCGGAAGATCATCCAGACCGCCGTGCACGAGCTCGGGCACGCGCTCAACCTGACGCACCGGTTCGAGCGCCAGGTGGGGCGGGCGGATTCCACGTCGTTCATGAACTACGACTGGCGCTATCGCGGCGGAAACCGCCGCGACGAGTTCTGGCGACGGTTCGCCTTCGCCTTCGACGCCGACGAGTTGGAGTTCCTGCGGCACGCCCCGCGGGCCGCGCTGCAGCCCGGCCGGGCGCCGTTCCACTCGGTCAACTACTGGGCGGACGGCACGGGTGGCTACTCGCCTTACTTCCCCGAGCTCCCGTTGCCCGGCTTCGACCTGACTCTCGCGCCGCCGACCGCCGGGCCCGTCTTCGCGTTCGGCCAGCCGGTGTTCCTCCAGGTGACCCTGCGCAACAACACCTCCCAGGCGGCGCAGCTGCCGCCGGAGGTTCTGGACCCCAAGGCCGGGTTCCTCGAACTGCTGGTCCGGCGCGTCACCGGGCGCACCGGCACCCCACTGGCCCAGGCGCAGCCCTTCGTGCCCATCATGCAACGCTGCTTCGACGTCGACGCCTCGGCCCCGGACGCGCTCCCACCGGGCCAGTCGCTACGCAACAACGTCAACCTCACGTTCGGGTCGGGCGGCTTCACCTTCGCCGAGCCGGGAGAGTTCGGGATCACCCCCCTGCTCAGCTTCATTGTTGAGCGGGGCCCCGACCAGTACGAGGACCTGGTGATCCGGGGACCGGAGCTGCGCATCCGGATCGCTCATCCGCACGACCTCGACGAGGAGAGGGACGCCCTCATACTGCTCCGCCCGGACGTCGGCGCCTGGTTCGCCATGGGTGGCAGCGACTTCCTCGCGGCCGCGGGGGAGTCCCTGGAGGAGGTCAGGGTCCGGCGCAGCGCGGCTGGTCGAGCCGAGGACGGCGTCGTCGCCGCCATCGTCAGAGCAGCCGGGATCCACGCCGAGCGACCGTCCGTCCGCTTCGTCGAGGGGCGCTTCGTCGAAAGGCCCGGCGATCCCGAGCTCGCCGGCGAGGTGCTGGGCGGCCTCACCCCTCACGCCCTGCAGACCTTCGACGCCCACACCGCGCAGCACACCCGATCCCTCGCCGAACGCCTGCAGGCAGCGCGGCAGTAGCCGCCCGGGAGCTGACGATGCCATTTGGAATGTGACGGACGCGGGGTGCAGCCCACCTCCAGGACCAAGATCGCGATGGGTGCCACGGTGATCGATCTCGTGGTCCACCGGCGGCCGGTGACAGAGCGCCGAGTGCGGACGTTCGGGGGGTGTGCACCAGTGGACCCGGGACCGGTGTCACCGAGGCGGGCATGTCCTGGTGCAGAACGTCCTGGGGCACGGGTGATGGCGTGGGCGCCCGCGCCGCAGCGAGCAGGCACGGGGAGGCGCCCGGCATGTGGAACCTCGAGGACGTGCTCCGGCCCGGACAGGCGGGCGGGCCCAGGGGCCAAAGCGTGTACGAGGCCAAGTTTGATGCCCTGGCCGGGGTCATCACGGCCATTGGGCCCGAGGTGCTCGCCATGCAGAAGTCGGCAACCTGACGCCCTGGCCGACCCTCACCGAACGGGTTGGTGGGGACTGACAGGGCCGTATCGCCGCGTAGAGCAGGGCCAGCGGCCGATCCGGGTCGGCTTCGTGTCACGACGTCCGCTGACCCTCGTCGCGGAGATCACGGCCTTTGCGCTTGGGCTGGACGCAATCCATGTCGACGACGAGGGCACTCGCATCCCAGGCATGCGCCGGGCCGCGCTACGCGCTCAAATTCATGGCGCCCCGGCATCCGGTCGACTTGAGCACCTGTCACATCAAGTCGACGCCGCTGTCCGATCCGCCCGGCCCCGGCGGGGAACCCGGGTTCGACAGCGGCGATGAGGCCGAGCGGGCCCGTGTCGCCGTCTACGCGCTGAGCCGACGTGCGCGGAGGCCGTCGCCGAGCCGCCAGCGACTTGCTTCGTCGCCGAGTTCGACCTCTGACTCGCGGCCGCGGCGTCGGTCCCCGGACAGGCCCGCGCCGCACCAGCGAGGCGACGACGTCCGGGGGTGGATCCGAGCGGACCTGGAGACGACGGGCGACGTACTGCACCGCGCCGGTCCGGGCACGGTGGCGCCCCCCGGCCGGGAACGGACCCGGCAGGGACGAGCCCGGCCGGAGCGGGCCGGAACGTGCAGCCGGCCCCTGCACGCTGCGTGACGCGGACGAGGACTCCGCGACGATGCCCGAGCCGCTCCCTGTCGTGGACAGTCGTGGCGAAGCAGCGTCTGTCCTCACCTCCTCCGGCCGGACCGCGGCGGCGGCGGTGGGGCGGAGGGCAGGGACCTTCCCCGGGTTCACTCTGGCGGGGTCCGTGAGGCTGTGCGCCGAGCCCGGTGGGTCCTGCGGACCAGGTCCATCACCATGCGTTCCTCGGATCCGGCCGACAACCGGTTGAGGTGCAGATGAACAAGACTGGCGGCGATGTCGGCGATGGGGACCGATAGCGCCCCGCGATCCGCCAGGAACCGCAGGCGCGCAGCCGGCTCGGCGACTGCGGCTCGGCGCTGGGCGAGGATCACCGCGACGCCGGTGGCCGCCGGGCCGATTCCCTGGGGACCCGCTGCCAGCAGCTCCTGCAGCCGTTCCTTGCGTCGCCGGTACTCGCGGCCGGCTTCGGGGGTCAGCCATCGGTCGCTGAACACCTGTGTCAGTTCGCCCTCGTCGAGCCGGAGCGCGCCGACGAGGTCGTCGACGGTGAGCACGGCCAGCTCGACAGGATCGATCGCCGCGTCGGTCCTCATCGCGAGCAGCTGCGCGACGGCCGTGCTGTCGGCCGCGAAGACCGATTCGGCGGCCGTGGTCCCGGCCGGCCCGCCGTACCGCTCCAGCTCCCGTTCGTAAACGTCGGTCGACCACTCCGTGCACTCGCCCCGGGTGAGCAACTCGCTCGCCCACCGGGCCGCCGCCGGCAATACCTCCATGACGAGGACGGCGGGGTCTCCGTGGAGACGGAGACGGAGGTGTTCGGCAGGGTCGGCGTAGCGGAGGAAGAACCACCCGGACAGGCAGCCCGTCCTCGTCAAGGCTTCGGCGAAGCGCAGCAGCGGACCGGAGACGAGGTGGTCCTGGCGAGCCGCGGGCCCGTACAGCTTGAGGTACAGCCAGTCGCTGCCCGGGGCGCGGCGTCGCTGGTCCTCCCCAATCTCCGGAGACAGGGCCGGCGCCCAGGGCGGCTGCGGCGGCGCCGAGGGAGTCCGGCTGAGCGGGACCACGACCTCCGACAGGTAACGCCCGCCCGGCCCGGGCAGCCAGGCGTGCTCCGGCGCCGGTAGGGTCTCCTGCAGCAGCGCGCTGCGCCCGCGCCCGCGGTTCAAGGCGCGGCGGAGGATCTCGGTCTGACAGGGCTCGTCGAGGTCGAGGAGCAGGCGGTTGTCCCCCTCGGTCAGGTACAGTCGGCGCGGGGTTCGCCACCGCTCCCGCCACGCGGCAAGCCGGTCCGGGAAGCCAGCGGCGGTGCCATCGAGCAACCGGCGGATGGTCCCCCCGCGGAGCACCCACTGAGCGGGGGACAGCACGATTCGCCCGTGCACCACACGGGGAAGCCGCGGGAGGACCGCCGCATCTCCCCAGTCGAACTCGTGCAGGTCGGTTACCCCGTCGCGGCCAACCTCGTCCAGGAAGCGGCAGATCTCCGGAGCACCCCGGGTGTTCAGCATGTGCCCGGCCGCGACCCGGACCTCCGTGCCGTGTCGGGCCCACCACAGGCGCAGGCGGCCGTCCCGCACCCCCACCGCGAGCTCGGATGCGGGGATCACGCGATCCAGCGGCACCCCGGGTGTCACGCCCACGGGGATCTCGTAGTCCCTGACCACCGGGCGGATTGCGACGTTGGCCGACCTCGGGTCCGTCGGCAGGTAGACCAGCTCGGCGTGCACGGCGTGCGGGTGGTGCGCCTCCTCGGCGCGGGCCATCTCCTTGAGAGCCTGCACGGCCGGCTCGCCCAGCAGGTCCGCGAAGCGACCGAGACTCCTTCCGGCGGCGCCGGAGCCGAGTCCGGGCGCCACCATCAGCCGGTAGTCCCGCCGGTCGACTGCCGCGCGGTCCCTGGCCAGCACGACCGCACTGAGCTCCAGGGACGCGGGCACCCGGGTGGGGTCCGGCTCCCAGAGGGCCAGCTCCGCGAGGTCGTCTCGGTTGAGGTTGACCTCCAACCGGTCCTCCTGCAGTGCCTCCGCGGCGAGGTCGAGGAGCCGCTCCTGGCGTCGAGCTCCGTGCGCCGTCCCCGCGGCGTGCTGCCCGCCGTGACCGGCTGGTCCATGACCGGACAGCGGACCGAGGCCAAACCTGGGGTCCAGCAGCTCGGGCAGCGTGACCATCCGCTCGTGGCCGTAGCGCGCCAGGAAGGCGTGCCGGTACGCGCTCAGCGCCGGGGAGCCCCCCGGCGCGGGGTGCAGGCGAAGGAGCAGCTCCGCGGCGAGGGCCGCGTCGTCCGCAACGGTCGTCGACAGATGGTTCCCCTGCAAGGGGAGCGCGGAGTCGACCTGGAGGAGCTCGGTGCGGTCGGCGCCCGCGAGGGTCCGGGCCCGGCGCGCGACGTCTAACAGGACGGTCCCCGCCGCCGACCCGGCGGCGTCGTCGACAAGCCGTGCCGACGCCAGTAGGCGACGCAGTCGGTCAGCGCTTGCTGGGCCGGCCCCCGTGCCGGACAGCCGTTCGGCGAAATACCGGGCGGGATCACCGGTGAGTGGTGGGCGGAGGTCGCTGAGGAGGAGGTCTTGCCGCCACAGGTCGTCGAGGAGTGCCTGCACTTGCGCCGCGGTGGCATCCGGCGTCGCCGCCAGGAGCGCGGCACAGAATTGCCGATACGGGACTGGCCCGCGGGCGAGGGCGAGTGCACGGCGGACGACCGGGGACGCCCGGACCGACACGTCCCCCGGGAGGCCGCGGTGTGGGGTCACCGGCTCGGTCACGTGTATGCGCCCGTCCCGCTCGAAGGCGCAGGTGTTCATGACCAAGCCCGTGTGGTGACGCACCGACTCGTCCGCCTCCTGGCCGAGGGCCAGGGGCAGCAGCCAGCCCATGTCAGGACGGGTGCGGGTCCGTCGCGGCGCTGCGTCGAGGGCCAGATCGGTGTGTGAGGACCACTCGGCGAGCGCGACGCCCGCGAACACGCCGTAGGGCGTCGGCCGGGTCGACATGCGGATGAGGTAGCTCAGGAGCGTGCTGCTCAGCCGCGCGTCCACGGACTCCGCGGCGACCGCTCGGTCTACAGCGGCGGCCACCGACGGGCTGGCCACGGTCAGGGCATGGCGCACGGTGACGTCGACGTGGGTGAGCAGGGTCGTCCTATGCCCGGCCCGGGTGGGGGCCGATAATGCCTCGTAGCGCTCGATCGGCAGCAGCGGCGCACGCAGCACCGGCTTGCCCACCGGCCGGTAGAGACGTCGCTTTCCACGCCATGAGGGTTCGGTGGCTGCCGGACCGGTCACGGGAGCTCCCTGGTCACGCAAGGAGGAACAGCCGGTCCCAGGTCGCCGGAGCGGGTCCGGCGGCGGCGAGCAGGGACAGTGCGACGCCCGGGGCCCCGTCTAGAACGCCGGGGTGCTCGACCCGGACGTCGCCGGGTTCCACGTTGCGGAAACCGAGCAGGGACCCGGGCTCGTACGCCGTCATCAACTCCGCCAGCAGGTCCGCCTGGGCCTGGCGGAACGCGGGCAGGCCCGTGTCTTCAGCGAAGCGGGTGGTGATGTGCAGCAGCCCGGCCACACCGTGGCAGTAGTTCGGGGAGTGAAGGGCCCGGTGCTCCGGCGGTCGTGCGAGGGCGGCGGTCATCGCCTCGACCGCCGATGCCCGTATGTGCCTGTCGCCGAGGGCCGTGCCGGCGTGCCACAGCGCCCGGGCAACACCGGGCGCGCCGTAACACCATCCGGCCCGCGCCGGCTCCTCGGTGCCGGCCGGGGTGCCGTCCGGTGCGAGGGGGACGGCGGCCGGCCAGGTGGTCCCCCAGGCGTCCTGGATCCGGTGCGCGGCCAGCCACCGCACCGCTCGGTCGACGGCGTCGCGTGCCTCGGGTGGCTCGTGGCCGTGGGAGAGGGCGAGGGACAGGAGCGCCAGCGGCCCGGGGATCCCGTGTGCCAGTCCGCAGTTCAGGTTGCCGTGCGGGTACGCCTCCTGCTGTTCGGCGCTGCCGAGCCAGTCGAAGGGGGTGTGCCATCGTGGCGGCGCATCCGGCGCGGACAGGACCAGCCGCACCAGCGTCCGCAGGATGACGTCCAGCGCCGCGTCGGCCTCCGGGGCGTCTCGGGCCAGCAGATAGGCCCCCATCCCGGTCACCCCGGAGATGAGGTCGAAGGCGCCGACTGGACACTCCGCGCATGCATCCAGCCACTCGCACGCGTCCTGGGTCGCCTTAGTCACCTGTGCGTCTACCGCGGCGAGGAAGCGACGGTACCGCGTCCGTCCGCCGGCGAGGGTGAGCGCAGCAAAGCCGAGGCCTGCGGCGCCGGTGAACAGGGACGCGTCGTGCGAGGGCCCGCGCTCGAAGGCCCGAGAGGCCCAGGTGAGGTGGCGGTGGCCGATGCGGTCCCACCCGTCCGTCGGGAAGGCGGTGTCGAGCGCGCCGAAGAGCACCGCCAGCCCGGCATGGCCTTGGGCGACGGACGGGGCGCGCCAGTGGACGGACTCACCGAAGGTCGTGTGCACCCGGAAGGACTCGATGGCCGCCGCGAGGACCTCGTCGCGCGCCAGCCGCAGACCGATCTCGCGGGCGGTGTCATCCGGTGTCACGCCCCTTCCAGATGGCCGGGTCACGGGGTCCGGCACCCGGGGCGGCAGGTGAAGCAGTGGGTGTTATTGCAGGTCCGCGCGCACGTGGCTTCGCCGTCGCAGGTGAAGCCGTCGCACGTGCGGGCGCAGGTGTTGCGGCATGTGTTCGGGCAGGTGGGGGCGCACGTATTGCCGCAGGTCTGTCCCGCGCAGGTGGCGCGGCACGTCGGCGCGCACGTGTTGGGGCAAGTGTTCAGGCATGTTGCGTCGTCGCAGGTGTTGGGGCAGGTGGGGTCCGCGGTGTTGCAGGTGCCCTTCCCACCGGTGGGCAGGCACCCGGCGCCGTCGGTCTGCGCCGCTTGCGGGCCGAAGCAGGCGCATCCTCCGCCGCCCGGCTGCCACAGCTCCCCGACGCGCAGGTCCAGGTCGAAGTCGTCGAGGTCCGGCCCGGCGAGGAAGGAGAGCAACTCCGCGATGTCCGGTGCCCGCGAGGTCAGGCTCCGCTCGGGACCCCTGTCGTGGGAGACCGCACCCGGGCCCGACTCGTCGTGGAGCATGGCTGCCTCCCAGAGACTGGGTGGGGACGCCGAGGGCGATTGCACGTTACCGCGCCGGATGGCGGCGTCGCGGGGCTCGGAACGCTGCCCGGAGGCAGCAGACGGCGACCCGTCGGCGCGTCGTCCGCGACACGCCGCCGCGTCGTCCGCGACGCGCGGGCCACGCGATTGCGACGCCCTTTACCTGCCGGGGCGCCGGCCCTAGCGTTGACGTGCCGTTCCCGAGTCGGCGACGGCGGCGGGTCGGACGAGTTCCTCGGCCCTGCCGCCGTCGTTCCGCCCGACGGGGATGGTGTGCCTCAAGCGCCGCACTGGCGCTCCTCCCGTCGACCTCCTCGAGTCGCACTGCTCGTCGCGTCGGCGCACGGTCGCCGTCGATCCGGAAAGGCACGGCAATGGCCGAGACCGTCATCCCCGAAGACCTCCGCGTGGAC
The DNA here is from genome assembly GCF_054050055.1 of Geodermatophilus sp. SYSU D00814. Classification (NCBI taxonomy): domain Bacteria; kingdom Bacillati; phylum Actinomycetota; class Actinomycetes; order Geodermatophilales; family Geodermatophilaceae; genus Geodermatophilus; species Geodermatophilus sp. SYSU D00814. The sequence continues at coordinate 12,361 of NZ_JBJGYP010000007.1, forward strand.
GGCGTCACCCGGCTCCGCGGCGGCGCCGAGCTGGGCACGGCTGGCGCGACCGAACTGGCCGTGAGCGGGCGGATCGCGGTGGACGGGCAGGTCCAGGTCGGGCCGGCCGACCAGGTGGTCCTGGGTGGCGCGCCCCCGCCGCGGGTGCACGTCGCCGACGGGGCAATCATGCCCGCGGCGGGCGACGGCGAGGGCGCCGGCATTCTGTTCCCATCGGCCGCGGGTGCCGGAGCCGCTGCGGACCGGGCCTGGATCCGGTACTACACGCCGACCCCGGGGCTCGGCGGGACGCGGATGGTCCTGGGCGTCGGGAACGGTGCGGACGACGTGCTGATGTTCGAGCAGGCCGGCGGCGAGCGCCTGCGGATCGCGGACGGCACCGTGACCGCCGACCGGCTGGCCGCGACGACCAGCGCGTCGGTCGGCGGCCGCCTCCTCGTGGGCCCCACGCACCAGGCGCCCCTGGGGGGCGCGCCGCAACCCCGGGTGCACGTCGCCGATGGCGCGATCGTGCCGGCGGCGGGCGACGGGGAGGGCGCCGGCATTCTCTTCCCGTCCTCGGCCGGGGCCGGAGTGGGTGCGGACCGGGCCTGGCTCCGGTACTTCGCCTCCCCTCCGGGCGTCGGGGGCACGCGGCTGGTCCTCGGCGTGGGGGAGGGCCCGGACGACGTCTTGTCGTTCGAGCAGATGGGCGAGGAGCGGATGCGGATCGCCGACGGGGCGGTGGCGGTCGAGGAGCTCAGCGTCGAGGGGGGGACCTCGGTCGCCGGCGACCTGCGGATCGGGCCCACCGGCCAGGTGCCCCTCGGCGGTACCCCCACGCCGCGGGTGCACGTCGCCGATGGCGCGATCATGCCGGCGACAGGCGCCGGGGAGGCGGCCGGCATCCTGTTCGCCGGCGTGCCCGGTCAGGCGGCTGGCCGAGCCTTCCTCCGCTACTCCGCGGCGCAGTCGGCCGGGCAGTCGCGGCTGACCGTGGGCGTGGGGCCCGGGGCGGACGACGTCTTGGCCTTCGAGCAGATGGGCGTCGAGCGGATGCGGATCGCCGACGGGAAGGTCGGTATCGGCACCACTGCACCCACCCACCCCCTCAGCGTCATGGACACCGCCGGGGTGCGGCAGAACCAGCTGTTCCTGAGCGGCCGGGCCGGGTGGAGCAGCCTCACCTACAACGGTTTCCACGGTCAGGACGACCAATGGCGCTGTCCCGATCCGGCCCGTCGCGGTATGACGATCGAGCTGGACGACGCGCTGAACGGGCACGGCCGCTGCGAGATCTATGGCACGCGGACGCCCGGCGGAACCGATTGGCAGAAGCTGTTCGCGGTGCACTCGCAGACGGAGACCACGCACGTCCACCGGCGCCTCGAGGTCCACGGGGACTCCTGCGCCGACCGCTTCTGCAACCTGTCCGACGGGCGGCTGAAGGACCGGGTGCAGGTCGTCGACGATGCCCTGGCCCGGGTCAGCCGCATCCGCGGCGTCACCTACGTCCGGCGCCCGACTGACGCGGACGGCGACGCCCCCGGCACGGCGGGCATCGGGGTCATCGCTCAGGAGGTGGAGGGGGAGTTCCCGGAGCTGGTGTCCACCATGGGGGAGGAGGCGTACCTCGCCGTGGACTACGCGGGGCTGACGGGCATCCTGATCGAGGCCGTCAAGCAGCTGCGGGACGAGAACGCGGCCCTGCGCGCCCGGGTGGAGGCGCTGGAGGCCTGATCCCGCGCCGCCGCGGGTCGTGGTCGCGGCTCAGGCGTGGCCGGGGGCGCGGGCGGCCAGCGGGTACTCCCGGCCGGAGGCGTCAACCAGCGTCGCGGTGACCGGTCGCGCGGGGAACGCCGACGTCAGGCCGAAGAAGAAGCTCCCCTGCCCGGGCCCATCGACGCCGGGGACGATGCCGGGCGCCGCGAAGGTGAAGACGACGGTGCTGCCGGTCTGCACCGCGCCGGCCAGCCGTACGTCGCCCAGCGCCCCGCCGGTGACCACGAAGACGTCCTCGCGGTCGCCGTCGAAGTCGTAGTCGTGCGGGATGACGGGGCCGACGTCGACGCGCAGCTGCGTCGCCGCGATCCGCCCCCGGCGGGTACGCCGCAGGCCGGCCAGGTTGACCCGCCACTCGATGCCGAACTGGCCTTGCGCCACCGTCCCCGGTGACCCCACGGGCCAGGTCCGGGACTGGAGGAAGCCCGACCCCGTGGTCCCCTGGAGGGTGACGTCCGCCGTCGAGTCGGTGACGGTGAGGATGCCGTCGAGGGACCAGATGCGGTTGACCGCCGGTGCCGACGCCTCGGCGATGGTCAGCGGCACCGCGGGCGGCGGGACAATCGTCGCCTGCACCGGCGCACCGAGGTTCTCGAGGTACGCGGAGTTCTCGGGGCAGATCCCACCGAAGGACGTGGCGACCGCGACCTCGACGGAGGTGGGGGTGGCCACCGATGGGACGGCGAGGGTCACGCCGGGCTGGGCGGTGCACTCGGGGAGCCCGGCCAGGTGCGGCGGGGCCGTGGTCTCCCGGAACGCGTAGCCCGGTCGCAGGTCCGGGGGGAGGGCGCCCACGACCGTCGGCTCGGTCGCCGTGCCCCGGGCGTCGGCGGCCTCCAGCCGCAGCTGCTGGCCGGGCGCGCCGGTCGGCACGGTCAGCTCCGCCCGCGGGTCGCAGGCGAGGTAGTGCACGGTGGTGGATGCGGTCTGGTCCGCGATGGTCACCGTCCAGGGCGCCGGGGCGGCCCGCCGGCCCCGCAGCTCCCACCGGTCGTCCACCTGGTCCCCGCCGTTGTTGATGACGTTGCAGGTGAGCTGCACGGTCCCGTCCACCGGCGCGCCGGTCTCCACGAGGACTTGGTAGTCCCCGATGGTGGTCCCCACGCCGGGTGGGACCTGGCGCAGGTCGAGGAAGGTGCCTCCGGCGCGGCGCAGCTCGATGACCGGTTCCGGCCCGTCCTCCGCGTAGGTCACTCGGAGGGTGCGGGTGGTGAACGGGTCCATGGCCTGGTTCAGCTCTGCGGTGAAGGCCTTCGACGCGCGGATGGCGAACCGGCGCGGCGACGGCTCGGTGACGGCGGGATGGGTCATGGCCGGGCCTTCAAATCGCGGTGACGACGCGCTTGGCGAAGACGTCGAAGGTCCCGAGCCGGTTGCTCATCCAGAAGACCCAGATCCCCTGGCCGGGCACCATGACCAGCACGGGGCGCTGGTCGTTTGACGGGTGCTCGCTCAACCGCTGCGGCGGCGTCCAGTGACCGGTCACGACGTCGCGACGCCTCAGCACGATGTCGTTGCTCGCGCCCTCGACCGGCCGGAAGGTGACCAGGTAGGTCACCCCATCCGCGTCGCGGACGGCGGCCGGCCGCGTGTCGTCCCCGTCGGACCCCGGAACGGGCTCCGCGACCGAGGCCCAGCCCGCGCCGCTGCCGTTGATGGTCCTGATGCCGTCCCCGTCGACGAAGACCGTCGCCGAGGTGGCGCTGTTCCCCAAGACGAAGACGTCGAGCGCGCCGGGGGCCGAGAACTCGCCCCGGTTGTCGACCGCCCCGGTGCGGGGGTTCAGCCGCATCATGCGCAGCCGCGTGCCGTCCGGGAAGGCCACCCACACCACGTCGCCGCCGGCCGCGGCGTGCAGGGGCGCGGGCACGGACGTGGTGGCCGGGCTCAGCTCCTGCGGCACCGCGTCCAGGAACGTGCCGTCGGTGTGCCGGTAGCGGCGGAAGAACCACCGGGACCCGGCCGCCAGGGCCACCTGGACGAAGAAGACGACGAGGTCACCCACCACGACGGCGTGCGGGAACTGGTCGGCGGCGCCGGCCGTGCTCGCCACCGGGACGGCGTCGGCGTCGGCCAGCCCGTCGAAGCGCGCGCGCTTCATCCTGACGTCGGTCGTGGCGACGTCGTTGGGCCCCTCCTGGTAAGCCACGAGCACCTCACCGCCCGGCAGCGCGACGACGGTGGGCGCGGAGCGCGGGACGGGGCCGCCGGTAGTGACCATCTGGGCCGGGGAGAAGGTGGCGTCGGCCCGGGACGTGTCCAGCCGCGACGCGACGATCTGCGTGGTGGGCGCCTCCCGCTGGGACTGCCACACGACGATCAGCCCGTCGAGGGCGTCCACGGTGCACGCGCGGTAGAGGACGTCCTGGCCCGCGGCGGGCGACACCGGGATCTCCGGCATGGTCGGCAGCCGCCCGGCGAGCAAGGCGTTCACGGCCGCACGCAGGCTCACCACCGGACGGTCCTGCCCTCGGCGGTAGTCCGCGGGCCGGACGCCGAGGGTGTCGGCGAGCAGGTGCGCCGGTGGCAACGACAGCTGCCGTTCCCGGCGGTCGGTGAGGGCGCCCGGGCCGATCCTCGCCTCGTCCTTGCGGCGGGTCAGCCCGGCGAGGGCGTAGTACAGGTGCCCGGGGAGGTGGTCGGCCTGGCCCGGGCGCGGCGGGTCGGTGCCGGGCCGGACGCGCACCACCCAGTCACGGCGTATGCGGGCGCAGGTCTCCACACCGAGGCCCGGGTGAATGAGGTCGGGCTCGTCGTCCGGGGTGACGAGGTGCTCCCACACGTCGAGGTAGACCACCGACGTCTCCGACGCGGTGGGGGTGCGGAGCCTCGGGACGACGGAGACACCCAGGCGGGCGGCCAGCGCGGCGGCTCCGGGCCGGTCCTCGTGCAGGTCCTGCTGGGAGTAGCGGAGATCTGCGGTGGTGATGACGTCCACCCCGTCGACCAGGATCCGCCCGACGTGGCGCAGGGCCACGTCGGCGGGCGCCGCCTCTGCCGGCGGTGCCGGCGCGCCCGCCCGGATGGTGAGGTCGTTGTCTAGGTCCCCGGTGATGCGGAAGCCGTCGTTGCCCTCCGGTACCCCGTCGCCGACGAACCACTTCAGGAAGGCCCGCAGCTCGAACCGGCGGACGTCGTCGAGTTCGTTGACGTCGGCGTCGACGATGGGGACGCCCTGCTGGAGCCGGACGTTGACGTACCGCAGCAGCGGGTTGAAGGTGCTGGGCGACATGGTGGCCATGTCCGACTCCTTGCCGGTTGGTGGGGAGTGGGCCTGCAGGGCTGGTCGGGGGGGCCACCGACCGGGCCCGCTGGGGCGTCACAGGGTGAGCCAGATGGTCCGCTGCAGGGTGCTCGCCGGGTCCTTGGCGATTACCGGGTGGGTGACGTAGTTGATGAGGACCCGGGCGTCGCCGAGCTCGGCCACGAGGCCGAACTCGCGCAGGTTCCCGCTCATGTGGTGGACGTCGGGCCAGGGGGGCACGTCCGGCCCCAGGTCGGCCTGGACCTGCAGCCGGTTCGTCGGTGCGTCCGTCACCGTCCCGCCGTCGAGGAAGTCCAGTCGGAGGTCGGCCACCGGGACGGTGAACGGGTGCGGGTCCACCAGCCCGGCCTGGGCGCTGCTCGCCTGCGGGGGACCGGTGATGTCCCACTGACCCAGGCCGGCCCCGACCTGCAGGCCCAGCAACCCCGTCGAGGACGGTGCCCCGCGCAGGAAGCTCGCCAGCAGCCGCCGGCACGTGTCGGCTATCGCGTTGCACCGCCAGCCGCGGTCCAGCACCACCCGGCCCGACGGGTGCACCAGCACGTCCCGGTACTCCCCCCGGAGCCCGGTCAGGTGCTCGTCACCACCGGTACCGCGCCCGTTCAGGTCGGCCCTGCTCATCTCGCACCCCTCCTCGGATGTCATCGCAGCGGGGGCCACCACGTCCGCCGCCGCAGGGTCGTCGGGTCGGCTGGGTCGACGACCACGCTCGAGCCGTCCCCGCTCAGGATCACCAGCCACTGCGGTGCCGCGACGGCGGTGGCATCGGTCGCCGGCGGGAAGCGCTCGGCGAACGGGTAGTGGTCGGTGAAGGAGTCCTGCAGCTGGCGTTCCGGCGGGAACACGAGCTCCTCCAGCTGGCCCGACTGCAGGATGACCACGACGCGCAGGTCCACCGGGCGGAAGCGCTCCAGCAGCTGGCGCAGCCGGTCGGCATCGCGCTGCACCAGGGGCCGCCCGGCCCGCCCCCGGTCGACGTAGAGACCGATGGTGGCGGGGGTGTAGAGCTCATCCGGAGCCGGCCGACCGCCGCCGGGCTGCTGCGGCGTGTAGGCGAGCAGGTCGCCGAACTGGCTGCGGCCCCGGTTGCGGTCCAGGTCGGCCGGCACCGAGGTCGTGGAACCGGCGAAGCGCCGGACGGCGGCCTCCTCGGGCGCCCGGCGGCTGGCGCCCTCCTGAGCCGCGCCGGGCACCCCGCCGCCCAGCCTGCCGAGGGCCACGTTCCGGTCGCTGCGGAACACCAGCCACTCCACACCACCCGGTCCGGGGACCACCGCGGGGTCGCTGTCCACGGCCCGGCCGGCCGTCACCCTGGCCGGAGCGCCGGGGACGCCGGCGTCGTCGACGTCGACCGCCCACAGCCGGTCCCCGCCGTCCCGGTCGCTGCGGAAGTAGACCCGCCGGGGCCCCGAGGGGCCGGCGACCAGCACCGGTTCGCGGTCCCGGCTGCCGCGCTCCGCGAGAACGGTCAGGTCGGCCGGGCCGGACCAGTCCGCGCGCGCCAGGTCGCACCGGCGGACCCGGATCCGCCAGCTGTCCCGCCCTCCCTCCGGACCGGGCGCGCGTCGCTGGGACCAGGCCAGCCAGAGCCAGCCACCGACCCTCAGGGCGTGCGGCTCCCGGTCGCCCGCTCCCTCGGCCGGGAAGACCCCCACCCCCGACCACGGCCCGTGGAGGCGGGTGACCGGCCGTCCGGCCGGACCGGCGCCCGGGGGGACGGTCTGCCATCTCCCGTCCGCGTCCTGCCGCACGAGGCCGGAGGAGGTCCCGAGCCAGCGGGTGCCGTCCCCCGGGAGGTGGATGCTGCGAACGTCGGCGGGGTCGACCCCGGGCACCGGGTGCAGCCGCACGGCCGAGCCCGGGCCGGACTCCACGAGCCCCGCGCCGGTGACCCACCAGACCGGGCCGCTGCTGTCGCCCGTGCGCGCCGTCGCCACCGTCTGTGCGGCGACGGCGCGGACCTCGCCGGCACCCGGTCCGGCGGCGGAGAGGTCGACGGCCCGCATGGTCCCGTCCCGCGCGACGCGCGCCGCACCACCGGCGGTCGCCACCCAGACCGCATCGTCCGCGGCCAGGACGACCTGCCGGACGTTGTCGTCGGGCAGACCGTCGCCCGTCCGGACGCTGCGCCACGGACTGCCCGGCACCCGCCACGACAAGCCGCCGGTCGTGCCCACCCAGACCGTCCCGTCGGTGCCCACGGTGACCGCCCGGGCGTCGTCCGACGCGAGGCCGTTCGCCACCGCAGCGCTCTCCCAGGTGCCGTCCGGGCGGCGGGCGCTCGTCCCGCCCGCGAGGGCGAACCACGCCGTGCCGTCCGGTGCCAGCGCCAGGTCGCGGACGTCGTCCGCGAGCAGGCCCCCGCCGGTGCTCGCGGCGGTCAGGACGGTCACGTCACCGCCGGGGGCGCGGACGGCGGCGCCGGCCGCGGTGGCGAACCAGGTCGAGCCGTCGGCGTCCACGGCCACCTCGCGGACCTCCGCGCCGGCCAGGCTCCCCGGCGCGCTCAGGGCCGACCACGTGCCGTCCTCGGCGAGGGTGGCGACGTCCCCTCCAGTGACCACCAGCAGGCGGCCGTCCCAGCGGCTCCGGGCCAGGGTCCATTGACCGGCGTAGTGGGTGCTCCAGAAGAGGCGCACCGCTCCGTCGGCGTCGAGGACGGCGCTGCACCCGGCCAGCCGGCCGGGACCGACGGAGGTCACATCGCGGGGCGGTCCCCAGCTGACGTCCTGGTCTGACCGGCCCCGACCGGCTAGCCGCCGGTCGCCGAGGCCCAGCGCCCGCGCGGCCGTGGAGGAGCCGAGGAGGACCCGCAGCCGGGCGTCCGGTCCGACCTGGATCGTCTGCAAGGCCAGGGACCCATCCGCCGCGGGCGCCGCCGAGATGCCTTGGAACTGGTCGTTCATCGCGGCCGCGACCTCCTCGGCCGAGGCTGACCGGGGGTCGGTGTAGTCGCCGGCGCGCACGGTGAAGACCTCGTTGCCGCCCGGGAGGGCCAAGGTCAGGCGGCTCCCGACCACGAGCCGGAAGGGCCCGGAGGTGTCACCGCGCAGGCGGGCGGGTGACAGGGGTGGCGGTGCGCCGCGGCGCCAGCGCAGGCGGGCCCCGGCCGTCCCGGGATGCTCCACCCAGGCCAGCCACAGCCGCCCGTCGGGCAGCGGGACGAGCGCGGGGTCGGCCGCCGCGGCGAGGGGGCGTTCCTGGACCAGCCGGGAGTCCGACCACCGGCCGCCCAGCTGAGCCTTCACGTGCAGTCGGGACTGGCGCGCGCCGGCCCCCTCGGTCCCGGCGTAGGCCAGCCAGGCACGGCCGGCGTCGTCCACGGCCGCGGCCGGACGGCCGGTGGGCGCGCCGTCGAGGGACAGCAGGCTGGCCGGCGCGGCCACGACCTCGACCCGGGACGCCGGGCCGCGCAGGAGCGACCGCAGCCGGACGGCGCGCCCGGCGACCCCTGCCTCGAGTTCCGGGACCGCCCGGGAGACGACCGCGGCCACCTCCGCGGCGGTCGCCGCACCGACGTCAGCGAAGTCGGCGGCCCCGAAGGTGAGGGTCGCCGGGAGGTCCCCATCGACGGCGACGGTGAGCGTCATCCCCGGGCGCAGGGGGAACGGCTCCACGGCGGCTCCGGTGAGCGTGGCCGGGACCCCGTCGGAGCCGGCCACGCGGTCGGCCGGCGGCGCGAAGCCGAGCAGCGGGGCCGCCTCGTCCACGCCCCACCACCGGCCGGCGCGCCGCTCGGCCGCGAAGAGGTTGCGCTGAGGAGGGACGTTGGTCCGGGCGACGTTCTGGGTGAACTCCGCGACCCGGGTCGACCAGCCGGTGTAGTGGTCCACGACGCTGCGCAGCCCAGGAACCGTGCCGACGGAGCCGTAGAGCCGGGGAGCGGTCCGGATCTCGTTGCGCTGACGGGCGACGTCCTCGTCCGTGGAGAGGTCCCACCCGATCCACTGCGCCAGCAGGGGGAGGAACCGCTGGTCGACCTCGGGGACGTCGCGCAGGGTGCGGAGGCCGTCGGCGGAGCTGCGCAGGGCGTCGAGGGTGGAGCCGAAGACGTCGACGAAGCGACGGAGCTGGCCGCCGACGGTGCTGGCCTCGGGCAGCAGGCCCGTCCCGGCGTCGGGGCGGCGGGCGACGGTGTCGTGCCGGCGGACCACTTCGGGGAGCAGCTCGTACAGGGTGCGGTGGTATCCGTGCACCTCTCCCGGAGTGGCCGTCGCCCGGAAGTGCTGCCCGTCGCCCGGGCCCGGGGAGTCCAGGCGGTAGTAGTAGGTGACGCCCGCCTCCAGCCGGCTCCCGGGGCCGCCGACGTCCAGCACCTCCACCTCGCGGCGCACCACGGACCGGTCCGCGGCGAAGACCGTCCGCACCGTCTCCCGCAGGACCTCGCAGCGCTGCCCGTCCACCACCTCGGTGAGGGTCACCGTGTGCTCCCGGATGCGCCGGGCTCCGACGAGCCGGTCGGCACCGGGCAGGTCGGTCGCGGAGATCCCCGCCGGCAGCGGCGCCGGGGGGAAGGCGGCGCTGTCGTAGAGCCGGGAAGGGTCCACCCCGCCGGCCGACGCCGGAAACTCGAAGTCCCTGGTTTTGCGGCGGACGACGACCGGCGGAGGCACCGGCAGCGCCTCCCCTGGGTCGGCCACGAAGGCCCACCGCAGCCAGACCCGGCGTCCGCAGAGGTCGGCGCTTGCGGAGAACGACTCGATCCTCACGGCGGACCGGTCCGCAGGGTCACGTCCAGGGAGCCCAGCACCGGGATCTCGTTCTCGCCGATCGGGATGCGCCCGTCCGGGGGGACCTCCAGGGAGACGGCGGCGCGCAGGAACGGCGGGAGCTCCGCGAGCGGCGGCAGACCGCTGCGGGCGAGCTCGGCGTCGACGTCGACGGCGGGGCTGTCGCGTCGCCGGAAGCGGGTGATGTTCAGCGACAGCACACCCGGCACGGCCTCGGCGACGGCATAGAGGTCGCTCTGGTGCAGGTTCTGGCCGAAGTCAACGCGGTCGAACGAGAGCAGCTCGCGGACGGCCGTCTCGACGCCGCTGGCCACGGCGTCACCTACGAACCGCTCATCGACCGACAGGGACAGCGCCACGTCGACGGTGACGCCCTGGGCGTCCAGGACGTGCACCAGCGTGCCGGCCATGCGCTTGTCCTCGAAGTAGCCGATGAGCCGGTGCCGGAGCGCCTCGGGGACGGGACGCAGCTCGTGGCCGGCGGGCGCGACGTACAGGTCGACACGGCCCGCGGCGACGGCGCCGGCGCGGACCTTCGCCACGGTGCCGGTGCCGTGGGCCAGCGCCACGTAGTCGCTGGCGGTGACGGCGCGGTTGGTCGAGCGGAAGGCGAACGGGGCGTACCGGGCAGCGTGGTCGGACCGTTCGGCGTCGCTGCCCCCGCCCGCTCCCCGCAGGTTGAACACGGCCAGCAGGGCGGGCACCTGCCCGGTGACGGTGACGATCGCCCCGGCGGCGACGTTGCCCGCGGCCCCTGCGCAGACCCGGTAGCTCGCGCGGACGTTGTCGATGCCGACCGGCGGCCGCCGCCCGGCGCCGAACACGACGTGCGGGCGGTCGCTGCCGTCCACGATCAGCTGGTAGTGCCGCGCCTCGGGGTGGGAGAACAGCGCCCGCCCGTCGGGGGCGATGTCGAACAGCAAACTGTCGCGGCGGTGCCAGGGCACCCAGTCGGCGCCCTCGTTAACCTCGACCTGCACCGAGTCGACCACAATCGTCCGGTCCGGTAGGCGGAAGGACTGGTTGGGTTCGCCCGTGGAGGAGCCGATCACCACCGGCCCGGCCCGGCGGCTCTGCTCGACGGGGAGGTCGTCGTAGCACACCGCCGGCGTTCCGTCGGGTGCAACGCCGGGTCGGACCTGGTCCGACGCCAGGGCGATGTCCAGCGTGGGGCCGAGGTAGGTGAAGGGCACCGGGGCCCCCGCGGCCCCGGGCGCCGCGAAGGCCGTCCCGTGGCGCACCTGCACCGTCCGGTCCTGCGGCGGGAAGACGAGCGTCAGGTCAGCCATCGCCGGTGCGGCGGGGGAGAGCTCGTAGCCGATGAGCCGAAGCAGGTCGACGACGCTCTCCCGCTCCGTCGCCGTGCTGGGGAACAGCTCACTGGCGATGCGGTCCTGGTAGTACAGGACGATGTCGCCGACGTAGGCGAACAGGTCCACGAGCAGCATGCCGAGGTCCGCCGGGGAGCGGTCGGTCCACTCCGGCACTCGTTGCTCGGCCAGGCGGAGCATGGCGGCGCGCAGTGAGCGGAAGTCCTTGTCGGTGTAGTCGATCGCCGGCGGAACCGGCGCCGGTCCACCGTCCGGGCTGCTCATGGCGACGTCCTTCCGGGTCAGTGCGGACGGGTCGGTTCAGATCAGCGGGAGACTGAGCTCGCCGATCCCCGGCCGGTCGCTGTGGACGTACTCGAGGACCAGCCGGAGCTCGCCGTCCCGCCGGGACACCCGGGCCCGCGTCACGATCAGGCGGCGCTCCCAGCGCACGACGGCCTCGTGCGCCTGACGTCGCAGCAGGTCGGCGGTCACGTCGTCGTCCGGCTCGTGCGCCAGGGAGTGCAGGCGGGTCCCGAAGTCCCGAAGCATGGGCCGCTCGCCCAGCCGGGTCCCCAGCAGCAGGCGCAGGTCCTCCCGGACCTTCTGGTCGCCCCGGCTCAAGGCCACCCCGCCTGTGTGGGGGTCGATCCGGAACGGGAACGCGGTCCCCGCGGGCTCGGTCACGGGATCCTCCTGTCGAACGGGTCGGGCGTCAGTCGAGCGGGCACGGTGGTGGGCCCGGCGGGCTGGGCAGCGCCGGTGCGGCGGGCACCGACGGCAGGCCGGGGACGGGCGGCAGCGGCACCCGGACCGCCGGCAGCGGCGGGGCCGGCAGGCCGGGGAGCTCGGGCAGGGCGAGGGTCGGCAGCGGGGGCGGGGACGGGACGGGCGGCAGGCCGGGGACGGGCGGCAGCGGCACCCGGACCGCCGGCAGCGGCGGGGCCGGCAGGCCGGGGAGCTCGGGCAGGGCGAGGGCCGGCAGCGGGCGCGGGGACGGGACCGAGGGCAGCCCCGGGGGCGCCGGGAGCGGGACGGCCACCGCGGGGAGGGCGGGGAACGAGCAGCGGCTCATCACGCCACCACGACCGCGCTGGAGAAGTGGACGCCGGGTTGCGGCGCGACGGTCGACAGGGCGACGGAGGGGGCGACCGGCCCGGCCGCCCCCTCGTGGGTGTGCAGCTGCAGGGCCTTCCACAGCTGGCTGAACGGCCCGGCCAGCACCGTGGCCTCGGCGGCCCCGTGACCGAGAGCGACCGCCGACGCGTCCACAACCACGGAGGCGGCGCTGACGTGCACCGTTCCCCCGGAGACGTTGACCATCGTGCCGTCGGGGTTGACCACGCTGGTGCCCTTCTCGCCCATCGTCAGATGGTTCCCGTGCTGCTCGACCAGCGTCGCGGTCCCGTTGTTCGCGTCCAGGTGCAGGTGCGACCCCTTGGCGTTGGCGATGAGCACGCTGCCCGACGGGTCGATCGAGATGAACGCGTTGCTCGCGTGGCGGACGAGGACCCGCTCCTCCTCCTGGGTGTCGACGATCTCGATGGTGTGGCCGGCCCGCGTCGTGATGACCCGGTGGTCCGGCGGGGAGACGCGGGCGGCCTCCGGGGCGCTGCCCAGCGGGTGCCACACCCCGGCCCAGATGGGGCGCTCGGGGTCACCGGCCTCGAACTCCACCCAGATGTGCGTACCGACCGGCGGCACGAAGAAGAGGCCGTACGGCAGGCAGGCTGCCGCGGCGACCACGGTGTCCCCGCCGAACACGTCGGGCACGGTCACCTGCAGGGTGCCCTGGTGGTCGTCGTCCTCGTTCCCCGCGACCGTGCCCCGGAACTTGCCGTAGTACCGGCCGACGTGCCGGTCTAGGTCGTCGCTGCTCATGCCCGGTCCTGCCTATCTGGTGGCCGTGAACTTGCTGTAGTAGCTGGACCGCGTGCCTTGGCCGACCCGCTCCCGGGTGTAGACATGGTTGACCTTGGTCACGTACCAGGCGCCCTCGGCCCAGGGCGCCACGCCCTGGATGAGCACCCGGGACTTGGCCCGCAGCTGGACGGTGCCGACCGAGACGCCCTGGCCGTTGAGGCCGAGCTCCCGGGTCGGGTCGCTGGTGACCTGGGCGGCCAGCGCGTCGGCTCCGGCCGAGGGGCGGCCGGTGACCTGCTGCCTGCGCGGCTCGATCTTCGCTGTGGCCGCGGCCGAGAGCTCGGCCAGCGCCTCGACGGCCGCGCGCCGGCCTGCGTCCACGTCGCGCTGCCGTCCGGTCGCCGGGGGAGGCAGGGGCTCCCGGGGCCGTGGCGCCGGTGCCGGCTGCTCGACCGGCTCGCCCGTGGCCGGGTCGATCGAGCTCGCCGCGCGGACGGGCAGCGCCCCGGTGGCGATCCGCTCGTACCGGAACTCGATCAGCTCGCCGATGCCCCGGCAGTACCGCAGCGTGCCGATCGGCTCGGCGGAGGCCACCCGGGCGACGGGCACGAAGTAGAACTTCGAGGCGTCCTTCCCGTCGAACTCGAGGAAGGCCAGGCAGCCCTGGCGCCGCGCCTGGTCGAGCACGAACTCCCACTCGTTGAGCCCTGCGTGCGCCACCGGGCGCGTCGTCGACATCGTGACGTCGTCCGCCGGCTCGATCTGCCTGGCGGTGATGCGGTACTCGGGGCGGCCGACGATCCGGCCAAGGACGGCGCTGAGCTTCTCCCCGGGCTGCCACTCGCCGGGCTGGTACGGGCGCAGGGTCATCCGGTAGGTGAAGTCCAGCGCGGTGAGCTCCACGCGCTGGCCGGTGGGCTGGGCCAGCACGCGCGTGCTGGTCACCACACCCTCGAAGATGGGCGCCTGCTCGGCCTGCCACCCCACGGCGAGCCGCACGACCAGCCCCTCGAACGAGAGGTCGGCCAGCAGGCCGGTGTCGTCGTCGAGCACCACCGTCGCCTTGTCGGTGAGCCGGTCGTGGTCCTCGATGTCGACCGACCGGACCGGTGCCGAGACGTCGCGCCAGTCGCTGCCGTCCGCGCTCACCTGCAGGGTGGCGATGGCTGCCTCGTCGGACGCGCTGCTCACTAGAACACCCGCTCTCGGTCGACCTGCCCGGTGCCGGCGTCGGCGGCGACCGCGACGGTCAGCGTGTCCCCGGGCCGCAGGTCCAGCGGGAACGCCAGCGGGTTGGCGTCGGCGATTCGCCACCAGGACTCGCTGCTGCCCAGCAGCCGCCACGCCAGGTACTCGAGGTCCTCGAGCCCGCTCACCACGTGCCGGTAGGCGGCTCCCGCGGGGGGTGGCACGTGGCGCCGGATCGACACCGTGGCGTGCACGGCTCCGCGAGGGTCCGCGGCGGCGTGGACCGCATGCCCCCGGTACCGGGACGAGATCGACACGACCACGGCCGGCCCCCTCTACCGCTCGAAGACGTTCTGCACGAGGCCCGCGGCCGGCAGGGCCTGGACCCAGTCCTGCCGGGTCAGTTGGCCGTAGGACTTGCACACCTCGACCACGCGGCCCAGCACGTCCAGGCCGGTCGACAAGGAGTGGGTCTGCTCGTTGAGCGTCACGCTGACCTCGGCCCGCTCGGGGGTGAGGTCCGGCTTGAACTTCGTGATCTTGATGTTCAGGTCCGTCATCACGCAGTCGAGGTCGACGTCGCCGAGCTTGAGCGTGCACAGGGGTGGACGGGTCGGCGGGCAGAACTTCTTCGGGGTCGTGGCCCAGGCCAGCATGTCGTTCAGCGGGTCCCAGGAAGGGTTCATGAAGGACCGCAGCACGGCCAGGCTCGGCTCGATGCGACCGCCGAACCGCTCGTCCCCCTCGACCCCGCCCTCATTGCCCTGCGGCACGTCGGGCATCGCGCGCGCGTCGAGGGCGAAGTCGAGCGCAAAGGTCCGGGGCTTGCCCGTGTCGGCCTCCAGCGGCTTGGTGCCGACGAGCAGGCTGCCGATCTCCCTGAGGTCGTCCATGACGCCGAAGACGTCCCCGAACCCGGTCGCCGCGGCCGTCTGGTCGAACCGCCACTTGCCGAAATTGTTCGTCTCCCGGTAGCTGAAGCTCTTCTTCTCCAAGAGCAGCTCGGGGTGGAACTGGAACCGGAAGATCAACGGGGGGACGTTGAGGATGTTGGCGAGGTAGCCGGCGGATCGGGCCATGGGGGCTCCTAGAAGGGTTCGCGCGGCCAGCACCGGCCGCCGCGCAGTCGATCGTCGAAGAGCATCCGGCGGTACTGGCTCATGTCGTCCGGCACCAGCACGGGCGGCGGCTCCAGGACCTGCACCGGAGCCGGGGCGACCTCGCCGGCCGCCCCGCCCGCCGGTGCCGCGGGGGTGATCTCGACGACGACCTCGTCTATCTGCACCGTCGCGCGCGGCCGGTCCATCTCGCCTTCGACGAGGGCCCGGGGCACGCCGGCCCGGCCGGTCTCCCCGGCGAAGTGCCGGGTGATGCTGCCGAGGAGGCTGTCCAGCCCGCCCGCCTGCAGCCAGTGCTCGTAGGCGGTGGCGATGACCTCCAGGCCTGTCCTCGACGGCGTGACCTCGGGGACGACGACCTGGCCGGCCAGGGCCTCGGACTGGGCGGCAACGGCCCTCATCCGCTCTCCGAGCGTGGCGTCGGAGAGTCGGGTCTCCGCCAGTGCCGCGGCGTCGAGTCGGGTGGCGAGAGACCGCAGCCCCTGCTGCGCGGCCTCGGTGGTCATCTCGAGGCCCTCGATCGCGCTCTGCTCCACGCGGTTGAAAGCGATCGTGGCGCGCTCGACCATGGCGGGGTCGGTGAGGACCGCGCGGAAGTCGGGGAGAGACGGCGGCGCGGGCAGTGCCGCCGCGCCCGCGGTCAGGGGTTCGAGGAACGGCGCGGCGGCCGCGCGTAGTGCCTCGACCGCCGTGGACTCCATGGGCCTGTCGGTCTTCAGCTCGTAGATTGGCGGCAGGATCGCCGGCAGGATGCGGACGACGTGGGTGATGACGCGGAAGACGCGCAGGTCGCCGAGGTTGCGCAGGACCGTGTCGACGGTCGGCACCACCCACCCGAGCAGCCGGTCCACCGTCGTCTTGGCCGCGTCCCCGAGCACCGCACCGAGCTCCAGGACGGCGAGCGCCGCCTCGCGGACGGTCACAAAGATGCTCGAGACGACACCGGCCACCGCCGATCCCAGGACCTGCACCACGGTGACGCCCATCCGGGCCACCAGCGCGAGGGTGTCGAACGCGGTGACCGTGATCGCACCGCGCACCAGCAGCGCGACGCGCAGCGCGAACCGCAGCGTCTCGGCGATCGCCAGGCGGATGTCGGCCAGCCGCGTGATGACCGAGGCCAGCGAGCCGACCAGCAGGGGCAGCCCGATGACCAGCCCGTCGACGACGCGGCCGATGGCGGCCAGCACCGGCAGCAGCGAGTCCAGCAGCCGCTGCCAGCGGTCCGCCTCCGGAGTCGCCGGGAGCACCGCCGGGGCCGCTCCTGCTCCCTGCCCCGCGGCCAGGAACAGGCCGGTGAGGCCGTTGACGGCGGAGCGGATCTGCTCGAGCTGGGCGACCAGGCCCGAGCCGCCCACCGGGCCGCCGCGTCCGGTGGAGGTCGCCGCCGGCTCGTCCTCCGTCGGCTCGCCGGTGCCGATCCGGGCGAGGATCCGCTCGACCCGCCCGGTGATGGAGTCGATCGTCGGGAGGGACCGCACGAGCTGGTAGGAGCTCAGCGTGCCGCCGATCAGCCCGCCGGGGAGGTTCCCGAGGAAGCTGCCGATCCCGCCGAGCAGGCCCGAGAGGAAGTCGCCGAACCCCCCGCCCGGTGCGAGGTCTCCGATGTTGACCACGTGCACCTTGAGCGCGCCGTCGAACAGGGGCGGCGCTCCGAAGCGGGGTCCCGCCGCGATGACGGAGGTGAAGGCGAAGGTGCCGTAGGTGGAGGTGGCCCGCTCGATGTCCTCGAGCGCCCGGCGGGCGAACCGGGTCTGGGTCAGCAGCAGGCCCAGCTGGCCGATCAGCTCGTCGTCCATCACGGACCGTCCTGCTCGGCCAGCTCGGCCAGCCGGCGCCGGCCGCGACGGTGGGCCGCGCGCACGGCGTCCTCGAACTGGCCGGCGAGGAGGGCTGCCAGTTCCTCGTCGAGCTCCTGGCCGGGGGTGACGCGCAGGGTGAGGCGGGGGACGGCGACGCGCGCGAGCGCGGCCCGCCGGCGGAGGATCCGGGGTGAGGTCGGGGTGACCGGCGTCGTCAGCTCGGTGCCCTGCGCGAGCTGGGCCCGCCAGTGCGCGGCCACCTCGCCGACGTAACCCTCGAGCACCTGCTGGACGAGGTCGAACCCGGAGCCGGCGAGGAAGGACTCGTGGGCGAGGGCCAGGGGGTCCTCGGGCCGCGCGGCCAGCCCTCGCTGCTCGGCGACGACCGGCGCGAACAGCAGGTCGGCCAGCACCCCGGACTGTCGGGCCACCCGGCGCAGGCCGCTGCCGACCGCGCGCCGGTGCACGGCGTCGGCGGCCGCCGCGTCCGCTGTCGAGGCCAGCTCGCTCAGGCCGCGCGCCGACGCGGTCACCGCACCGGTGACGCCGTCGTGCAGGCCCTGCTCGAGCCGGTCCAGGACCTCGACGAGCCGTCCTCCCGCGGCGGGCCCGGCCAGGACGTTCCGCAGGTCGGGGAAGTCCGACCGGAACCGCAGCGCGGCCGCCTCGGGGAACTCGGGGAGCGCCGCGCCACTGCCACCGCCGGTGAACAGCTCGCGGACCAGCCGGCGGGCCCGGGGGAACTGCCGCCGGGCGTAGCGCACCCTGCCCGAGAAGCCGGAGAGGGGCACCCGCCGGGTCAGGCTGTCCAGGAACAACTCCCCGGCGTCGATCCAGGTGTTGAGCTCGAACTGCTTGAGCCGGTTCACCCCGCGCCCCGAGGCATCGAGCAGGTCGCCCAATGACAGCGACGGGAGGACGCCGAGGGCGAAGGCGGCCCGGCCCAGGGTCGGCCGCAGCAGCTGGGCCAGGTCGAAATCGACCAGGATGCCGAGCATGCGCGGAACGGCCCGCAGCACCCCGAGCACCTCCCGGAAGTACTCGACGACCTGGAGCACGAAGTCGCGGACGCGGACGGCGACCTCAGTGCCGAGGGCGCGCCAGACCCGCAGCGTGAGGTGCACGTTGGCGCCGATCACCTCATGCGCTCCGGCGGCCAGGGCGACGCCGTCCTGGGCGTGGGCGGCCAGCCCCGTGGACACGGCCTCGACCGCGTCGCGCCGGAGCTCCAGCACGCTCCGTTCCAGCCCGCCCAGCTCGTCGAGCGCCAGCTGCCGACCCCGGATCTCCAGGCCCTGGCGGAGCACGTCGAGGACCGCCGGCAGCCCGCCCACGAGCACGGTGAGACCAAGGACGCCGAATGCCACGGTGTTGAGCGTGTCGGTCAGCGAGAGGGCCGCCGCGGGTGTCGCGGCCGGCTCCGGGGCGGCGGCCGGCGTGTCCGCCGCCGGAACGTCGAAGATGCCCATCGCGGCGCGCACCCGGCCGGTGAGCTGCTGGACCTGACCGCCGGCCCGGCTGGCCTCGGCGAGCGCGCGGGTGGTAAGGGCCAGCAGGCCGAACAGGTCGGCGGCGGTCCGGCTGTCGGGGTCGAACGTGCGGGGGCCGGCCGTGTCGAAGCGGGCGACCGATGCCTCCACCTCCGCCAGGCTACGGTCGAGAGCGGTCAGGAAGCGGGGGATCGCCGCCGCGCCGTCCTCGCCCTGCAGCGGGCGCAGCGCCGCGGAGAGGCCGTCGACGAAGGCCCTGCCGCCGGCCTCCAGCTGCTCCGCGAGGGACGGCGGGCGGCCGGCGGGGGTGAGGGTGCCGAGCTGGCCGGGGGTCAGGGTCATCGAGACCGCGCCGTCGACGAAGCGGACGACGGGGAACGCCCGCGTGGCGAGGTCCACGGAGCGGGCCGCGGTGAGGCGGCGGCCGAGCACGGGGGCGATCAGTTTCTGCGCGACGGCGACCAGCCTGAGCTGCATGGCGAACGCGCCGGCGACGGCCGTGAGGTCCAGAGGCATGTCAGCCCCCCGCGGCGGCTGGTGCCACCTGGCCGAGCCGCCGTCTCAGCAGCTCCTCGAACCGGCGTGCCTCGCCCACGGTCGTGCCCGGCAGCCGCAGCCGGAGCGTCCGGACCTCCGTGCGCAGCCGGTCGTCGGCGGGCAGGTCGAGCACCGGGAGCGTCTCGGGGTCCAGCTGCTGTTGCGGCCCGGCGTAGAGGTCGGCGTCCAGGGTTGCCAGCACCCCGGCCAGCTGCGCCGTCGCCCCGGCCCGCATCGCGGGTGGGAGGACGCGGCCGACGACGACGGTGAAGGCCGCGCGCACCGGATCCAGACCGGCGCGGCTCAGCCGCACCGCCCGGCCCGGGGCCGCGCCGAACCGCTCCTCGAAGGCCTGCCGCTCACGACGGAGGACGCTCGGCCGCTCGGCGGCCCGCCGGACCGCCGACGCCGCCTCCGTGCCCAGCTGGATGGGTGGCTCCGGACCGCTCCTGCTACCGAGCCGGTCGGCCGCCGCCTCGATGGCCGCGCCGCTCAGGGGTGGGACGCCGGTTCCCAGGGAGCGGCGCAGGCGATCGGCGTCGGGGAGCTCGGGGAGCTCGGGGAAGTCGGGCCACGGGGGCACTGCCCGGTCCAGCTGGTCCAGCAGCTCCGACAGGGGGGACGGCCCCGAGCTGGAGCTGCTGCTCTCCGGGGCCGTGGCGAAGGCCTGGGTGACCACCGACAGTTGGGTCCGGAACGCCTTCAGCAGCCGTGCGGTGGGGTGGCCGGTGAACAGCACCTCCACGAAGGCGACGGCCAGGTCCTGCAGCCGCGAGTAGGTGTCGTCGAGGCTGCTTAGCAGGTCCGCCCCCATCGCACGCAGAAGCGCCAGTCCGTCGCTGAACACCCTGCGGACCTGGCGGAACCGCCCGCGGGCGACGGCGGCCACGCGGTCGACCACGGCCCGCAGCGACAGCGGCCCCTCCCGCAGCTCCGTCAGCCGGCCCAGTAGGCCGAGGACGACGTCCTCGAGGACGGGGACCGCTGCCCGCACCAGCCGGAGCAGCCCTCGCGCCGTCTCGGCCACCGACGGGAGCACCGGTCCGATCCGCGTGAGGAGGACCGCGACGGCGCCCAGCGCCTGCGCGTACAGCGCGGCGCTCCGGTCGAGCAGCCGCAGCAGCCGCAGGAGCAACGGGTTGCGCACCCCCGCCCGGGGACCGCTGAGCTGGTTCAGCAGGCCGGCCGCCGCGTGCAGGCAGCACCCCAGGGCTCCGAAGAGGTCGTACGCGGCCTGCAGCTCCCGGCGGCCGCCGAGCACGGCTGCCAGGCCGTAACCCAGACCGGCCAGGACCAGCCCGCCCCCGAGGAGGACGGCGACCGCGCAGGGCGCCGCCACCAGGCCGGCGGCGAGGAGCCACGGGGCCAGGGCCCACAGCAGGGCCTTGAGCGCCGTGCCGACCGTCAGCGTGCCGAAGCGCAGGAGCAGCCGGGCACCGACGAGGGCGCCGACCGGGCTGATCAGCGTCCCCGCCAGCGAGCCGGCCAGGCCGAGGACGGCCGACGTCGGGTTCGGACCGCCCGTGCTCCGGACGACCGAGCGCTGGGCGAGCAGGAACTGCGCGTCGAGGGCCCCAAGGTTGGTGACGTACGCGCGGAGGCTGAGCCCGGCGAAGGGCACCCGTTCGCCGAACCAGTGCACCAGGAAGGCGCTACGGGCCCGCTCGACGACGACTGACTCCCGTGCCACGATCTCGAGCCAGGGGGTCAGCGTCGAGGCCGCGGTGGCGAGGGTCCAGGCCGCGTTCTGCAGCAGCAGGGCCAGCGGCATGGCGCTCGAACCTCCTCCCCGGGTGGTCTCACCGGGTGCGCGCGTCCTCGAGGTGGGCGTTCTCGTGCTCGATCTGCTCCACCAGGAGGCCGACGTAGGCCCGGCGCTCGCCGGCCTCCATGTCCATCAGCTCCGCGAAGGACCAGTGCAGGTGGTAGCCGAGGAAGAAGACCTCCCGCCGGAGCTGCTCCAGGCTCACTCCGGCGCTAAAAAATGCGTCATGTCCAGGCTGGCCCGGACCTCGTGGCCGCAGGCTGGGCAGTCGAGCTCGCGGATCAGGTCGATCCCGGGCGCCCCGGCGTTGAATGCCCGGTCGATCAGCCGTCGGTCGGTCATGGTGAGGTCCGCGAAGATCTTCGGCCCCAGGGCCTCGAGCCGGTGCTGCGGCAGGTCGCCGAGGGTCCGCAGGCACCGGGCCAGCAGCGCGTTCTTCCCCAGGGAGGCGTTCTTCCGCATCTGCGGAGCCGCCGCCGACTCGTCGTCGCCGCGGGCCAGCCGGAGGGTCATCGAGGTGTGCACCGAGCCGTCCCGGTCGACGTAGCCGTCGTCGAGCTCGACCACGACGTCCTCGGGCGGCTCGCCGTCGAGCAGCATCCGGACGGGCAGGGCGTCGAGGTCCTCGACGGTGTCGAACCGGTCGCCGCAGGCCGGGCAGGTGTAGGACGCGGGCAGTTCGGCGCCGAAGGTGAAGCTGCGCAACCTGATCAGCAGGTAGTTGCGGTCCACCGAGTACATCAACTCCACGTCGCCGCGCCGTGGTGCCGGGAGGTCACCTAGGCGGGTTATGCAGCTGTGCAGCAGCGCGGTGACCAGCCGGCCGCCGTTCCGCTGGTTGGCCGGGTCGGCCAGCAGCGCCTCGTCCCGCCCGGTCATCTTGCGCAGGGTGACCTGGCGGTGCACCCGCCCCTCGCCGTCGACGAACCCGACCGGAAGAGTCACCTCGATCTCGCGCACGCCGGCCCGGCTGGTCACCGGTGGCGGATCGGCGTCCGGGTGGCTGCCGGTCAGCGGCGTCATGGTCATGGTCATGGCGGTCTCCTCGGGTGATCGGTTCGGGAGTGGGCTCAGTCGACCCGTTCCAGGCCCTCGTGCTCCAGGACGATCGTCTGGAGCAGGAGGTTGGTGGAGCCGGCCTCCAGGTCGCTGAACTTCGACGACTTGACCCAGGCCCCGTAGAAGGCGAAGCGCAGCACGTCCTCCCCGAAGTGCCGCTTGACGACCATGCCGTTCTTGCGGACCGACGAGCCGCCCTGGGTGGCTGCGTTCAGACGAAACGTCTGGCCGAACCAGTCGCGGAAGCGCTTGTCCTCGGCGCTGCCGTCGACCCGTCGCTCGATGGTGAGGGGCTCGAACTTCACCTTGG
The DNA here is from genome assembly GCF_054050055.1 of Geodermatophilus sp. SYSU D00814. Classification (NCBI taxonomy): domain Bacteria; kingdom Bacillati; phylum Actinomycetota; class Actinomycetes; order Geodermatophilales; family Geodermatophilaceae; genus Geodermatophilus; species Geodermatophilus sp. SYSU D00814. The sequence goes on from NZ_JBJGYP010000007.1 coordinate 34,559, forward strand.
CCGCCGCGAGCTTGTAGACGTGCCCGGTGGCGCCGTCGGGCTGCTCGATCGTGTCGAGCTCGCCCTCGCTGAGCCCCGTCACCTTGCTGACCCCCGGGCTCTCTGTCCCGTCTACCACGAGGACGAACTCGTTGGCCCGGTAGCTCTCGTAGAAGTCGCCGACCTTGGGCATGGGTGCTCCTCTGGGATGAACCGTCGCGTCAGGCCTCGCGGACCGTGCCGCCGCTCGGCTGCTGACCGACGGTGATGACGATCGTCTCGGCGGGCCGGGAGGGGTAGAAGTACACCTCGACGTTGAGCCGGCCCTGTTCGACCTGGTCAGGGGGGTTGTTCGTCTCGTCGACGATCACCGTGAAGGTCTGCTCCGGGGTACCGGTGCCGAAGGCACCCTGCCGCCACAGCCCCATGAGGAACGGGGTGACGGTGCCGTACTCGACCGCGCTCCACAGGGTCGACCGGTTCGGCTCCTGCCGTACCCAGCGCAGCCCGTCGCGGAGGCTGCTCTTGACGAAGTTGAACAGCAGGCGCACGTTCACGTACCGCCAGCGCGGATCCCCGCTCAGCGTGCGCGAGGCGTCCACGACGATCCCCGCCCGGGGCACCGGGCGCAGGCCGTTGACCGCGCCGTTCACGACGAGGTCGGTGTGGTCGGCGTCGCTCAGGCGCGTCTCTACGTCCAGCACACCGAGGAGGGTGGCCTCGTCCCCCGCCGGGGCCTTCCAGATGCCCCGGGTCGACTCGATCCGGGCGTAGACGCCCATCACGTGGCCGACCGGCGGGATGGTGATCCGCGGCGAGTCCCCGAGTCCGATCGGGTCGGGGACGACGATCCAGGGGCCGTACAGCGCGCCGTAGGCGTTCTTCGACTGCAGCTCCTTGCCGTAGGCGACCGCCTGGCCCCCGCTGACGGAGTTCTGGGGCACCGCCCCCACGAAGACCGCGTCACCGCGGCCCGCGCAGTAGGCGAGGCCCGCCTGGGTGATCGAGCGGTCGGTGCGCTCGCAGCCGATCAGCTGCACCTCGACCGGGTCGAAGGCCGAGAAGCCGGTCCGGCGCGCCGGGTCACCGGCGAAGTGCATCGCGGTGGGCGTCCCGTCGGAACCGCCCCCGAGCGGTCGGAAGCCGTCCGTGGCAGCCGGCCGGGCGCGGCCCGGCGCAGCCGCCTTCTCGTCGATCAGGCGCACGTGGCGGGAGCCGGTCAGCGGGTGGTTCAGCCGGCGAGGGGCGTAGTCAGGCAGATCGCTCTCCATGGACAGGCCGGCGTGGGTCTCCACGACGTGCTCGTCGTCCCCGGCGCCCGCGGCCACTGTGAGGGTGAACTCGGCGCTGGACACGGTCACGGCCCGCCGATCGGCGAACGCACCCGGCGTGATGTCCGGCGTCCAGGTCGCCTTGCCACTGGCGTCGTCGACGGTCAGGAGCTTGACGTGCGCCGTCTGCGATCCGCTGCCGAGGACGACCGCGTCGCCCGGTGTGAAGTGCACCGGGCGGGCCAAGTGCGTGCCGCCGGCCTGCAGCTCCGCAGGGTCCCCGATCCTCGGCTCGGCCATCTCCGGCAGGCCAAGCCGCTGGTGCGCCTCGGTTACCTGCAGGCTCGTCCAGTCCGCACCGACCTCGGCCGTCGAGGTGAGCACGAGGCTCTTGCCGTCGTCGCCGCCGAGGCCGGCGGTCGCCAGGTGCGTCCGGCGGTTGATGGCGTCCCGGATCTGCTCGCGGGTCGCCGCGGCCGGATCGGGAAAGTCGGCCGCGGCGAAGGCGATCCTCGTCGGCTCGCCACCGTCGATGCGCAGGGCCAGGGCCTGCAGGTCGCGCATGTCCACCGCGTCGGGCAGCGGCTGGCCCACGATCGAGGCGGGAGCCGCCTCGCGGAGCCGGCTCGTGGCCCGGGAGCTGTGGGCGACCCGGACGAAAACCTGCCTGCCCCACTCGCCGGGATCGGGGCGTCCGCGGAAGCCGGCCCCGGCGGTGACGACGGTCGTGCCCCCCGCGTCGGCCAGGGGGAGCGCGGCGGGCTGGGCTCCGACCGGGTCGGTCACCCGATTGACGTAGGCGGTCTGGCCGCCGTTGTCGAAGAAGCCGCGGACGAGGTAGGCGCCGAGGCCGCCGTCGAAGTGGCCGCCGAAGCGCTCCACGAACTGGGCGAAGCTGGTCACCCGCGCAGGCTCGTTCGGGATGCCCCTCTGGGTGAGCACGTTGAAGCCCGCGACCGAGGTCGCGGCGCCGGTGACCGACGGCGCGCCAGCGCCGTCGACCTCAACGACGTTGACGCCGATGTTGAGGGCCATCGCATCGCTCCTTCAGCGGGTCGGGACGCAGGCGCGGGCGCCTGCGGTCGACGTCCTGCGGGTGGCCGGCCGGGCGCCGGGCGGCGGGTTCATCCCGCCTCCCGGTGATCGACCCGCAGTCCGATGTCGCTGACCGGGTGTGCCGCCGCCGGGGCCGCCACGGGTGCGCGCACCCCCACCCGGTAGTGCAGGACCGGCACGGTCCTCACGGCGCCACCGACGCGGTCGGGCAGCCAGACCAGCTCGGCCGGCAGCCGCTCGCCGTGGGAGGCCAGCTCGCGCCGGGCGCCGAGCCGTTCCACCACCGCTTCCAGCAGTTCGGCCTGCGCCGCGCGCGTCGTCGCGGCCGGGCGCACCTCGTAGTCGACGTCGAAGGGGTCGCCGAGGAGGGCCGTGCGGTGCCCCTGGCGCGTGAAGTCGCGCTGGAGGCGCCGGTCGTCGGCCCGAGCCGGCGCGTACCGGACGTCGACCTGCCGGATCGTGAGCGCGGGCGATGGCGGCTCGTCCTCACCGTGGACGAGGACGACGACGGGGACGACGGCACCGGCCACCCGGACGCCGGTCAGGGCCGCCACCAGGGCCGCGTCGGCGTCGGCCAGCATCTGGGGTCGCACGGCGAGCACGTCGCCGAACGACGTCGTCGTCGGACGGTCGGTACCGCGCCAGACCAACTCCAGGCCGGTCACGGCGGTGGCCACCTCGGCCGGCAGGTCGTCGAGGCCGAGCCGGACGATCTCCCAGCTGCCCGGCGCGGCCACGGGCAGGAGGCGGTGCCAGGTGTTGGCCGGATCGCCGGACGGCAGCGCCGCGGAGCCCAGCCGCAGCTCGAATCCCAGCGGCGCGCCCGCGGCCACAGCGCGTCGGTCACCGCGGCACGGAAGCCGGATCTCGGTCATGCCCGTCACGTCGACCGGGCCGATCGAGCGGCTCATCGCGTGACCGGTCGCGTCGCTGTTGGCCGTGACGTGGAGCGAGCCCTCGTGCACCTCGACCCGCAGGGCGGGGGAGGGAATGGACCCGTCGGGCGTGGTCGTGTGCCAGCGCGCGGCGTCGTCCGCCGCAGCAAGGATCACCGCGCTCATGCTCGGCCTCTTACGAGACCGCTGGTGCCGGGGCGCAGGAATGCATGGCGCGCATGGTCACCCTTGGGCGTCACCGCGCCGTCACCGCTCCGTCACTGCGCACCGCCCGCCCCGAGAACCCGCTGGCCGGACCGCTGCGCCCGGAGGACCCGCGCTGGCTCGGACCGGCGACGCGCCCGACCCGACCGGTGATCGGGCGGCGGATGCCCGCCGCTGCCGACGTCCGACACGTCCTGGCCCCGACGGCCAGGCTCCCATCGGCCCACTCCCAAACCGCACCTGGGGCGACGAGTCAGAGGGGCCGGGCCGGTTCGAGCCGCGCCTTCACGGGGACTCAGTGGCGCCGCTGCCCGTCAAGGTCCCCTGTGTGGTGTTCACCGCCGCGGTGGGGGTTGCCGTGGAGCGGTGACCGTGCTGCGCGTCCTCTTCCCCTCAGGGTGGGCCACGTGATGACGGGCAGTAGGGGCGTTCGGTCGGCCGCAGGCCGCGCCCGGGTCAGCACTCTTCGCGTGACGGATCAGCGATGGGACGGTGACGCCGACGTCCCTACCGTTCGCCCGGCGGCCGGCCTCGTCGGCCGGGTGGGCTTACGGCCGCGCGGTCCGAATAGTCGTTTGGTCCCTTGGCCCTGGCGTCCGGAGGGGGAGCCATGTGATTCGACAGCGTCGAGGTTAAAGGCAAGCCTGCGCGGAGATTAGACGAGTAGTAGACGTTGCATTAGTTCGTCGGGAGCCGTCGGGCGCAGATCAGGGTGACCGCGAGTCGGGCCAGCGCGGTGATCGTCGTCGCGCTGCGGTCGTAGCGCAGCGCCAGGCGTTTGTAGGACAGCAGCCAGCCCAGGGTGCATTCGACGACCCAGCGGTGCCGGCCGAGACGAGCGCTGGAATCCCGGCCGAGGCGGGCGATCCGGGCGGTGATCCCGCGGCGGCGCAGGTAGCGGCGGACCCGCGGATTGTCATAGCCCTTGTCCCCGTGCAGCTTGACCGGCCGGCGCCGCGGATGGCCGCGGCCGCCGCGGCGGATGGCCGGCATGCCGTCGAGGAGCGGTTCGACAAAGAGGCTGTCGTGCCGGTTCGCGCCCGAGACCAGCACGTTGAGCGGCAGTCCGGTGGTATCAACGAGCAGGTGGTACTTGCTGCCGCGCTTGGCCCGGTCGGTGGGGTTCGGGCCGGTCAGCTCACCCCCCTTTTCGCCCGGACACTGACCGAGTCCAGGCTGGCCCGCGACCAGTCCAGCCGGCCGGTCTCGCCGAGCCGGTCGAGTGCGGCGGTGTGGAGTTGGTCGCAGACGCCGGCGTCGGCCCATTCGTGCATCCGCCGCCAGCAGGTCCAGCCCGAGCCGTAGCCCAGCTCGCCGGGCAGCTTGGTCCAGCCGATGCCGGTGGAGAGCACGAACGCGATGCCCTCGAGCACGTCCCGATCGGAGGTGCGGGGCCGGCCAGTGCGGCCGTGCACCGCCGGAGGACGCGACGGGATCAGCGGCTCGACCAGTGCCCACAGTTCGTCACTGATCAGCCGCGGCGGCGAGGAAGACGCCGACGACGACATGACCCGGACCCTGCGCCGATCTACCCCAGCTCGATAAAGCCCGAGGGCCTACTTCCGCAACGTCTTCTCAGCTCGCTTTTTAACTTCAGGCGGCGGTCTTCTTGATCGCTGGCTGGCGGGGTGCTGGTCCTCGTCGGCTGCCGGCCGGTCGTCCCGGGGAGCGGCCGCAGGGTTTCGGTGGACTGGCCGGCGTGCCCAGCAGCGGCAGGAGTCGCGGGAAATCTCGTCGGATTCGGGTTGGGGTCAGCCGGTGTGCCGGCAGGCGCCGTTCCCAGGGCAATCGTGTGTCGGCGGCGATGAAGCGGCCCAGACGGAGCTGGGTGTAGGCGATGAGCACCAGCCAGGTCCAGCGGTCGGCCTGCTCGGGCGTGCGCACCCGCGGGGTGGTCCAGCCGAGGGCTTGCTTGCAGAACCGGAAGGTGTGCTCAAGGTCGAAGCGGCGGATGTAGGCGCGCCAGCACCGGTCGAGGTTCGGTCGGCCGGGGCCGGCCCACCACAGCCAGAGCGTCTTGACCGCCCGGGCGGTGGGCCGGGGCAGGTGCTCGACCTCGACCCGGATCACCGTGCCGGTCACGATCGGCGGTTCGGCGCAGTCGCTCCAGCGGCCGCGCCCGGCCAACTTGGGGTGCAGCCCGCCCCAACAGGCCACCCGCACCCGGCCGTACTGCTCGTCGTCGGCCTGAAGCGTCTGGTCGGGAGCCGGCCAGCTGCTTGAATCGGCGCAGAGAAAGCGGGCGCCGTGCCGGGGTGGGCGCCCCAACCGCCCGGGAGCCGGTGCCGGAGCGGTGTAGAAGACCCGGTCGCAGCGGATCCGCGCCAGGATCGCCACCGGCAGATCGGCAAGGTCGACGGTGAGCGCGATCGGGTCGTAGCCGGCGTCGAAGACGAACATCGGCGCCGTCTCGGTGACGCGCAGTCGGCCGGTCAGCGCGCGGACTTGGGCGGCGGTGACTCGGCCGATGTCCTCACCTGCCAGCACGCGGTGGGCATCGACCGGTGCGGTCCAGGAGTCGCGGTCGAAGCCGAGCTGGGCGATCCACGAGTAGCACCAGCCGGCCACGATCGGCTGGCCGGCTGAGTGCCGCGTCGGCGAGTAGTAGAAGCCGCGGCCCGGCGAGCACTCGGCGTCGCAGCGCGCCCAGGTGCTGGCGTCCACGGCGAACACCGGCTGCGCCACCGGCAGCGTCTGCGCGGCCAGCACCGTGGCCAGCCGTTCGGCGTCCACCTCGCCGGCGGCCAGCGCGGCATACACGCTGCCCCAGCCCCGGCGGTGGACCGGTACCAGGCTCAGGTGCGGCAGCGAGGGCATCGACTCGGCCGCCAGCAGGCCGTCGACCAGCTCGAACAGCGCATCCCGGCGCCGCCCTAGACAGCCGAACGCCTCCTCGCGGAAGCCCCGCAGCGCAGCCGCGGCGAGGCTCTGGTCAACCCCATCGGTCGGGCACACGCTGTCCATCGCGGCCACCGCCGTTGCTTCGAAGCGTCGCAACTCCGAAGGATCCAGCGGTGGCCGCCCTCATGCCAGGCCCCGAATCACACCGGTGCAACTGCCCGACAGCCCGGGGTTAAAAGCCGAGCTAAGTCGTCGAGCAGGGTGGGCCGCTCCGGGACAAGGCACCACACCGTCGTCACAGCGGCGTCACCGACAACCCCGTGGTGGTCGTCGCACGCGGTCCCCAGGCCGCCATGTCACCTCAGCGAGGGCCCGTCGGTCCGCGACTCTGCGCCCAGTTGCCGAAAGGACCATGTCCGGGGACCCCGCCGGTGACGCTCCGGTGACGCTCCTGTGACGGCTGGACTCTAGCGTCCCCCTCCCGGTGCGTGGGTGGGAGCCCCGCGGGACGGGTGAAGGCGGGTGGGCTGCCCGAGGCAGCTCCGTCGACGGGGCAGGAGGTTCAGACGGCCATGGCGTTCACGCCGATCGAACGGCTTGGGGACTACGTGCTCGCCGCGCTGCTCGCGGTCGACGACGGGAGCGCGGGCGCTCAAGACGTCCTGGACCGCATCGACCAGCGTTTCGGCCAGAAGCTCACGGCGGAGGACAGGACGCCGGTCCCCGTGGACGAGGAGCCCTCGTCGACAGAGAGACTGCAATGGCAGCGCCGCGTCTACATCGCCCTGCGGCGGCTGATCGCCGCCCAGTGGGTCCGGGTCGACCGCCGGCACTGGCAGCTGACCGAGGTCGGTCGGTCGGTGGCGCAGGAGGCGGACTCCCGACTGCAGGGCACTGGTGACACGTGGCCGCTGCCTCCGGTCACCAGCCGACCGGAGGACCGCTCGTTGGTACGGCCGAGTGTGATCGCCAACCCGCTGCTCGACCCCGACGAGCGCGCACGCATCGGCCTCCCCGTCGAGAGCACCGCCGTCATCCCCGTGCTGGTCGAGTTGAACGTCCGCTATCGGGGAGGCGTCCTGGAGGCCCAGGATCGCTTCGCAGAGATGGCCCTCGCTGTGGCGGACCTCCCGCAGGACCGCATCTCCCGGCTCACGGAGGACGTTGTCGCGGTCCGGCTGTCCATGGACGCCATGCAGGAGATGGTGACGACGGACGCCCAGGACGCCGCTGCGGAGCGCGATCGGGTGATCCACCGGGTCTGGCCCGACTTCCCGGTGCAGCCGCTGATCGACTCGTCCTCCCGGGCCATCAAGGCCGACGCCGCCCGCCGCTCCTTCAGCGCGCTCGGTGACGGGGTCGTCTGGGCGGTCGTCGACTCAGGGATCGACCGCGGGCACCCGCACTTCCAGCACCACCTGAACGTCGACCACGACGACGTCCGAGAACTGCACCGTGACTTCACGGCGTCGTTGCGGCCGGAGGCCGGTACCGCCGCCTCGGCGCTCACCGATGAGCGGGGTCACGGCACCCACGTCGCCGGCATCATCGCGGGGCAGGCACCGCCGAGCGACGGCGCGGTGGAGGTCGAGGTGCTGCGTGACCAGTTCGCCGACGCCGAACAGAACGCCCCGGGCAACGCGACGGGGCGGGGATTCACCCGCGAGCTGCTCATGGGGATGGCCCCGCGGACGCGCCTGGTGAGCCTCAAGGCGCTGCCCCCAGACGAGGACGGGGACTCGAGCCGGGTGATCGCCGCGTTGCGCTACGTCCGCGACGTGAACGCGGCCAGCGACCGTCTCATGCGCATCCACGGGGTCAACCTCAGCCTCGGCTACGAGTTCGACCCGAAGTGGTTCGCGTGTGGGCAGAGTCCGCTGTGCCGGGAGGTCGACCGCCTGGTGCGGAGCGGAGTCGTGGTCGTAGTCGCGGCGGGGAACACGGGGTACGGCCGGCTCAGCGCCGTCGTCCGGCAGACGAACGCGGGCGTCGGTATGACGATCAATGACCCGGGAAACGCCGAGCGCGCAATCACGGTCGGTGCCACCCACCGGGACCGCCCCCACACCTACGGGGTCTCGTACTTTTCGTCGAAGGGACCCACCGGGGACGGCCGGTCCAAACCCGATCTCGTGGCGCCGGGGGAGCGGATCGCCTCGTGCGGTGCCGGAGCCAAGGCCGCGGCCAAGGTGGCCGGAGGGCGGCGGCCCAACGTGGCGCTCTACATCGAGGACAGCGGCACCAGCATGGCCGCGCCGCACGTGTCGGGCGCCGTCGCCGCCTTCCTCTCCGTGCGGCCGGAGTTCATCGGCCAGCCCGAGCACATCAAAGAGATCTTCTGCCGGACCGCCACCTCGCTCGGCAGGGAGCACTACTTCCAGGGTGCCGGCCTAGTCGACCTAATGCGCGCCCTGCAGTCCGTGTAGCAGTCCGGGGAGGAGCGATCATGGACCGCATCGACGCCCTGCCGTTTCGGGAGGTGTCCTTCGACGCTGCGGGCGTTGTGCAGAACGACGCCCTTGAGCAGACCTTGACCGACCTCCGCGAGGAGGGCGTCACCGACGTCCTGGTGTTTAGCCACGGGTGGAACAACAGCACGAGTACGGCGCGCCGATTGTACGACGGGTTCTTCGGCCTGCTGTCCCCGCTCCTGGCGGAGCACGGCGCACCGGACCGGACGGTCGGCGCCCTCGGCGTGTACTGGCCGTCGCGACGCTGGTCCGACGAGCGGGAACCGGCATTCAACCCTGCGGGGGCGCCGGAGCTGAGCAGGGGAGGCGGGGTGGCGAGCATCGGCGACGCTCCGCGTGCCGAGGACCCCCCGCCACCGCCGGACGACGAGACCCGCGACGCCATGCGTGCGGCCTTCCCCGAGGCGGTCCACGACGTCGACGAGCTGGTAGACCTGCTCCGCCGACGTCCGCCGGAGGAGTCGCAACTGCGACGGGCCCACGAGCTCGTCGCCGGGCTGCTGCACGGCGCGGCGGGCGATGGGACCGTCGACGACGGTGACGGCTCGGGCGCCGCTCCCGCCGTGGCCGAACCCGGACGGGGCGCCGAGGAGATCACGAGGACCTATCTCCAGGCGATGGAGGACCTGGGGGTCGTGACGACGGGGCAGGGCGGAGAGCTGGGCCTGGCCGACGACGTCCAGCGCCTCTGGCACGGCGCGCAGGAGCTGGCGCGGCAGGCGACCTACTGGCAGATGAAGAATCGGGCCGGTGTCGTAGGCGAGCGCGGCCTGGGCCCCTTCGTGCGGTCGCTGCTCGACGAGGGGCTCCGGGTGACCCTGATCGGCCACAGCTTCGGGGCCCGGCTGGTCTCCTTCGCGCTCCGCTCGCTCGGCGAGGAGCCGGCGTCGGTGGAGGGCGTCGTGCTTCTACAGGGGGCGTTCTCCCAGTTCACGTTCGCCGACGAGCTGCCGACTGACCGTGCCCGCGGCGGCGTCCTGCGCGGATTGCAGTCCCGCGTCGCTGGTCCGGTCGTGGCCTGCCACTCCGACCTCGACCAGGCCCTCGGCACTTTTTACCCGCTGGCCAGCTTGGCCCGGGGGCAGGACGCCTCGGCGCTGGAGGAGCTGCGCAGGCGGTGGGGCGCTATCGGCTTCGGCGGTCACAAGCCCCGCCCGAACGCGGTGCCCATGCAGGCAGTCGGGTCGCCCTACGCATTCCCGGCGCGAGACCTCGCCAGCGTGGACGTCGCGGCGGTCGTGCGACGCGGGCGCCCGCCCTCGGGCGCCCACTCCGACATCGTCCACCGGGAGCTGGCATGGGTCGTGCTGTGCGCCGGCGGACTGGTTGTGAGCACCGCGTGACGCGCGTGATGAGGGGACGGAGCCGATGACCGGCCCGGGGACCCCGGCCGACCCCCGGGAGTGCCTCCTGCCGGTGCAGGCAGGCGACGTCGCACCCGACGGCTCCCTGGTGCGCGTCCTCGTGGGCGTCCCGGCCGGCGGCATGGCTCACTTTGAGCTCGCCGCCGGCGCGGTCTCGCGTGCCACCCGTCACCGCACGGTCAGCGAGATCTGGTACGTGCTGGGCGGGCTGGGCCACATGTGGCGGGCGCGGGGCGAGGGCGACGGTGGCCAGATCGACCTCCGCGCCGGGGTCTGTCTCACCATTCCGGTCGGGACGTCTTTCCAGTTTCGCAACACCGGGCGGGAACCGCTCGCGGCGATCGGCGTCACCATGCCGCCCTGGCCCGGCCCCCTCGAGGCCGAGGCTGTCCCCGGGCCGTGGACCCCGACCATCTGACCAACGTGACGGCGCAGCCAGCGACCGGCCCCGGAGCTGACCAGCGGCAGGTGCCTCGTGCTGCGGTCGTGCTGCCGCCGGCACAGGCGACTGCCCTCCGCGACGGTGACGGTCCGGTGACAGCCCGGGGAAGGTAGTCAGCGCGTTGGCAGCAGCCGCGGTGGTCGTCCCCGAAACGAGACGGCAGCTTTCGTGCGCGTCCTGGTCATCGATGACATGGCCGACGGCGCGGTGTGAACGCCGCTGCAGCCGGACGGCACGACACCGGCGCAGGACCCGCGGGTCGAGGAGGACGCGGGCGAGTCCCTATCCGGTACCGACGGCGTCAGCGCGCAGATCACCGCCGAGCCGGAAGCGCGCTGCTGCAGAAGAACGTCCTGGATCGCCGCCGCTGGCGCACCCGCGACGAGCTGCACGCCGCCATCGTGTTCTGGATCGAGCACACCTACAACCGCCGACGCCGGCAACGCGCCCTCGGCAAATGCACCCCGGTCGAGTACGAACTCGCCTTCACCGCTCAGGCGGCTACCGCGGCATAATCAGCCTTAACCGCCGTCAACCGAAGCTGCAGCAGTCCCCCGGTCGCGGCGCCGGGCACTTCGAGCCGGTTGCCTTGCTCGATGATGGCGTCCCCGTAGACCAGCACATCCTGTTTATCGGCGTGAACCGGAGCGGGCGAAGGAGTCAGCGTCGCCGTGACCGGTGTCGTTGCGCCGGTGTTGCTGCTGGTCAAAGTGAACGTGCACTCGGCGCGATGGACGACCGACTTCCCGCCGACCGTCAACCGGTCGGAGGTGCTCTCGGTGACCGGTCCGGCCGTCCACGCCCCGGGAGCCCCGGACAGCGTCCCTGCGCACGCTACGCAGGACGACCGTCCCGGGCAGGGGCGAACGACCCAGCATGGAGCTGCTCCGCCGGGGAGGGGCGCGTCGATCCGGCGGATGAGCCCGAGGTCGTTCTCGGTCTTCCCGCGGGGCGGGGATGCAACCTGGCCTTTGCGGAGGCGCCAAGGCGTCCGGGGATGGGCGGCCTGCATCCACGTCCGGCGCCGGGGTCGGCGCAAGGCTGGTGGGCGGTTCGCGCTGGCCTCCGCCGCGGCGCGACCAACTTACGACCAACAAACCACCCTCGACGCCCGACGATGACCAACGTAGATCGATGACTTGAAGAGGATCTGACCTGCGTGTTCGTCGCCGACCAACAGCCGCCAACACCCTCAAGATCAACTCGCAGGGTTATTGGTTCGAGTCCAATCGGGGGAGCAGAGCTCCTGGTGAGCGCCTCGTTGGTGGCGCGATGCGCCGACCATCAATCGTGCTGCTCGCTGTAAACCCCCGACTTTCGGGTCGCCCGGCGTCGTCGCCGGCCACTAGAACCTCTCGTTGCTGATCGCTACAGGGCTCGGCGGATGGTCGCTGCCGTGCGGGGGCTGGCGGTGCCGCGGCCGAGGTAGACGTCCTGGGTCAGGCTGGGCCGGCTGTGACCGAGGTGGTCGGCGATCTGCCGGGCGGACAGCCCGGCATCGTCGAGCCGGGTGGCCACGGTCTTGCGAACGTGCGAGGTGAGGCACTCGAAACCGGCCGGTCCACGGCACGGCGCAGGTCGTCGCGCACGACCGGCGCCGATGAGGTCTGTCCACGAGGGAGGAGGTGCGACACCCTCTGGTGGATCCCGTCCATGGCGGCGGCCATCGCTCACCGATCACGGGTGTGTGTCGGTCATCTTGCGCTGCAGGTACCAGGAGAACCAGCCGCGATAGCGCTCCTGCAGTTCGGGCCGCTGCCAGTCCCTCCCGTCCACCCGCCGACGGCAGTCGGGATGGCCGCATGCGCAGTCCATGGCGCCGTCGTAGTCGTCGAAGAGCGCGTAGTCGGTCGTCAGTTCCTCGCCGGCGGCGATGTCGTGCATGGCGACCAGGACCACGTTCCCGGCGAAGCCGACGTTGGGTCCGCACGAGTGGTTGATGAAGAGCATCACGGCCTCGTACTCGTCGTCGGTCAGTGCGACCAGGTGCAGGTCGTCGGTGATCTGGACGTCGGAGTCCTGAAGCCGCTCCGGAAGTGACCGCAGCTCCTCCGTGGTCACGATGTGGCCGCCTTTGACCGCGACCACCTCCCCCCACCCGATCGGCTCGACGGCCAGCAGACCGCGCCCGGCGATCCCGCTGGGTACTCCCTTCACGGCCTTGGGCGTGATCCACGTGCGCACCACGGGGAGTGATCCTCGCTCCGGCCCCCGGTCCTGTCCTGGCTCGTGGCGCATCGGTGTCAGGTGCCCGCCGCGGCGACCCCGCCGGCGGTCGCGGCGACCGCGCCGGTGGTGGCGGCGTCCCGGCGGGCCCGGCGGATGGCGCCCTCGACCGCGGTCGCCACGGGATCCTGCGCGACGACGGACCGGCCGTGGCGGCGCGCGGGGCCGGCGTCGACCCCCACGCGGTGGTGGAGGTCGCCGGCACACACCAGGCGGGCCAGGGTCGTGGCCCGGGCGTCGTCCACGGGCCCGGTCAGCGCGGTGGCCACGCGGGTCCGCAGCGCTCGCACGGTGTCCGGGGCGGTGACCTCGTGGGACGGGACGGGCAGCACGCCGAACAGGCGCCGGTCGCGGCGGACCACCGCACCGCCGTCGGCCAGGGACTGCAGCAGGTGCTGTCCCAGCCGGGCCCGCGGCGCCGCCAGGACGTCGATCGCCCGGTCCACGGGCTGTTCGGTCGCGAGCCGGTCCGAGAGGTCGTGCAGCGGGCGGGGTGCTGCCGGGGGACCAGCCGCGGGACCAGCCGCCAGGAGCAGCAGACCGCCCCGCAGTCGCGCCGCGCCCAGGGCCAGGAGGTCGTGCACCACGGCGCCGGCCAGGGCCCGGGGCAGGGCGAGTCCGGTGGGACGGCGCACCGTGGCCCGGACCGGGTGGGCGGTGAGGAGCAGCAGGTCCTCGGCGAGGAGGGTGCTCGAGGGCAGGTACATGACAGGACCTCCAGTCGTCCGGGCCGTGCACCGGTGCACCGCCCGCTCGCCGGGACGGCCGGCGCCGGATCCAGGGTCGGTCACCGGCACCGGCCGGGTCATCGCCCGCCGGACCGATCCGGGTCTCCACCGCGGGTCGGACGGCCGCCTCGCGGATCGGCCGCCGGATCCGCGCCCGACCTTCCCGGATCCGTCTTCCGGCCAGGACGTCTCTGTCTGGCGGGGGATGAGTTCACCGGGCGCCGCCCCTACCGTTGCCCTGTGCGGAGGTGGGTTCGCCGGGCGCGGGCCGCCGGCGAGGCGCGGCCCCTGCTCGCCGACGCGGCCGCCGCGGCGGTGCTCGCCGTGCTGGGCGTGCTGGCCGTGCGGGTCGGGATCGACACGGCTCCGCCCGGCTACCGGCCGCCGCCGGCGGGGGTGTGGGTCGGGTTGACGCTGGCCCTGGTGCTGCCCCTGGCGCTGCGGCGCCGGTGTCCGCTGGCCGTCCTGATCGTGGTCACGGTCGTCTTCTTCCCCTACCGGATCGTCGACGTCCCGGACCTGACCGTCTCCGTCGTCGTGTGGTGGCTCGCCCTCTACAGCGCCGGCGCCTACGGGCACGAGCGCTGGCGCAACCGGGTGCGCGGGATCAACGTCGTCGCGGCGCTGGGCTTCCTCGCCTACCGGCTGGTCGTGGCCGCCGGGGCGCCGGTGCAGGGGCCGCTGCTGCTGCGGGCGGTCTTCTTCGTGCTGTTCAACGCTGCCTTCGTCGTCGCCGCCTGGAGGTTCGGGGACCTCGTCGCCGAACGGCGTGCCCACGAGCGGGCGCTGGTGGACCGCGCGGCCCGGCTGGAACGCGACCGCGCGGAGGAGGCCCGGCGGGCGGTGTTCGAGGAGCGCGTGCGCATCGCCCGCGAACTGCACGACGTCGTCGCGCACCACGTCAGCGTCATGGGCGTGCAGGCCGGGGCGGCGCGCCGGGTCATGACCCGTCAGCCCGCCCGGGCCGCCGAGGCGCTGGCCTCCGTCGAGGAGACCAGCCGGCAGGCGGTGGTCGACCTGCAGCGGATGCTCGGCTTCCTGCGCCAGGAGGACGAGCCCGACGCGCTCGCCCCGCAGCCGCGCCTGGCCCAGCTCGACGCGCTGGTCGCCGAGGTCGGGGAGACCGGTGTCGCCGTGGAGGTGTCGGTCGCGGGACGGCCCCGCGAGCTGCCGCCGTCGGTGGAGGTGTCGGCATACCGCATCGTCCAGGAGGCGCTGACCAACGTGGTCAAGCACTCCACCGCCGGGCAGGTGCAGGTCTGCCTCGGCTACGAGCCCCGCGTGTTCACCGTGGAGGTGACCGACGACGGGGACACCAGGACCGACGGGGCAGCGGCGCCCGGGGGCCACGGTCTGATCGGCATGCGCGAGCGGGTCGGGCTGCACCGCGGCCGGTTCCACGCCGGGCCGCTGCCCGCCGGTGGCTTCCGGGTCCTGGCCGCCTTTCCGGACGACGGACGGGCGCCGTGACCATCCGGGTCGTGCTGGCCGACGACCAGGCGCTCGTCCGCGGTGGCTTCCGGCTCATCCTGGAGTCCGAGGAGGACATCGCGGTCGTCGGCGAGGCCGAGGACGGCGAGCAGGCGGTCGCGCTGGTCACCGAGCTGCGCCCCGACGTCGTCCTGATGGACGTCCAGATGCCCGGTGTCGACGGGCTCGAGGCCACCCGGCGCATCGGCGCCCTCGGCGGCTCCGTCCCGACCCGGGTGCTGGTGCTCACCACCTTCGAGCGCGACGACTACGTCCTCGAGGCGCTGCGCGGCGGCGCCAGTGGGTTCCTGCTCAAGAACTGCCCGCCCGAGGACCTGGTCCTCGCAGTCCGTCGCGTCGTCCGGGGCGACGCCCTGCTCGCACCCTCGGTCACCCGCCGCCTCATCGAGGACTACATCGCCCGGCCGACGCCACGGAGCACGCCGGCGCCGGAGCTGCAGCGCCTCACCGAACGGGAGCTCACCGTCCTCCGCCTGCTCGCCCAGGGCAGGACCAACACCGAGCTCGCCCACGAGCTCTTCGTCAGCGAGGGCACCGTCAAGACCCACGTCTCCAGCATCCTGTCCAAGCTCCGGCTGCGAGACCGGGTCCAGGCGGTCGTCTACGCCTACGACGCCGGCCTCGTCGAACCCCGACGCTGACGCGCCCGGCCGACAGCCCGGTCGCTCGGGGCGCTCGGCCCGGACCCGGCTGCGAGGACCCGTCGAACAGTCCCTAGCGGAACGGGCACGACCGGAGTTGACTCCACCCCCATCCGCTGCGGGAGGGCGAGCGGGGGAGGTGCCAGCGATGCGGTTCCGGATCCTCGACCCGCTGGAGGCCGCTCCCGGCCACCGGCTCCTCGAGCTCGGCCGGCCCGAACAGCGGGTGGTGCTCGCGATCCCGCTCCCGAGCCGCGATCGGGCCGGCCGGTGAGGCCCGTCGAGGCGGCGACGTCTCTCCCATCCCACTGGATCGGAGCAGCGGCACCCGGCTGCCGCTGCGGAAGGAGGACAGTCCGATGCGCACACACGATGGAGGGGCACGTCTGAGCACGAAGCGCCGCGCCGTCGTCGGGCCGGTGGGCCCGATGGCCGTGCGTGCCGTGGCCGTCCGCTCGCTGGCGATCGGAGCGGCGGCGGCCGGAGCGGCCGCGGTCGGTGCCCTGGCGGTCGGTGCTGCGGCGATCGGTTCCCTGGCCGTGGGCCGCCTCGTCATCGGCCGTGCCGAGGTGCGTGATCTCCGCCTGGCCCGGCTGGAGGTCGACGAACTCGTCATCACCAAGCAGACCGGCTCGCTCGCGGACGTCGCGTCCGGCGCCGGCCGACCCTGACCGCTCCGCGTGGCCAGCTCCGGGCCACCGGCTGCGGCGCGCTCCGCGGGCTGACACCGCTGCCCCGGAGGCCGGACCAGCAGGAACCGTCCGGCTCGACACTCCAGGCCCTGACGGCGGCCCGGGCCTGGAGTGCGGGGGCGGATGTGGCCACCGTCGCGCTCGGGATCGGCCTGTTCCTCACTCGGGCGTCCACGCGACGCCGGGTGCCCGTCGCCCCGGCGGGCCGGTCGTGCCGTCCTGACGTGGAGGGGTGCCTGGCGTGCAACGACCGTTGTTCGTGGTGGTCGACCGGGACCGGTCGACCGTGGACCAGCTCAGCGCCGACCTGCTGCGCCGGTACGGCGCGGACTTCGACACCGCGACGGCCACGTCGTTCGACGACGCCTCGGACCTGCTGGCCCGGCTCCGCGACGACGGCCGGGACGTGGCCCTGATCGTCACCGAGCACTGGTTGGGCGAGTGCACCGGCGCCGTGCTGCTGGCCCGCAGCAAGCAGCTCTTCCCCGAGGCCCAGCGGGCGCTGCTGATCGACTACGGCGACCGGCGCTGTGAGCCGGTGATCGTCGAGGGGATGGGTCTCGGCTACCTCGAGCACCACCTGACCAAGCCGTGGCGTCCACGGGAGCACCTGCTCTACCCCGTGGTCTCCGAGGCGGTGGAGGCCTGGGCCCGGCGCAACACCCCGCCGTTCGAGCTGCTCCGGATCGTGGGCCGACGACTGGATCCGGTCGCCTACGAGCTGCGCGAGGCGCTGGACCTCAACGGCATCCCGTTCACCTTCCTCGACGAGGACACCCCGGAGGGGGCCGAGCTGCTGTCCGCCGTGCCCGACCGCAACCCGGACCGGCCGGTGCTCTTCCTGCGCGACGGCCGGGTGCTCACCGAGTACACCCGCGCGGACATCGCCGAGGCCGTCGGTGCACACACCGTGCCCCAGCACACGTGCTACGACCTCGTCGTCGTCGGGGCCGGCCCGGCCGGCATGGCCGCCGCCGTGTACGGGGCCAGCGAGGGGCTCGCCACGCTGGTCGTGGAGCGGAAGGCGATGGGTGGTCAGGCAGGGACCAGTTCCCGGATCCGCAACTACCTCGGGTTCCCGCGCGGTGTCAGTGGTCACGACCTGGCCGCGCGCGCCTTCGCCCAGGCGTGGATGCTCGGCGCCGAGTTCCTGTTCACCATCGGCGTCACGGCACTCGTCCCGGACGGGGACACGACGAGGGTCGGGCTGAGCGACGGCAGGACGGTCAGCGCGCGGTCGGTGGTGCTGGCCACCGGGGTGACCTACCGGCGGCTCGGCCTCCCGCCGCTGGAGGCCCTCGTCGGGGCCGGCGTCTACTACGGGGCGGCAGTGTCGGAGGCGCCGGTGCTCCGCGGCGCCGAGGTCTACATCGTCGGCGCCGGCAACTCCGCCGGCCAGGCAGCGATCCACCTGGCCCGCTTCGCCCACCGGGTCACCCTCGTCGTCCGCGGCGACACGCTCACCAGCAGCATGTCGGACTACCTGATCCGGGAGATCGGCGCGGTTCCGAACATCTCCGTCATGCCGTCCACCGAGGTCGTCGACGGACGGGGCTCCGTCCGCCTCGAGACACTCGTCCTCCGGGACCGGCGGACGGACCAGCGCCGGGAGGTGCCGGCGGCCGCCCTGTTCATCATGATCGGCGCGGTTCCCGACACCGCGTGGCTGCCGGAGCAGATCCGCCTCGACGACCACGGCTTCGTCCTCACGGGTCGGTCCGACGGAGGGCACACCGGACCCGGAGCCACGGTCCTGCCGTCGGAGACCTCCGTGCCCGGCGTCTTCGCCGCCGGCGACGTCCGTTCCGGGTCGGTCAAGCGGGTCGCGGCCGCGGTCGGCGAGGGGGCGACGGCGATCTCGGAGGTCCACCGCCACCTGACGCACGCATCCCGGCGCACGTGAAGCCGGGGTGCTCGCTCGGCCGCCGCGGCCGTCACGACGGCGCTGTGGCCCGGAGACGTCATTAGAGGAACTGCCGGTCGTAGCCGGTGCGCGCACCGGTCAACCGGGCGATCGAGCGCAGGTGTCGTCCGGTGTTGCCGGCCTTCCAGAGGTCCCGGTCCTCCGGCGGCCACGCATACGCCGGGGCTCCCTGGTCCAACAGGCCGGTCAGCCGCGGCTCGCCGAGGCATGCCGCGGAGAACGCGTACAGCTCCGGCAAGCGGGGCGCGATGACCCCGTAGTCGAGCGCTCGGGCCAGCGGTTGCTCGGCCGCGACGGCCTGCCCGACGGGCAGCCGGAGCGGGTAGTGGGTGGGGAAGGACCGGCGGAGGTCGAGGAAGAGCCCCACGGTGGGGCCGCGGGGGTCGGCGAGGGCCGGCCCGAGTCGCGCGAGAGGCCCCAGGGCCACGCGCGGCCGAGCCACCAGGGCGTGGGTGAAGAGCAGCCGCAGCAGGGCCACGTTCATCATGAACCGCTCCACCGGGAGCTCCTGCGCGGCGAGCGGTTCGTGCTCCAGATAGGCCGCGACGACGCTGGCGTTGTGGGCGCGGTACCAGGCCGCGGGGTCCGGACGCCGGATGAACGCCGTCCACAGCTCCACGCTGGCCGTGTCGGCCGTCCCGGGGACCCCGCCGACCAGGAGGTCCGCCTCGACCTTGTCGCGCAGCAGCCGCTGGTTGACCGCTCGCCACCAGGGGCTACCCGGAGGGTCGGCGTGGACCGGCACCAGCACGCCGCGGGCGAGCTCCCAGCGCAGGAACCTCAGCTCCGCCCGGCCGTACCGCCGCCGTGGCCCGTCGGCGTGCCGGTAGAACCGCCGGGCCAGCTCGAAGCGCCCGACCGGGTCGTCGCGCACGCGGGCCACCTCCCGCTCCGCCCGAGCGACCGCCGTGTCAGCCACCGCGCCATCCTCGCCCCGCGACCGCCCGGCCCGATCACCGCGTCGTCGCCCTGTCCGGGGTCGGAGCCGGGTGACGCGGCTGCCGCGAGGCGGCATCATGCGCGCACGCCACACCCGCCGGCGGAGGGGAGAGGCGATGCCGTCCACGGAGTCGCGCGACCTCGCCGCCGTCCTGCTCGTCGCCGCGCCCGCGGTGGAGATCGGCGGATCGGCCCTGCTCGACGTGGGGCTGACCGGGCTGTCGACGGAGGCCGGCCGGGTGGTGCGGGCGGCCTGCTGATCGCCTGACCTGGGGTGCAAGGGGGCAGTCATGCCGATCCGGACGCCGGACCAGAGACTCCGGGTGTTCATCAGCTCGACCATGCAGGAGCTGGCCGACGAACGCGTCGCCGTGCGCGGCGCGGTCGAGCGGCTGCGCCTCACGCCGGTGCTCTTCGAGCTGGGCGCCCGACCGCACCCGCCGCGGGAGCTGTACCTCGCCTACCTCCAGCAGAGCGACGTCTTCATCGGCGTCTACTGGCAGTCGTACGGCTGGGTCGCACCGGGCATGACCGTGTCGGGACTCGAGGACGAGTACCTGGCCGCCGCAGGCAAGCCCAAGCTGGTCTACCTCAAGACGCCGGCGCCCGACCGGGCTCCCCGTCTGGTGGAGATGATCGAACGGATCGGTTCGGACGGGCTCTCCTACCGCAGCTTCGGCACCGTCGAGGAACTCGCCGGGCTGGTGGCCGACGACCTCGCCGTCCTGCTCAGCGAGCGGTTCACGCTCCCGGAGCCCCCGCCCACCGGCCACCAGGCCGTGCAGTGGCGGCTGCCCGCCCCGGCCAGCTCGTTCATCGGCCGGGAACAGGAGCTCACCCGGCTGCGCGACCTGCTGACCGACGCCGCCACCCGTCTGGTGACCCTCGTCGGACCGGGCGGGATCGGCAAGAGCCGGCTGGCGGTGCAGGCCGCCGCCGAGGTGCGTGGCTCGTTCCCCGACGGGGTGGCCGTCGTGCCGCTGGACAGCGTCCGTGCCCCCGAGCTGCTGGCCGCCGCCGTCGCGACCGCTCTGGGCCTGCCCGACGGCGGAGGGCGGCCCCCGGAGCAGGCCCTCGCGGCGTTCCTCGCCCCTCGGCGGACGCTGCTCGTGCTGGACAACGTGGAGCAGGTCGTCGGCGGGGCGCCGCTGATCACGCAGCTGCTGGGTGCGGCGCCGGGCCTCACGGTGCTCACCACCAGCCGGGAGGTGCTGCACCTCACCGGCGAGCACGTGGTCGTCGTCCCGTCACTGGGGACCGTCGGAGCGGAGGAGCCGATCGAGGTCCTCGCCCGATCGGAGGCGGTCCGGCTGTTCATCGACCGGGCCCGCTCCGCGCGGGCCGACGTCGACCTGGACGACGACCAGCTGCGGGCGATCGCCGAGATCTGCCGGCGGCTGGACGGGCTGCCGCTGGCCATCGAGCTCGCCGCAGCGCGGGTCCGGCTGCTCCAGCCGGTCGAGCTGCTGCGCCGCCTCGGGTCGCGGCTCGCCGTCCTCGTCGGCGGGTCGCGGGACCTGCCCGAGCGGCAGCGGACCCTCCGCCGGACCGTGGAGTGGAGCTTCGACCTGCTCGACGACGACGACGAGGTGGTCCTCGCGCGGCTCGCCGTGTTCGTCGGGGGGTTCTCCCTGCAGGGCGCGGAGGCCGTGTGCGGCGACGAGCGCGCGCCCGAGGTGCTCTCCTCGGTGGCCTCGCTGGTGGACAAGAGCCTGGTCCAGGTGGTTCCCGCCGCCTCGGGCGAGCCGCGGTTCACCATGCTGGACTCCGTCCGTGAGCTCGCGCTCGAGCGGCTGGAGGCCAGCGGCCAGGCCGATCGGGTCCGGGAGGACCACGCGCGGTTCTTCCTCCGGTTCGCGGCCGGTGTCCACTCGGCGGAGCGGGGCGCACTCGACCGGTCCGCGCTCGACCGGTACGTCACGGAGTCCGGGAACCTCGGTGCCGCGATGCGCACGTTCCTCGATCGCGGTGCCCTCGTCGAGGCGGCGGGGCTCGGCCGCGCGCTGTGGCAGTTCTGGTGGGTGCACCACCTGTTCCGGCCGGGCATCGGCTGGATGGAGGAGCTGCTGGCGCACGGGCCAGGCCTCACGCCGGCGGTGCGCGCCGATGCCTCGCTCGTGCTCGGGATGCTCACCTTCGAGGCGGGTGAGGAGGACCGCGCCCTACCGGCGTTGCGGACGGCGGTCGAGCTCCACGGCCAGCTGGATGACGCCCGGTCGGCCTCGCTGGCGAGGATCCCGCTCGGACTGCTCGTGGCCCGCCGCGACCCCGCGGAGGGTGAGGGCCTCCTCGAGACAGCCGTGGCCGTCCTCCGGGAGCTCGGCGACCGGTGGGGCCTCGCCTTCGCGCTGCTCTCCCTCGGCGGGGCGAAGCTCTTCCGCGACCTCCCGGACGACGCCGTGCCGCTGCTCGAGGAGAGCGCCGCGCTTGCCCGGACGGCCGGGACGGAGGTCTTCCTGGGCAACGCCCTGGTGAACCTGGGGCTCGCGCACGCCGCTCGCGGTGACCTCGACACGGCTCACCGGGTGCTGTCCGAGGCGCTCGAGCACAGCCGGGCCATGGACAGCCGGGAGACCACCGCTCGGGCGCTCGACGGGATGGCCGCCGTGACGGTGGCCGCAGGTGATCCCGAGCGCGCCGCCCGTCTCACCGGCGCGGCGGAGGCGGTGCGCCGGTCGATCGGCGCGGACGTCTTCCCACCGGATCGCACATCCTGGGCACGCACCCGCTCCGTGCTCGCCGAGCGGCTGGGGCCGGTCGAGAGCGCTGCCCGCATCGACGCGGAGGCCCACCGCCCGGTGCGTGACCTGCTCGCCGAGCGGTGGTGACTCGCGGGCTCGACCTGCTGCAGATCGTTCCGGGGGCCGGCGGTCCTCGGTGCCCTGGTGGGTCTCGCACTGCTCGCCGGCGCCGTCCGGGACGCAGTCGCTCCCACACCTCACGGCAGCCATCGAGAACAGGACGAGGCCGAGGACGGGCCGCTGCGGTGACGGCCTGATCGCCGGTACCGGCTCGCGACCCTGTCCCTGGGTGGTCGCGTCGTCGGTGACGCCTGGGCCAGGTCTCCCGTCCACCCGTGTCTTACACCCTGGGTCACGATGGGCGGATGGCGGGCACCATCACCTTCCGGCCCGACGAGGACGCCTCGCGGGCTCTGGCGGTGCTGACCCAGGACGGCACACCCGTCTCGGCAGCCGTGCGCGCTGCGCTGATCCGGGCCGCCCGAGCGGTGGCGGCCGAGCGGCTGCGCGCGGAAGCGACCGAACTGGCGGCCGACGAGGCCGATCGCGCGGAGGCGGCGCAGGTGCTGCGGGACATGGAGACGCTGCGTGCGTGGTGAGGTGTTCCGGCTCCGGGCGCCTCGCGACGCCCGCGGCCACGAGCAGTCCGGGCCTCGGTTCGCGGTGGTCGTCCAGTCGGACCTGCTGCCGTTGCCGACCTGGCTGGTCGCCCCGACGTCGACATCGGCGCGGGCGGCGACCTTCCGGCCCGCGGTGGAGATCGGCGGGCAGGTGACCCGGGTGCTGGCCGAGCAGACCGCCGCGGTCGACCCGCAGCGTCTGGGAACCAGCGCCGGGCGCCTGGGCGTCGAGGAGATGCGGCGGGTCGACG
The DNA here is from genome assembly GCF_054050055.1 of Geodermatophilus sp. SYSU D00814. Classification (NCBI taxonomy): domain Bacteria; kingdom Bacillati; phylum Actinomycetota; class Actinomycetes; order Geodermatophilales; family Geodermatophilaceae; genus Geodermatophilus; species Geodermatophilus sp. SYSU D00814. The sequence goes on from NZ_JBJGYP010000007.1 coordinate 57,336, forward strand.
CCGCGCTGCGGCTGGTGCTCAACCCATAGTGATCCGGTCGTTCTGCGGGACGCGACCGACTCACGACCGACAGACCACCCTCGATGCCCGACGATGACCCACGCCGCCCGATGACGTGAACGGTGGCTGAGCCGCACTTCCGTCGCTGGCCAGCCGCCGCCGACACCCTCGAGATCGACTCGCAGGCTCACCGCGCAACGTCCGGGTCCTTGCGTGGGGCAGTCCGCTGCCAGCCCGAGGAGGCCGAGGCCCGTCACCACGCGCGTCAGCCGAGCCCACAGGGAGGAGGACGACCCCGAGACATCCCAGGTGGAACGGCGGCCCCCTGGCGGCGGTCCTCCAGCAGGTGGAACGGGGCTCGTGAGTCCCCCGCGGACCGCCGTCCTCGGCGATACGGCTAGCCCTGCGGTCCGAAGACAGCGCCCCAGAGCTGTCGCGCCGGCAGGGTGTCCTCTCCGGTGCGGTACTGCAGGTGGCGGAGCTCCATCTGCAGCTCCGGGTCGCCGGACCTGACCTCGTTGCGCGGCAGGTGCATCGCGAACGGACGGTCGAAGTCGGTGGTGCCGGCGTTGACGATGGCGAAGTAGTCCGACGTCGGGCCCCCCGCAGCGGGATAGACGATCCACACCGTCGTGCCGGGAACGTCGCATGGCTGCAACGTCAGATCCTCGCCCTGCGCCACGCGCGCCACACCGACGCACAAGCCGGTCTCGATCCCGTACGGCGCGTACTCCTGCTGCACCGCGTTCAGGTGGCCGTAGTGGCTGTTCGCCTCCGCGGACACCATGCCGTCTGCGAAGAAGTCGGAGACCGTGCCCCCGCCCGTGGCCCTGCCGGGCTTGAAGTCCTCGGACGGGTCGGTGCCGGTGGCTGGCTTCAGGCCGACGGGCTGCCCGACTCGTGCAGCTCCTCCGTCGAGGACGGCTTCGACGAAGTTGGGGTCGGCGAAGGTTCCCAGCTCGCTGCTGAAGACGGAGATGCACCCTGCGCCGCATTCCGGGGTGGCCGCCTGTGCCGGGGCGGTCGCCACCGTGCTCAGGCCGCCAACCAGCGTGAACGTCGCCGCGGCAGTCAGTGCCGTCCTTCGTGCCGACAGCACCTGGGTGGACGATCGGCTCATGACGAGTCCTCCTCACAGGACCTGATGACTCTCTGGGGTGATGACGCAGGCGTGTCTGAGATCGCAGCAGTGGTGTGCAGTGAGGCGGCGTCCTCGATCCACTCCGGGGGATGTCGAGGTGGCACGTCCGAGGTCTGGTCGCGGTCTCGGCAGTGATGGACGTGGCGCCTTCCTGTGGTTCGCGCCATGAACAGTCGTCGTCCCTGGAGCCCGTCGCACCAGTGGACGCCCTGGCGACTCTGCGGTCGCAGTCCCTGGTGTCCCGGTCACCGATGAGCGCTGTTCGGAAGCGGCGGACGGATGGGATCTGCGCGCCGCGGCGCTGATGAGGGGTCCGTCGCTGGCCCCGGTCCGTGCGTCCGGGGAGCGGACCGGTGCCGTCACCGGGTGAGACGGCCGACGTGGAGGAGCACCCCGCCCGTCCACGGACCGTTGACAGATCGGCCGGTCCTCGCGCCCGGGGCCCTGGACGCCCAGGGACAGGGGCGCCGGCCACACGTCGCCCCCGTCGAGCTGCGGCGCGGATCCGTGGACCGGCCTCAGGCGGCGTACGCCAGGACCCTCGCGGGCACGCCGTGCGCGGCGGCGTAGGCACACGGGTGCGTGAACGCGTCCCGGGCTCGGTCGGCGTCGACGTCCACCCGTAGGCAGGTGCCGGACTGCCAGTTCCACAAGACCACCAGCGCCCGCGCGGAGATCCGGTCCCAGTACAGGATGACCTCCACCGTGGCGTGCTCGCGGCGCGCGAGCTCGAGGAGCCGGTCCGGGTCGGTGTGTGCTCGCGTCATGGTGCTCACTCCCGTCTCACCCGGCCGGTGGCGGCGTCGCCCTCGGTGGACCGCGTCCTCGTCGGGTCTGGATGCGGATGGGATCACCGTGGCGCGGCGCATCCCGGATCGCCCCAGGGGATCGCCTGGCCTCGTCCCGGGGCGCCGGCCGGACGGGCACACGGAGGGGCCAGGGAGGTCCCGGGTGGGACCGGCGGTCCCGGCCCAGGATCGTTGCGACGTCGGGCTGGCCGACGGTCCGTACCGGACCAGTTCGCGGTGCCGTCAACTCCTCGCCGGATGTGCGACGTGGCTGGAGACTCAGCGGGAGGTCTTGGCGCTGCGGGGAGAGCTGGTTGCCGGCCAGTCGGCGCTGGTGCAGCGAACCCTGCTCGTCCAGTAGCAACTGGAGGCCGAGCTCGCTGCCGTGCTGGTCGGTCTCGCCGGGAGGCGGACGCCGGCCGTGCGCACGACGGTCGCCGTCGCCGGCATCGCGGTCCTGCGCGTCGCCGTCTGCTCGTGGCAGGTCGGCACCGCTGTGTCCGTCGAGGCGACTGCGCAGGAGGCGCTCGCTGGACTCTCGCAGGTGCTGGGTGGTGCTGAACCCGACTGAAGTTCCAACGAGGCGCTCCGTACGGCCGGGAGGTCACGGGACGGTCAGCGGACAGGAGTCCTCTTCACGAGCGCCGAGCCTGCGCGGTGCGGAACCGGTCGCACACCGTGCCCTGGGCATCGGCTCACCGGCTCGCCGCCTGACGAGGGCGGATGGCTGCCAGGGCGGTCACGGGTGCGAACGCGTCGGCCGGTCGGACACGGTGGCGATGCGTCGGCGAGTGGGTCGGCGTACCCGACGAACGGCTCGACCGACCGGCTGAGCCGCCCTCCGCGACAAGGGGTCACGATGTCTGCCAGTACGTCCACGAGAGTCGAGGTCACCGAGCCTGCTCTCACCCGCGACCAGTCCGCGACTCTGCTCGGCAAGACCATGGGGCTGCTCGCGCTGACCGCAGGCTCGTTCGCGGTAGGTGCCTTCCTCGCCCGCGGGGCGCCCGGCCAGTGGGGCTGGGTCTTTCTCCTCTCGTCCTTCGGCCTCCTCGTGGGCCTGCAGTCAGCGGCCCGGCGGTCGGAGCGGGCTGCCGTCGTCGTCCTCCTGCTCTTCGGCGCCCTGCTCGGTGCCGCCGTCGCTCCGGTGCTCGTGGCGTACGGCGAGGCCGACGCCGATGCACTGTGGCTGTCCGGTGCCGGCGCTGGGCTCATCGTGGCGGGGTTCGGTGCGGCCGGCTACGCCACCCGGCGCGACCTGTCCGGGCTCGCGCGCCACCTCTACTGGGCACTGGTCGCCCTGGTCGTCGCGGGGATCGTGCTGGTGTTCGTCGAGATCCCTCACGGGGCGCTGGTGTACTCCGTCGTGGGCCTCGTCGTGTTCGCTGCGCTGACCAGCATCGACTTCCAGCGGCTGCGGAAGGCCAGGGACCTCCGTACCGCACCGCTGTTGGCCGCGTCGATCTTCCTCGACCTCCTCAACCTGTTCCTCCTGTTGTTGAACCTCTTCTCGACCGGTGGGCGATCTGGGGGCGGCACGCGATGACTCACCGGTCATCCGAGACCGAGGCCCATCCGGTGGACTGGTGTGCCTCACCGATCCGGCACTGTCGTCGGATCCCGGCCGCTGGACCTCGGTGGTGTCGAACCGACCGAGCCCGGGCAACGGCATTCCCGGCGCCGAGCACCAGCCGTCGGAGGAGCCGTCTTCCGACCGTGCAGGGATCCCCCCGCCGAGGCGCGACGGTTCGAGTCGCCCCTGCGCCACCGGTGTCCCGGCTAGGTGGCGACCGGGAATCCGGTCTGGTCGGGCATCAACCGCTCGAGATCTCTCCGCGTCTTGACCCCGAGTTTTTCGTAGACCATGCGCAGATGCCACTCGACGGTCCGGGGACTGATGTACAGAGCGGCTCCGATCTGCGGATTGGTGAGGCCATCCACAGCCAGTCGGGCGATGTGGCTCTCCTGGGCCGTGAGCTCCCCAGTGGTCTCGACCGAGCGCTTGCGCACCGTCTCCCCGGTCGCGAGGAGCTCGCGCCGCGCGCGCTCGGCGAAGGCCTCGGCGCCCATCTCGACCAGCGCCTCGTGTGCCGTCCGCAGCTGCGCCCGGGCGTCCACGCGCCGCCGGTCGCGACGCAGCCACTCGCCGTAGAGGAGCTGGGTCCGGGCCAGGTCCATGCGCATCCGGGTCCGGCTGAGCCGCTCGATCGCCTCGCTGTAGAGGTCCTCGGCCACCTCGCCTGCGCTGAGCAACGCGCGGCAGCGAGCTGCCAGGCCCAGGGCCCAGTCCGTGCCCGTGGCCGTCGCTTGCGCAGCCATCTCCTCCAGCGCCTGGGCGGCGCGGGCCGGCTGACCGCTGCGGCTGGCCGCTTCGATCAGCTCCGGTAGGACCAGGGTGGCGAACCCGAGTTCCGGCGGGTGCGCAGCTGCGTGCTCGGCAGCGGTGAGGGCCTCCCCGTACCGTCCGAGCCCGTTGTAGAGGACGGCCTCGGCGTGGTCGACCAGGGTGAGGCCCATGCCCTCACCTCGCGGGACGAGCTCGTCCCGGGTCGTCCGGATCAGCGCCGCTGCACGCGGCTCCCAGCCCTGCCGTGCCGCGAGCGCCAGAGCGCCGTAGGGCGGCAGCCGGTTGCCGGTCACGTCGGTCACCGCGGCGACTTCGTCGACGAGCGTGGCGGCCTGAGACAGCTCACCGGCGTGGAGGAGGAACCCGATGCGCGCGCTGAGCGCGAGGGGCAGCACACCGAGGGCACCGGCCTGTCGTGCCAAGCCGATGTGGCGTGCACACAGCACGTCCCATCCCTCGTCGTCCCACACGTCGTGTGCGGCGTGGGTGGCCAACCACAGCCACCGGAGGGCCTCCATGTCGGGCAGGTCCTCGGTGCTGAAGGCGGTCACCGCGTGCCTCACCAGCGGGGCACCCGCAGCGTGCCCTCGGGTGATCATGAGGGTCAGACCCGTGAGGAGGAGGTCCGCCGGCCGTGCCGACCGCGGTGGACCCATCCGTGCAGCCGCCTCCGCCACCTGCACCACACCGACGTCACCGGCCAGGCGACCCACGAAGAGCGCGGCGGTGAGGGCGTCGCGGTAGGTGTCGCGTGCGAGGGCGGCATGCACCTGCTGCAGCTCTCCGGCGGCGTCGAGCAGGAGTCGGGGAGCGCGCCGGCCGTCCGCGGACGTGAAGGCGATCTGGCCGCGTATGACCCCGGCGCGGGCGCGCTGGAGGTCGTCGAGCGGGCCGGCCTCGGCCGTGGCCAGCAGGTCCAGCGCGGCCTCACGGTCCCCGGCCTGCTGGGTGACCTGTGCCGCCGTCAGGAGCCGGGCCGACCGCCGGGCCGGATCGAGGGTCAGCCCGGCGGACCGTTCCAGGAAGGCGGCCGCCGCGGCCAGCCCGCCGTGGTCGAGCGCACGGCCGGCCGACGCCTCCAGTTCTGCGGCGACGGCCTCGTCGGGACCCACGGCGGCATGGGCGCGGTGCCAGGCTCGGCGGTCAGGATCCCGATCCGGGTCGGTGGCGTCGGCAAGCGCCCGGTGGACCTCACGCCGCTCCGCGTGGGTGGCCGACCGGTAGAGCGCCGAGCGGACGAGAGGGTGCCGGAAGCGCACTCGGTCCCTGAGTTCCACCAGCCCTGCCGTCTCGGCTGCCAGCACGTCCTCGAGCCGGGTGCCGAGGCGCCCGGACGCGCGCCGCAGCAGCGGGATGTCACCGACCGGCTCGGCGGCTGCGGTCAGCAGCACCTGCTGGGTCGCTCGGGGGAGGAGCTGCACCTGCCGCAGGAAGCCCTCCTCCAACCGGCGGGTGAGGGAGCCGGCGTCCCCGCCTCCGTCACCGCCGAAGGCGAGGTCGGCCGCGGACAGGCCGTGTGGCAGCTCGAGCAGTGCCAGGGGGTTGCCGTGGCACTCCGCCAGGATGCGTTGTCGCACGCGGGGATCCAGGGGTCCGGTCACCGTCGTGTCCAGCAGAGTGGCCGCGTCGGTGTCGGACAGTCCGTAGAGCGGGAGTTCCGGCAGCCCGGTGAAGGGAGTCCCGTCGTCGGAGCGGCGTGCTGCGACGACCATGGCGATCGGCTCCGCCTCGAGTCGGCGTGCGACGAACTCCAGCGTCTGGGACGAGGCCCGGTCCAGCCACTGGACGTCGTCGAGGACGCAGAGCAACGGCTTGTCCTCGGCGAGGGCCGACAGCAGGGTCAGCACGGCCAGGCCCACCCCGTAGCGGTCCGGCGGGTTGCCTGTCTGCAGGCCGAAGGCCGTGCGGAGCGCTTCCTGCTGCGGTGGGGGCAGCGTTCCCAGCCGGCTGAGGTGGGGGCCGCACAGCTGGTGCAGGCTCGAGAACGCCAGCTCCATCTCCGCCTCGACCCCTGCCGCGCGGACGACCTGGCACCCCGCCGCGCGGTTCAGGACGTAGTCGAGCAGCGCCGTCTTGCCGATGCCGGCCTCGCCCCGGAGCACCAGGACCTGGCTGCGTCCGGCCTTCGCCGTGGCGACGAGCGCGTCGAGCCGGTCACACTCGTCTCGCCGTCCCTGCAGTCGCGGCCGGGCCGTACTCTCCTGCATCGTCACGATCCCTCGGTCGTCGGCGGGTCTCGAGGAAGGGTGGCGAGGGCGGTCCGGAACTCGCGCCCGGGAGATTCCCGGGTCGTTGCTCGGCACCTCACCCGCGAGCGCGGCGTTCGAGCGCCGGACGAGCCAGGGACTTCCCCGGGGCGACGGCCGGGCCGACGCGCTGGGGACGCGAACCGCTCGACGCCGCGTCGGAAAGGCGCCGCCGTGCGCCGGTGTGGCGCGGCTGCCCACCTGCTCGGGCGAGCGAGCCCAGCCCCTGGAGGAGCCTGGCGGCGATCAGCGCGCCGGCCGCGGGGGCCAGCGCGCAACAGCGACGCGACGGTGATGAGCAGCAGCCCCGCGCGCAGGCTCCAGCGCCGCTCGGAGGAATCGATGAAGGCGCCGGCGCGGGGGCGGGAGCGCAGCCCCGGTCAGCAGGTGGCCGGCGACCCACTGGACCCCGGTCGCGCGCGCACGCAGCTCGTGACCGGTCGCCGGAGACGCCACGATGGCGACGGACGCGTCGAGGAGGGGCACCGGGGAGGCGAGGACCGTGGCGGCGATGAGGGCGGCGTCGGCCTGGCTGCGCAGGGCCAACGGACTGCTCCCGGGCGTCGCGGTCCTCGCCGGCCACCGCGGCCCGCTCGCCGCTGGCCGCCCCGCGGGATCAGCGGCGTCGGGCGCCTGGGCCCCACATGAGCAGGACTCCCGTCGGGTGGCGATCCGGTCAGCGGCCGGGCAGGCGTTGGGTGATCTCCTGCAGCACCCAGCCGTTGCCGTCCGGGTCGCTGAACACGGCGTGCGACTGGTAGCTCTGGCCGTCCGGAGCCGGACCCGGCTGCCGCACGCTCGGGTCCTCCGGGTGGAAGCGCCCTGCCGAGCCGTGGAAGACCTCGCTCACGGGAGCACCGCGTTCGAGCAGGTCGGCGCGGGCGGCCTGGATGTCGTCGGTGACCAGTAGCAGGCCCTGCTGGGATCCTGGCGTCATCGTCGTGATGCCGATGCCGAAACTGATGGAGCATGCCGACCCCGGGGGCGTCACCTGCACGATGCGGAAGTGCTCGCCTGCAGCGATGTCGGCGTCCTCGCGCCAGCCCAGCCCCTTGTAGAACTGCTTGGCACGGTCGACGTCGGAGACGGGCAGGATGACGACCTCGAGCTTCACGTCCATGGTGCTGCCTCTCTGTGTGGTGGATCTGTTCCGTGGGTGGATCGGACCGGCGCCGGCACGCCGGCAGAGCCGCTCGGAGTCGTTCGGCACAGCCGTCCCCTGCACCAGCGGTGCACGTAGGTCCTCGCGTGCGGCGCATCCGTCGCCGGGGACACCTCCGGGGAGTCCCTCGACGAGCGCGACGCGAGTGCCTCCCCGTCAGCTCCTCGGCGCGGAGTTGCCGGGTGACCTACCGCCGATGGCGGCGACCCCGGGATCACCGTTCACTGCCGGGTTCCCTGGATGTGGGCGCTCGCCTCGGTGTAGGCCTGCTCAACGGTCTTCCCCTGGTCGCGGGCCACGATGAAGGCGGCGTACCACCCGGACCAGTGGTGCGGCGGTGCGCTGGGTTCGTAGCGCCCGTGGTTGTCCTCCGCCTCGCGGAGGAGCTCGGTCAGTCTCGTGACGTCCATCAGTGGTCCTCGGATCCGGCGTCAGGAGCGCGTCGTGTGCAGGTGGAGCGACCGCAGCTCCTCGGGGCGGGTGGGTGGGAGCGGCAGGCCACGCGGCGACGCCACGCCCCGGCCGCGGTCCGCCCCCGGCGCGGCCCCGGCGGACGTCGAGGCCCCTCCCGGCACGGTGGAGGACGCCGCCGCCACGGGGCCCCCGGCTCGACACCGGATGGCTGGTGATCGACGCGGACGGACGGCTGCGAGCCGGGCGGCGTCAGCGGGAGGGCGGGGGAAGTCCTCGGCTCGGACGAGATCCACGACCTCCCGCCTTCCCCGGGCCCCGGTGAGCTGTTCGACGCGGTCGGCGGCGGACACCGGGATCACGCCGCCCGCGACTTCCAGGTCCACGATCTGGACTCCTCGCTGTCGGAGCCGACACCGGCTGGTCGCCGGCCCTGACAACGGTTGCGCCGGGGCATCCGCGTCGCCCCAGGGCAAGTCCCTGGTCCGCCGCTCCGTGGCGACGACCGCCGACGGGATGTCGGCCGCGCGTGGTGCCGGGCGCGGACCAGGGACTCGCCCTGGGGCGAGGACCGCCACCGAGCGCGACAGTCGACCGGCCGGCGCCTTCGCACGAGACGACTGCCTCGATGCCAGTGGGGCTGTCCGCGGGCGCCGGTCATCGATGAGAGGCGGTAGGGCCATGCGATCCGACATCGTCCCGGGCGGCGTCTTCCCCGACTACGCGCTGCCTGACCACACCGGTACCGTCCGCACGCTCGGCGAGCTGCAGGGGCACGACCCCTTGGTCCTCGTGCTGGCTCGGGGGCACTACTGCCCGAAGGACCACCAGCAGCACCTCGAGCTCGCGTCGTTCTATCCCAAGATCGCCGTGGCCTACACCCAGGTCGTGACCATCACGACCGACGACCACCACGAGCTGCAGGAGTTCCGCGCCTCAGTGGGAGCGTCGTGGACCTTCCTCTCGGACCCGGGACGCGTGGTCCAGCGCGACCTCGACATCCGGGAGTACACCGACCCCGAGCACGATCCGATGATCCCTCACACCCTCGTCCTGAAGCCGGGACTGGTGATCCACAGCGTCTACAACGGCTACTGGTTCTGGGGCCGGCCGTCCGTCTACGACCTGTGGCACGACCTGCGGACGGCCTCGGCGCAGATCCGCCCCGACTGGGACCTCAGCAGCCCCGGGCTGCCTGAGGCCTGGGCTTCGGGGGACTGGTCGCTCTTCCACGGGTGGGACCGTCGCTCTTCCACGGGTGGGACCGGCGCCGTCGTGACACCTCCTCGGCGGAGTGACGACGATGTGACGGCGGTGCCGCACTAGACGGTCGTGGGCTCGTGCTCGGTCACCGGCAGCGCTCGCCGCAGCTCCCGCCGGGTGGTGGCGCCGACCTTGGCGAAGATCTTGCGCAGGTGCCACTCCACCGTTCGGGGACTGAGATACAGCTCGGCGCCGATCTCCGGATTGGTCAGCCCCTGCGCGGCGAGCCTGGCGATGTGGGCTTCCTGCGGCGTCAGTTCGCTCGAGATCTCGACCCTGCGCTTGCGCACGGACTCTCCGGTGGCCAGCAGCTCGCGTCGAGCGCGCTGAGCGAACCCCTCCACGCCCATGGCGGTCAGCGCCTCGTGGGCGGTCCGCAGCTGGGCTCGGGCGTCGACGCGTCTCCCTTCTCGTCGCAGCCACTCGCCGTACAGCAGCTGTGCCCGCGCGAGGTCGACCCGCACTCTGGTGCAGGCCAGCCTGCTGATCGCCTCCCGGTACAGCTCCTCAGCGGTGACACCGCCCTGCAGCAGTGCCCGTCTGCCGGCCTCGACCCCGAGCGCCCAGTCCGTGCCGCTGGCTGCTGCCATCGTCGACAGTTGCTCGAGTGCGGCGGAGGCCGCGGCGGTGTCGCCAATGCGCACGCCCGCTTCCACGGCCTCCCCGAGGGCCCACTTCGGCGGCCCCAGCTCCAGCGGGTCGACCGTGGCCGCCTGGGCTGCGACCAGGGCCTGCCCGTAGCGGCCGGTGGCGTTGCACAACACGGCCCGCGACCACTGCATCATGTTGACGCCCACGCCCTCACCTCGGGCGGTGAAGTCCCGGAGACAGTCGTGGATCGACCGATCGGCTTCCTCCCGGCCGCGGACGGCAGCCAGGGACACCTCGGCGTACGGCGCCAGGGACACCTCCCCGCCGGTGACCTCGGCCACCGACCGGATCTCCTGGAGCAGGGACTCCGCGGCGGTGAGGTCGCCGGTGAACAGGTGCACGAAGACCCGGCTGGTGAGTGCCAGGGGAAGGGCGCTGAGCGCCCCCGTCGAGCGCGCGACGTCCAGGTGGCGCTGGCTCAGTCGGTCCCATCCGGCGTCGTCCCACAGGGAGACCGCGGTGGAGGCGGCGAGCCAGGCGAAGCGCAGCGCCTCGTCCATGGCCAGTTCTCCGGTGAGGAACGCCTCGATCGCCTCGACCGAGGCCGGGACCGCCGCGGAGTACCCGTCGGTGAACAGCGTCGCAAGTCCCTGCAGCAACAGGTCGCCCTTGCGCGGTGTGCGCGGCGCGGGGGCCTGCCGAGCCGCCTCCGCCACCTGCCGTGCGCCCGGGCCCTCGGCCAACCGGCCGGCGAACAACGACGCGGACAACGCATCGAGGTAGGTGTCGCGGGCGAGATCGGCATCGAGCGGTTCGAGTCGTCGGGCCGCCGCCAGGAGCAAGGGGAGGGCCTCGCTGCCGCGGTTGGCGGCGAAACTCATCTGGGCCTTGAGCAACTCGATCCGTGCCACCTCCGCCTCCCCCAGCGGGCACAGCTCAGCGATGCTCACCAAGGCCGTGGCGTCGCCGAAGGCACCCGTGGTGATCTTGGCCTGGGCGGCGTCCAGCGAGCGCTGACCCCGACGAGCCGGGTCGGGCGTGAGCGCTGCCGAACGTTCGAGGAAGGCGGCTGCCGCCGACAGGCCGCCGTGCGCGAGGGCCCGCCCGGCGCATGCCTCGAGCTCACCGGCGACCGCCTCGTCCGGGCCGACCGCCGCGCACGCACGGTGCCAGGCCCGGCGATCGGGATCGAGCTCGGGATCCGTGGCCTCGGCGAGCGCTTGGTGGACCGCGCGCCGTTGCACCTCACCGGCCGAGTGGTAGATCGCCGAGCGGACGAGTGGATGCCGGAAGCGGACCCGGCCACCGAGCTCGATCAGGCCGGTGTCCTCGGCCGCCGCGACCGCATCCGAGGGGATGCCGAGACGCCCGGCGGCCCGCCACAGCAGCGGGACATCGCCCAGGGGCTCGGCAGCGGCCGTCAGCAGGAGCTGGCGGCACGGCGGAGCCAGCGGCTGGACCTGGCGCAGGAACTCCTGCTCCAAGCGGTGTGCCAGTGGAGTGGCGACCGTCCTGACGTCGCCGCCGAAGGCGAGCTGGGCCGTCGACAGCCCCCTCGGCAGCTCGAGGATGGCCAGCGGGTTGCCGTTGCTCTCCGCCAGGATCCGCTCCCGTATCCGTGGATCCAGGGTGCTGGTGACCGTCGCCTCCAGAAGGGCTGCCGCGGCTGCCCGGTCGAGCCTCTTCACCTCGAGTTCTGGGAGCCCGGTGAGTCGGCTGTGCCGGTCCGATGAGCGGACCGCGAAGACCAGGGTCACCGGATCGGCCGCGAGTCGTCGCGCGATGAACTGCAGCACCTGCGTCGATTCCTGATCCAGCCACTGGGCGTCGTCCACGAGGCAGATGAGGGGGCGTTCCTCGGCTGCCTGGGAGAGCAGCGTCAGCACCGCCAGGCCGATGAGGAAGCGGTCGGGTGCGCTGCCGCTGTGCAGACCGAACGCCGTCGCGAGCGCCTTGTGTTGAGGAGCGGGCAGACGGTCCAGCCGGCTCAGATACGGGGTGCAGACCTGGTAGAGGCCCGCGAACGGCAGCTGCATCTCCGACTCGACGCCCGCTGCACGCGTCACCGCGCATCCCGCGGCGCGGTCGAGCATGAACTCGAGCAGCGCCGTCTTGCCGATGCCCGCTTCACCGCGGAGCACCAGCACCTGACTCCGGCCCGCCTTCGCGGCCGCCACCAGGCTGCTCAACCTCTCGCACTCACTGCGTCGTCCGAACAGAGCCGGTCGTCGGTCCGTGTTGGGCATGGCGTCACCGTCGGGGGTCGGGTCGAGCGGGCAGCACGGCCTGGAGCGAGGCCGCTGAGAGAGGCAGGGACGTCGCCCGTCGCCGGCTGGCCAGCCGGGCCGGTCGACCGGAGCGGGGTGCGCTCAGGGCTGGGCGGACGAACCCAGCGGGCTGCTGCGCCCCGCGCCGACCGCGAGGCGGGGACGAGTCAGCCGTGCCTCGACGAGATCGCGGTGGCGCATGCGACGTCCCCCTCGGTCAGGGCGGCGATGGCTGTCGCCCACCGCCGGGACGGGCTCTCCGGGAAGTACCGCTTCGCCCGCGAGAGTGACTCTCGCGAGCCGTCGCCACCACCGTCCTGCCGCCGAACGGGCCACCGGGGTCTCGGGCGTGCGGCGAGCCGCAACGCCCCGTGGTACGTGTCCGCCTCAGGGTCGTCCCGGACAGACGAACCCGGCGCACGGAGGACCGTCCAACCGGGAGGGGAATGCTCGCCGGCCGCCCCGCAACCGACCAGGGCGTGCACGGGTGCGACGGGCACGGGAGGACAGCAGGCTCGGTGGCGGACAGGACGACTGGTCAGGCGTTCACCGCCCGGTTCGCACCCTGCTCCTCATCACCGGCTGGTGGCGGCGCGGCGGACGAGGCGTCGCCCATCGCACACCTGGAGGCGACATGGGTACCTACACCACCAAGGACGGCGTGGACATCTTCTTCAAGGACTGGGGGAGTGGTCAGCCGGTGGTGTTCAGCCACGGCTGGCCGCTGACCGCCGACGCCTGGGACCCGCAGCTGGACCTGGTCGCCTCGGCCGGGTACCGGGCGATCGCCCACGACCGGCGCGGCGGCGGGCGCTCCTCCCAGCCCTGGGAGGGCAACGACCTGAGCACCTACGCCGACGACCTGGCCGGGCTGATCGAGCACCTGGACCTGCACGACGTGGTGCTGGTCGGGCACTCCACCGGCGGGGGAGAGGTCACCCGCTACATGGGCCGGCACGGCACCGCCCGGGTGGCCAAGGCCGTGCTGCTGGGCGCCATCCCCCCGCTGATGCTGCAGACCGACGCCAACCCCGAGGGCCTGCCGCGCTCGGTGTTCGACGGGCTGCGGGCCGGGGTGGCCGGCGACCGCTCGCAGTTCTACCGCGACCTGTCGGCGTCCTTCTACGGCGCCAACCGGGAGGGGGCCACCGTCTCGCAGGGCAAGCGGGACGAGTTCTGGCTGCAGTGCATGACGGTGGGCTACAAGGGCGCCTACGACTGCATCGCGGCGTTCTCCGAGACCGACCTGACCGAGGACCTCAAGACCATCGACGTCCCCACCTTCATCGCCCACGGCGACGACGACCAGATCGTGCCGATCGTGGCGGCGGCCCGGAAGTCGATCGAGCTGGTGCCCACCGCGACGCTGAAGGTCTACCCGGGCGCCCCGCACGGGCTCCACGGCGCCTACGAGCAGGAGTTCAACGCCGACCTGCTGGCCTTCCTCGCCGGCGAGGGACCAGCCGGCCGTTCGTGACCGCCCGTGGTGGTGGCCGACCGTGGACCCACGGTCGGCCACCACGTGACCCGCGTTCACCGGAGGGGCAGTGGGAAGGCACCCGAGCAGATCCCTGGGGACGACTGGCGGATGACGGGGGCGGGGACGGGAGCGCCGGGACCGTCCACGTCCGGGCGGCCGTACCGCCCGCCGTCACCGGCGGGAGAGCCCGACGAACGTGGCAGCGGTGCCGAGCCCGTACACGAGATGCCCACCGAGGTCCTTGGCCAGCGTGGCCCGGTCGTACTCCCAGATCGGCTTGTACAGCATGGCGGCGGGCAGGACGACGTAGCCGACGCTCCACACCGCCGCTCCGAACGGGAGTCCGAAGGCGACCCGCGGCTGACGCAACGAGCCGGCGACGATGCCGTAGAGCGCGCCGTTGAGCATCCCGTACCCCCAGTGCGTCACGTTGTTGACCAACCGCGCGCGGTGATCCGCCAGCCGCGTCTGGAAGAGGCCCTCGGCCAGCCGCTTGCCCACCTGGGCCGGAGCCGGAGCCTCCTCCCAGCTCTCGAGGTCCGCTGAGAACTCCCACCGCGGGAAACTGCTCGTGCCGCCGCCGAGCCGATGGCGCGCGAAACCCACGAGGTCCAGCGCGAGAGTGCCGACGGCGCCTCCCACGAGACCCCGGACGACGGCGCCGGCGGGCGTCGAGCGTCGTGATTCGCTCATGGGTCCGGTCTCCTCACCTCGATGGTCGATCATCCGTTCACGACGCGTCGGCACGGGATCCGGCGTGAGCGCCGTGGAGAACCTCGGTGCGTTGTGGCACAGCAGGAGATGCCGACCGAGTCGCACGGCGAGGACCGGGTCGCGGTCGACGGTGCCAGCGATCACGCGTGGCCCGCTCCAGGCAGACCCCGTGTCTGGGCACAGCAGACACCCTGCCGCCGGCCGGCCGGAGTGGCACCCGTGACTGTCCCGTGTCGTGCCCTCGTCAGCCCCGGCCATCCCGCGGGACACGCGTGGTCGTGGGCAGAGCAGTCGGATACCGCCACGGGACGTCTGCGGCGGTCGGACTCGACTGGAGCAACCGAGCACAGCAAGACCCTCGACCAGGCTCCGGACGCCCACCCGGGCCCTGTTCGCGTCGGGTCCGAGCAGTGCCGCCGAGGCCTGTCTGCTCCGGTTCCCCTTCGAGACCGGCTACTGGGCGTGCGCTCCGTGGTCGAAGCCGCCGACCGGGACGCCCCCTCCACGGGCACCATCCCGCACCGGGCCACGCCGGGCGCGCCGCGGTCCGCCGCTCGGACCTCCACTGACGTTCGCATCAGCCCAGCACGTTGCGCTGGCCTCGTTCCCAGCCGCTGAAGAGGGACCGGTCACCCGACTCCCACGCCGCGCGCAGTCCGCGCCCGCCCGGGTCCCAGTCGGGACGGATCTCCCTCGTCACCTCGCGGAGATCCCGCCACAGCTCGTCGACCGTCGGGTGACCCCAGAACCAGTAGGCGATGTAGACGCTGTGGATGACCAGCCCGGGCTTGAGCACCAGGGTGTGCGGGATCATCGGGTCGTGCTCCGGGTCGGTGTACTCCTGGATGTCGAGGTCCCGCTGGATGGTCCGGCCAGGGTCCGACAGGAAGGGCCAGCCTGCGCCGACCGACGCCCGGAAGGCCAACAGCGGGTGGTGCTCGTCGGTCGTGATCGTCACCATCTGCGTGTAGCCGACGAGGAGTTTGGACTGGAACGCCACCAGTTCCAGGTGCTGTTGGACGTCCTTGGGTGAGTAGCTGCCGCGGGACAGGACCAGCACCATCGGGTCGGCCCCTTGGATCTCGCTGAGTCGCCGAGTCGTGCCCGTGTGATCGGGGAGCGCGTAATCGGGGAAGACCCCGCCCCGGGCGATGTCGGAGCGCACGGTGATCACCGCCTTCTTCTCGTGTGCAGGACGGAGGACGCGACCGGCCATCACCCGGCGCGGGAGGCCGAGGGGGTCGTGTCGACCGCCGGCAGGCTGCAGCCGTGGTACGGAGCGGGAGGAGCCATGCGGCTGGGCGCCACCCTGCCGTCCCGGACGAACGCGATCGTCACCACGGCGGCGACCACCGACAGCGCGGCGAGGACGACCATCGCCTGCCGGTAGCCGTCCATGAGGGCTGCCGCCAGGCCGTCCCCGGCGGTAGCGCCGATGAGGGTGGGGGCGAGCGCGATCATCACCGCTCCACCCAGCCGCGCCGCGACGTCGTTGACGGCGGAGGCCTCGCCGAGGTCGGCGTCCCTGACCGCAGCGAGCACGGCGGCCGTCAGCGGGGTGACCAGCAGGCCGAGCGCGAGGCCCCACAGGACCACGCCGGGGAGCAGCTCGCGGACATAAGGGCCCGGGCCGGACTGGGCCAGCCACAGCGCGGCGCAGGCGAAGACCAGCATCCCGGCGGACATGAGCCGACGCGGACCGAGCTTCTTCAACACGGCGCCGCTGAGAGGGGACAGCGCGATGAAGATCACCGAGGACGGGATGAGGACGGCGCCCGCCTTCGCCGCGTCGTACCCCAGGACGAGCTGGCACCGCAGGACGAGCAGGTAGGTCGCCGCGTACTGGGCCCCGTACTGCAGGACCGTCGCGACGTTGATCGCGGAGAACTGGCGGGAGGTGAACAGCGACACGTCGAGCATCGGCGTGCGGACCCGGCGCTCGACCGGCACCAGGGCGACGAGGCAGAGCACACCGACGACGAGCTCGGCGATCACCCGCGGACTCGTCCAACCGTGCTTGGCGGCCACGGTCAGCCCATCGATCACCGCGGCCAGCCCGATGACCGCCAGCGCGGCACCAATGCCGTCGAGGGACGTCCGACCGCGAGTGGCCCGGCTCTCCGGCACCGGCAGCAGCGCGAGGAGTGCGAGCAGCAGGAGCGGGACGTTGAGCAGGAAGACGGCTCGCCACGACGTGTGGTCGACCAGCCAGCCGCCGACGAACGGCCCGAACAGCGTGCCGAGTGACGCCAGTCCCGCCCAGATGCCGATGCCGGCGGCCCGGTCCTCCGTGCGCAGGGCCCCGTTGAGCAGCGCGAGACTGCTCGGGACGACCAGGGCCGCACCGACGCCCTGGACGATGCGTGCTGCGATGAGCAGCTGGAAGTCCGGGGCCACGGTGCACCCCACCGAGGCCGCGAGCATGACGCAGAGCCCGGTGACGAGCACCCGCCGGCGTCCGAAGCGGTCGGCCAGTGCCCCGCCCACCAGGAGCAGCGCCGCTGCGGTCAGGAGGTACCCGGTGACGCTCCACTGGATGGAGACGAGATCGGCGCCGAAGTCCTTGCTGATCGCCGGCACGGCGACGTTGACGACGCTCGCGTCGAGGAACCCCGCCATCGAGGCGAGGGCCGCTGCCGCGATCACGGCGCCGCCCGCTCTGCTCCGCAGTGGGACCTGAGCCGGCGGCGCAGTGCCGCGGTCCGTCGCATCCTGGGCCGGGAGTCCGCCCCCGGAGGCCGTCAGTGCGTCGCTTCTGTTCATGGGTCCGCTCCTTCCTCCGCTGTGGGCTGTCGGCGTCGTGCGCCGGTGAGGACTCCCGGGTCGCGAGGGGATCACCGTGCGAACGGTCGCCCTCGGGTTCCAGCGCGCACGACGGTCGCGCAGTACGTGCCTCTTCACACCAGGGAGGACCCTGGGACGCCGACCGCTTCCACCGTGCGGCTGCTCCCACAGGTGAAGGGGTCCCCGAAGCCGCCCCGGGGCGCCGTCCGCGCTGACGCGGGCCTGCTGGCGTGGCAGGTCCTCTCGGTCCTGGGGGCAACGACTCGACCACCTACGTCCATGACCTGGCCGGGCTCCTCACGCACCTGGACCTGCACGACGTCGTGCGGATCGGGCACTCCACGGCGCGGGGGAGAGGTCACTCCCCAGGTGGGCCGGCACGGGACGGCTCGGGTCGCCGAGGCGGTGCTGGTCGGCGGGATCACTCCGCTGGTGCCGCAGGCCGACGCCGACGCGGAGGGCTGGTCGAAGTCGGTGTTCGATGCGCTGTGGGCCGGCCGTCGGCAGTCGAGGCGCGAGTCCGGTCCCCGGTGTCCGGTGCATCCCGGCACTGCAGCGGGGCCGGATCCTCATCGGGGCGCACAGCGAGGGCCGGGTCCGGTCGCGGTTCGAGCGGTCGTGTACGACCCAGGACGAGATCACGCGCCGCCGGGCCGCGCGTCCCCGTCGCCCGGGGGTGGCTCGGCCAGGAAGGCCACGACGTCCGCGGCGAACCGCGCGGCGTGCTGGAACAGGAACCCGTGGGCCGCGTCGGGGTAGACGGCGACCCTGGCGTCGGGGAGCAGGCCGGCGAGCAGGTGGGAGTACCGGGGGAGGATCATCGGGTCGCTGTCGCCGTTGGCGACGAACACCGGGCAGGCGATGCCGGTGACCCGCTGCAGCCGGGCGTGGTCGGGCACTCCCCAGGCGCAGACGGCGTCGTACTGGGCGAGCCGGGTCTGCCAGGTCGTCACCCGGTCCCGGTCCTCGGTCCGGGCGAGCATCCGCCGGAGGGACTCCGAGCCGGCTTGCCGGCTCTGCGGTGAGCCGGTGTAGAAGACCTCCAGATAGCCCTCCGGGCGGGTCTGCGGGCTCCCGACGGCGGCGACGACCGCGGGCGCCCAGCCGTGCATCCCGGCCGCCCCCTGCGGCGCCGAGGAGGCCAGCACCAGCCGGCGGACGGCGTCGGGCCGGACCAGGGCGACCTCCTGGGCGACGAAGCTGCCGAGGGAGAAGCCGAGCAGGTCGACCCGCTCCAGGCCCAGGGCGTCGAGGAACGCGAGGGCGTCGCGGGCCATCTGCGCAACGGTGCCCGGCGTCGTCCCGGAGGAGCCGCCCACGCCGGTGTTGTCGAAGGTGATCACGCGGTGCGAGGCGCCCAGCGCGTCGACCAGCGCGGGGTCCCAGTTGTCCAGGTTGCCGCGGAAGTGCTGGAGGAGCACCAGCGGCCGGGGGCCGGCGCCGGTCTCCCGGTAGGCGTACTCCACGCCGTTGCCGGCCCGGATCCGCCGGGTGACCGAGCCGCTGTACCCGGGGTCCCCGGCTGGCGGCGGGCGGCGGTCTGTGGTGACGGTGCTGGCGGTGTCGGACATGCTGCCTCTCCTGGCTCGGGGTGCGCCGGGACGTGGCGTGTGTCCGTCGAGCGCACCGGTGGTGGCCAGAGCATCGAGCCGCCGGCCCGGCGTCGCGCCCGTGGGCA
This sequence comes from Geodermatophilus sp. SYSU D00814, assembly GCF_054050055.1. Lineage (NCBI taxonomy): Bacteria > Bacillati > Actinomycetota > Actinomycetes > Geodermatophilales > Geodermatophilaceae > Geodermatophilus > Geodermatophilus sp. SYSU D00814. The sequence continues at coordinate 76,208 of NZ_JBJGYP010000007.1, forward strand.
CCCTGGTCTCTGCTCGGATCCCGACGGCCAACAGCGTCACCGGCGGGAACCCACATGTGCACCAGCGAGCTCCCCGAAGTGACGCGTCTGGGGAGGGCGTCACCGGCAGCGGGACACGCCGCCCACCAGGCAGAGGCCCTGACGGGCACGAAGGAACCCGCACCGGCGACGTCGCGGTCCTGGCCGTCGGCCTCGTGGTCGTCGGTCTCACCGTGCGTCGTCTGCAGGAGCACCGCGTCGACGTCCGCCGGCCTCCGTGACGGAGCCCCGGGACATCGCCAGGGGCCGACCAGGGACGGCACGGGTGCGAAGGGCGGAGCTCCGGCCACACGCTGGGCGCCGGAGTCCAACGCGACAGGTAGGGAGGGGAAGTCGTGTCCGACACCACGCGCACCCGGTCGGGGACGCAGATCCGTCCCGAGTTCACCACTCTGGACGGCCTATCCATCCGATTCGCCCGCAGCGAGGTCCGCGACGAGCAGGCCCTTCTGTTCTGCCCGTGGCCGGAGAGCTTGTTCGCGTTCGCGCCGACGTGGGAGTCCCTGTCGGAGCAGGTGCAGCTGTTCGCCGTCGACCTGCCGGGCTTCGGGCACTCACAGGGGCGCCGGGACCTCCTCTCCCCCCGGGCGATGGGGCGGTTCGTCGTCCGCGTCGCCGACGCGCTGGACCTGAGGTGCCCCCATGTCGTCGGACCCGACGTCGGCACGAGCGCCGTGCTGTTCGCGGCGGCGTCGGAGCCCGACCGGTTCCGCAGTCTCGTCGTCGGCAGCGGCGCGGCCTCGTTCCCGCTGGAGCTCGGGGAGCCGCTGTCGAGCTGGGTGGGGGCGCCGGACCTCGACGAGTACAGGACACGCGACGCCCGGGCGATCGTCGCGGCGACGCTCGAGAACGTCTCGGCCACCCATGCCCTCCCGGCCGACGTCCGGGAGGACTACCTCTCCGCGTACGAGGGGGACCGGTTCGTGGAGTCCATGCGCTACGTGCGCGCCTACCCCACCGATCTCGCCGACCTGCGGGACGTGCTGCCGGGTGTCCTCACACCGGTGCAGATCATCGCCGGGGCGCGCGACACGGCCATCCCGCCGTCGAACGCCCGGTACCTGCACGACCGGCTGCCGCACAGCCGGCTCGATGTGATCGACGCCAGCCACTTCACCTGGGAGGACGACGCCGCGGCCTACGCCGCAGTCGTCACCCACTGGTGGAGCAAGGGACACACAGCGGCCGGTGCGGACAGCTGAGCTGCGCCGCATCGCGCACCCAGGTGCGCCATCGCCTCGAGGAGCAGCGCCCGGACCGTCATCCCGCGCACGGGGGACGACGACCGTCCGGAGGCCCACCACCGATCGCCGCGTCACCAGTGCGCCGGGGACGCGCGTGCACCACCCCGTGACCAGCCCAGGAAGGAAGCCCGATGACCGCCACGGTGCCGAGCGCCCCCGACCGGACGGTGCTGGAGGACAAGGTCCTCACCGAAGCCGTCTACACCGCGACCATCGATGCGCCGATCGAGAAGATCGACATAGCCCGCTGGCTGTTCACCCTGCCCGACGCGGAGTACCAGCGCTGCGCCCCACCGGACCACAAGGCCGCCGGCTACACGACCACGGACGACGGCCGGCCGATGTCGATCAACGTCGAGATGATCGGGACTGGACTGACGATCCAGCACTACGTCGCCCAGGTGGCCGAAAAGCACCACTGCCACATGGTCTCGCTGTCCGACGTGCTGACTCCGGCCGGGTGGACCACCACGCAGGTGACCTGGTGCCTGCAGGCGGAGGCGGTCGACAGCAGCACGTCGACCTACACCAACACGGTGACCAGTCACCCGACCGCCGAGTTCATGCAGTTCATCGAGGCCCAGGGGCAGAGCTGGGAGGACGCTGCGCGGGCGCGTCAGGCCGCGACAGACGACCACTGCAGGCGCGAGACGCCGTTGTACGCCGCCAGCATCGGTCGGTACGCGAACGCTCAGCGGTGACCGTTCCCGGCGGAGGCGTCACGGCGTCCCTCGCCTGGAGAACGCCTCCGCCGGGCCGGTCGGTGCAGACGCGCCGATCCCGCGCCTCGCCCCGGGAGGCTGCACTCCCGGGCGGGTGCCGTGCGCAGCGACTGCGGCGCCCACATCGACGTCGCCGTCTGTCGCGCCGGACGGTACGCGGGAGGCGCACTGCACCGCGGGCAAGCGAGGGCGCGTGGCGCACCGTGCAGGAAGACGCCAGGAGTGGACGACATGGCTGCACCACGAGGTCGAGGGGTGATGGTCACACGCCCGGCGCCCGGCGCTGCCACGACGAGGCTCGGCAGGGCCGCCGTCGAGATCGACGACCGCTTCACGGCCGCGGGCTGGCTGCGCCGCACCATGAACAAGGTCTATCCCGAGCACTGGTCGTTCCTGCTCGGTGAGATCGCGCTCTACGCGTTCGTCGTGCTGCTGCTCTCCGGCACGTTCCTGACCCTCTTCTTCGACGCGTCCATGCGTGAGGTCGTCTACGACGGCTCCTACGCGCCGTTGCGGGGGGTGGAGATGTCGGCGGCCTACGACTCGGCGCTGGGCCTGTCCTTCGACGTGCGCGGCGGCCTGTTCCTGCGCCAGCTGCACCACTGGTCCGCGCTGCTGTTCCTCGCGTCGATCATGCTGCACCTGCTGCGCACCTTCTTCACCGGCGCGTTCCGCAGGCCGCGCGAGGCCAACTGGCTCCTGGGGGTCGGCCTGCTCGTGCTGGCCCTCCTCGAGGGCTTCACCGGCTACTCGCTGCCCGATGACCTGCTGTCGGGTACGGGGCTGCGCATCGCGTCGGCGATCCTGTTGTCCCTTCCCGTGATCGGCACGTGGGCGCACTTCGCGGTGTTCGACGGGGACTTCGTCGGCGAGCAGATCATCGGCCGCTTCTACGTCGTCCACGTCCTGCTGTTCCCGGCGATCCTCCTGGCGCTGATCGCGCTGCACCTGCTGCTGCTGGTCAAGCACAAGCACGCGCAGCTCCCGGGCCCGGGGCGGACCGAGCACAACGTGGTCGGCGAGCGCTTCTTCCCCAGGTTCGTGACGCAGACGGTCGGGCTGCTGCTCGTCGTGTTCGGGACGGTGGCCACGCTGGGCGGCCTGGTGCAGATCAACCCCATCTGGCTGTGGGGGCCCTACACCCCGGCGCAGGTGTCGGCGGGCTCGCAGCCCGACTGGTACATCTTCTTCCTCGACGGATCGACTCGGCTGTTCCCGGCGTGGGACGTCCACCTGCCCGGCGGCTACACCATCCCGGCGCTGTTCTGGCCGACGCTCGTGCTCCCCGGCGTCCTCTTCACCCTGCTGGCGACCTACCCGATCATCGAGCGCCGGCTGACCGGAGACATGGTCTCCCACCAGTTGCTGCAGCGGCCGCGCGACGTGCCGGTGCGCACGTCCCTGGGCGCCATGGCCATCGCCTTCTACCTGGTGCTGACGATCTCCGGCGCGAACGACGTGATCGCCGACAAGTTCCACATCAGCCTGAACGCGATGACGTGGGCCGGTCGCATCGGGCTGATCCTGCTGCCACCGATCGCCTACGTGCTCACCTACCGCATCTGTCTGGGTCTGCAGCAGCACGACCGGCAGGTGCTGCGGGAGGGCATCGAGACGGGGGTCATCCGCCGGCTGCCCGACGGGGCGTACATCGAGGTGCACCAACCGCTCGGGCCGGTCGACGAGCACGGCCACGGCACGCTGGCCTATGGCGGCGCGGCGGTGCCCAAGCGGATGAACCAGATCGGCGCTGCCCGCCGCGCCGTGCGTGGGTTCTTCCGACCCATCGAGGAGCCCGGCGCGGTCGAGTCGGAGCGACCGGCCGAGGGCCACGGCCAGACCCCGGACCACCGCCCGACGGGCGATGGCAGCGACCGGCCGGGCCGCACGCCGGCACCGAGCCGAGGGCGCGGGATGGAGAGCACCGACCGTGGCATCCCCGGCCAGCGGACCGCCACGGCATCGACGTCCCCGGACCGGCGCGTTCCGTCGTGGTTCAGGCCCAGGCGCCGGACCGGCGGCGCGTCGGTCCCCTCGTCGCGTTCCCCGCTCGGCAACGACGAGGCAACGGCGAACGACCAGGCGCCCCGGAGACGACACCGCGGATGAGCGGAGCCGACACCGCGGATGCACCGGCACGGCGCGACCGCCGTCCGGTCACCGGGGTAGGGCGGGGACGGCACCCCCCGACCGGGAGGTCGAGCCGGGTGATCGAGTCGGGGCGCTCCTCTGACGGGCTGTCGACCGAGCCGCGACTGGCCGTCGACGGCTCCGGCCGTCCGCCGGGTCATCCTCATCGGACCTGGCCAGGGGTGCTGACTCGCCGAGGCTCGCCGCCGTGCGCGTGCCTCGCTGCGGGACGGGACGGCCGCCGACCCGGCTAGGCAGCGCCAGGCGTCTGAACGTCGAGGACGTGCAGCGGGTCGATGCCGCGCTGCGGTTGGTGCTCAGCCTGTAGCGGTTGATCGCTCTGCTGGACGCGACCAACTCACGACCAAGGAACCACCTCCGGTGTCCAAAGATGACCAGCACTGGCCGTCGACGTGAACGGCCATCGACCTGCACTTCCGTCGCTGGCCAACCACCGCCGACGGCTCCGAGACCGACTCGCCGGGTCATTGGTTGGAGTCCGATCGGGGGGAGCACCACCGCAGGTCAGCCCGATCCACCGCGGCCGCATGCACGGGGACGTCGTCGCACCGGCACCCTGACCGGCGCGGACGGTGGTCAGCAGTCGATCGACCGCTGGGACGGCTCCACCCGGCTCACGTCGGCAGCGGGCCGAAGAAGCCGACGATCCGGCGCAACCTGCCCTCGCCGTCGACGTCGCCGAAGTCGGTTCCCTCGACTGCGACCGAGCCGTCGGCCGCCAGCATCCGCCAGGCGAACCGCAGGTGACCGTCGTGCTCGTCGACGCCGCTGACGATCTCGATGCGGGCGCCCGGGTTCCCCTCCTGGAACGACCCGATGAGCGACGACAACCCGTCGCGGCCCTCGACACGGCTCAGCGGGTCGCAGTAGACGCCGTCCTCGGCCCAGCAGGTGTCCAGCAGTGCCCGGCGCGCGGCGGCGTCGGTCTCGAGCCATGCCGCGGCGTACTGCTCGACGGCAGTGCTCCCGAGGGTCAGCGTCATGCCGGGGACGCTATGCGGGACCAGCGGTCGCAGGCAGGGGCGAACGACCCGGCACGGAGCCGGCTCGGCCGAGGCGGCGCGTGCTCAGTCGCCCGGAGCGATCCCGCGCACCAGGTTGCGCACGAGCTCCACGGCGAACTCCTCGGTCAGCGGCTGGTCGGGGACCAGGAGCCGGTGGTAGCAGGCACCCCACAGCTGGTCGACGACCACTTCGGGGTCGACGTCGGGGCGGATCTGGCCGCGGGCCCGTGCTCGCTCCAGTGCGTCGACCGCGAGGGCCCGCCGTGGGCCGGAGTAGGACCGGCGGTAGGCGGTGGCGAGGTCGGGATCGGTCTGCGCCTGGGCGATGAGCTCAGCGACGACCCGGCCGGCGGGCGTGTCCAGAAGCAGGTGGACGAAGCCCCGCAGCTGAGCGGTGAGGTCCGCCTCGACGTCACCGCTGTCCGGGAAGGTCAGCGCGGACTGCACGGTGGTGGAGTAGCCGTCCAGGGCGAGGGCGCCCTTGGAGGGCCACCACTTGTAGATGGTCATCTTGCTGACGCCGGCCAGCGTGGCCACGCCCTCGATGGTGAAGCCCGCCATGCCCCGGTCGAGCAGCAACCGCCCGGAGGCGTCCAGGATGTCCCGGCGCACCTCCTCCGACGGGCGGCGGCCGCGGCCGCGACGGGCGGGCGGGACCGGGGGAGCGTCTTCTGCCTGGGTCATGCCGACCATGTTAATGGACGCAGCGTCCACATCCTCCTACCGTGGACGCAGCGTCCACATCGGGGCGCGCAGTGTCCTTCGAGGAAGGTGCTCCATGACCACCCCCACCACCGCCCTCCCGGTCGACGAGGGGACCTCCGGGCGACGGGTCGCCGTCGTGACCGGCGGCTCCGGCGGGATCGGCACGTCCGTCGCGGAGCGGCTCGCCGCCGACGGCACGACCGTCGTCGTGCACTACGCCGGCAACCGGGAGCGAGCGCAGGAGGTCGTCGACCGCATCACTGCGGCAGGCGGCGAGGCCACCGCGCTCGGTGCCGACGTCGCCGACGAGGAGCAGGTCGCGCAGCTGTTCGACACGGTGGAGCAGACCTACGGGGGTGTGGACGTCGTCGTCCACACCGCCGGGGTCATGCTGCTGTCCCCGCTGGTCGACCTCGACCTGGCGTCAACTTCTCCAGCTCCGTCGTCCTCCTGGCCTTCCCCACCTACACCGCGTACGCGGCGACCAAGGGTGGTGTCGAGGCGATGACGCTGATCCTCGCGCGCGAGCTCCGGGGTCGGGACGTGACAGTCAACGCGGTGGCGCCGGGGCCGACCGCGACGCCGCTGTTCCTGGACGGCAAGGACGAGCAGACGGTCCAGCGACTGGCCTCGGTGAGCCCGCTGGAGCGCCTCGGCCGGCCCGACGACGTCGCCGAGGTGGTCGCGTTCCTCGCCGGTCCGGGCCGGTGGGTCAACGGGCAGGTGATCCGGGTCAACGGAGGTGCGGCGTGAGCGGCGCGGTGGGGGTCGAGCGGGACCTCGTGTTCGCCACCGTGGGGACGACGACGCTGCGGTTGGACCTCCACCGTGCTCCGGGGACGGACGCACCGCTCGTCGTGTACGCGCACGGTGGCGGCTGGCGCAGCGGCGACCGGGCGGACGCCGCCACCGAGCGGCTCGCCCCCCTGGCGGCGAACGGCGTGACGGTCGCATCCGTCGACTACCGGCTCGTGCCCGACGCGACCTTCCCCGACCAACTGCACGACCTCAAGGGTGCGGTCCGCTGGTTGCGCGCCCACGGGCTACGCCTGGGCCTGCGGACCGACCGGATCGGCGTCTGGGGAGCCTCGGCGGGCGCGTACCTGGGCTCCCTGCTCGCGCTGACCGCGGGCGAGGAGGAGCTGGAGGGCAGCGTGGGAGGGAACCTCGAGCAGTCGAGCGCGGTGCAGGCGGTCGTGCACTGGTTCGGGCAGTCCGACCTGCTCGCGTCCGGGTCGCGCAGCGACGTCGAGGCCCGGCTGCTCCCCTTCGCCTTCGAGGCCGGCCTGCTGGGCGTGGGCTCCGTGGCCGAGGCCGCCGGTCGCGCCCGCGCCCTCGGCCTGCTCGGCCGCGTGTCCGCCCAGGCGCCGCCCTTCCTGATCGCGCACGGCGACCGCGACCACGTCGTCCCGCCGTCGGAGGGGCAGGCCCTGCACGACGCGCTGAGCCGGGCCGGAGCGGACAGCACGCTCCTCCTGCTGGGCGGCGCCGGGCACGAGGGACCGGAGTTCGGGCGTCCCGACGTGCTCGCCGTCACCGCGGCCTGGCTGCGGGCGAGGTTGGCCGGTTCCCGGGCGACGTGAGGGCCGCGCGTCGGCGAGCGGGCACGCGGCCGCTCGACCTCGTCACGCCTCGGCGGTGTGGTCGACCAGCGTGTCGACGAGCCGATCCCAGGTGTGCGGTGGCGGCAGCTGGTGGCCGACACCGTGGAGCTCGAGGAGGCGGGCGCCGGGGATGGCGGCGGCCAGCGCCCGGCCGTGGGCGAGGGGGAACAGCGGATCGGCGGTGCCGTGCACCACGAGGGTGGGCAGGCCCGCCAGCCGACCGAGCCGTGTGTCGCCGGAGCCGTCGGAGTCGAGGAGGAAGTGGTTGGCCAGGCTCGCGGCGATGTCGTTGCTGCGGTCGAACACCCGACCGGCGACCGCGCGCAGGCGCGCCTCGTCGAAGGTGCCCGGGCCGGCGTAGGGGCGCTCGCTCTCGACGACGTGGTCGACGACGGCGTCGCGGTCGAGCCAGTCGGGCTCGGTGCCCATCTCGGCGACGGCGGCCTGCAGCACCGGACTCGGGCCGGGCAGGCCGTCGACGTCGGGAGCGAGCGGGGTCGTGGACACCAGCGTCAGCGTCGCCAGCCGGTGACGGTGCTCGAGCGCCATGCGCTGTGCGACCCCGCCGCCCATCGACAGGCCGACCACGTGGGCGCGGGCGATGCCGAGGCCGTCGAGCACGGCGACCGCGTCGCTGACCAGATCCGCTCCGGTGTAGCCGGGGGCACCGGGCGGCCAGCTGGTCGAACGGCCGGTGTCGCGCTGGTCGTAGCGCACGACCCGGCGCCCACGGTCGGCCAGACGGCGGCAGAACCCGTCCTCCCACCAGTCCATCGACCACGTCGCTGCGCCGATCAGCAGGATCGCGGGATGCGCCGGCTCGCCGAACCCCTCGACACAGAGGCGGACGTCTGCGCCGACACGGACCGTCGTCCGCTCGCTGCTCGTGGCGCTCATCGCCTGGTCGTGGTGCACGTCTCGTCCACGTCCAGGAGTGACTCGACGGCGACGCCGGAGTCATCGGATGAGCAGTCGCGCCACCGGGCCGTCGTCGGGCAACCGCAGTTCGTCGAGCCGCCGGTGCGCCTCTGGATCGCCCGGGCCCTCGCCGCCGGAGAGCCGTTGCCCATCGGCTGACCTCTCGGGCCGGTGGTCAGGGATCTCCGGGCGCCGTCGCGGCGGGGGCTGCGGTCATGGAGGAACTCAGGTCGACGAGCGGTGTGGGAGGGACACGGATCAGGCCGCGGGTGGGGCGGTCCAGATCGAAGGTGACGACCAGGAGGACCGTGACCAGCACGGATGCGATGAGCACGGTGGGTACCCCGCGGCCGAAGGTGGCCAGGTGCAGCGCCAGCGCTGCGATGGCGATGGCAGCGCCGGCCACCTCCAGGACCAGGACGGCGGTCGGCACGCGGTTGCTCAGTCGGTACACCCGGTCGGTCTGTGCGTCGAACATCTCGTTGAGCGTCTCCACGTACAGCCGGGGAGCGCTGTCCACCGGCGCCTCGTCGAGCGCTCGCCCGGCGAGGGCCCACAGCCGGTCCTGGTGCGACCCGCTGTCGGCGATGGCGCGATCGTGCTCGGGGGTACCGGGAACGGTGTCGGAGATGGCGATGCTGACCTCGGTGTAGCTGCGGAGGAGGGCCAGCGACTCCGTCCGCATCGGCTCGGCCAGTGTCTGTGCGCGGAGGTACGTCGTCCCGATGGCGTTCGCCTCGGCGACCACGTCGGCCCTGCGTGACTCGTAGCGGCCGACCGCGAGGCTCAGGCCGAAGGCGAGCACCAGGCCCATGAAGCCGATGAGTGCGCCCTGCAGGACCCCGTAGGACTCGCGGACGTGGTCCGACCGGGCGGCCATCGCCCGGCCGACCAGCAGGCCGGTGACCGTGGCCACGGCCATGATCGCGCCCAGGACGGCGGCCAGGACCCACGTGTTCAACCCGAAGAAGACCATGGACCGGGTCCTCCTCGTCCCGAGGCCGGGTCCGGGCGCCTGCTCCCGGTCGCCTCCCGGCAGGACGACCGAGGGGAGTCCGGCGCACGGCTGGGGCGGGTCGTGGTGGCCGCGTCGCGGCCGACGCGGCCCGACGGGGCCTTCCGGGCCGGGGGCGACCTCCTGGACGGGTTCCGCGACGTCGTCGTCGACACGGCCGGACGCAGGTCCGCACGCGACCTGCTGACACCACCGTGTGCGGGTGTCCGGTGGTCGCGAGACCGGGGGAGGGCGACTGTGACGGTCATGACGCTCCTCCCGGTGGGCTGCTGAGAGGATCCGAGCCCGGCGGGCCGGGCGCCTCGCCCGGCCGAGGTGACCACGGGCGACGTCCGGGAGCGGCAGAGCCCCGGGGGACGACGCCGCAGGCCCGCGGCGGTGTCGCGGAGCCGGCGGTCACCCGGCAGCCGCCACGGCGGGCGGCGACGCCAGGTCGCTCATCCTCCTCGGGTGAGGAACGCCGTGCCGGGCCCCCCGAAGCTTGGGGCCGCGTCGAGGGTGTCGCCGTCGTCGCCCCCCGGGACGCACGCCGGGCGGTCCCCGAGACCGACCGGGCGAGGCCGTCCCGAGGCGAGCCGCACTCCCGGAGCGCCTCGGGAGCGGCCTGTCGGTGAGGGACGAGGTGGTGCCATGGACCGCGCAGGCGGCCCGAGCCGGCACGGCCAGCCGGAGAGCTACACCTGGCCGCTGCTGACGATCGTCGCGGTCATCCTGCCGCAGGCGCTGATTCCCCCGGGACAGCGAGTCGGGCCACCGCTGGTGGTCCCGGTCGTCGAGGGGATCGCGCTGCTCGTGCTGCTGGGCATCGCGGCCCGGCCCGGGCCGGTGCCGCGCGGGGCCCGCTCCGTCGTGCTCACCCTGTTCGGGGTCCTCGTGCTGGCGAACACCGTCGCGGCGGTACGGCTCACGGTCCTCGTCCTCGGGGACGGCGAGGTCGACGGCGTCGCACTCACCGTCGGCCGGCTGCTCGTCGCCGCCGTCCTGGTCCTGGTGGTCAACGTGGTCACGTTCGCGTTGCTCTACTGGCAGCTGGACGGAGGTGGGCCGGCCGGTCGCGCGGCGGAGCCGACGCCCTTCCCCGACTTCCAGTTCCCGCAGACGGGGACAAAGGGCCTGGCACCGCCGGGGTGGCGCCCGCACTTCGGGGACCACCTCTACCTGGCGTTCACCAACCTGGTCGCCTTCAGCCCGACCGACACCCTCCCGCTGACCCTCCGGGTCAAGGGACTCATGGCGCTGCAGTCGCTGATCTCCCTGGGCGTCCTCGTGGTGGTCCTCGCCCGGGTGGTCAACATCCTCCCCACCTGAGCCCGCCGTCCGCGTCCTGTCGGTGGCCCGGTGCGGCTGACGCCCGGGGCGCGCGTGACCGACTCGGCGGTCACTGACGCTGGGCGGCGAGCCGGCACTCGAGCAGACCGTTGAGCCGGGACTCAGCGTCACGCTCGGCGCGGACGGCGTCGGCGTCCCCGTACCGGATGGTCGACGCACGGGCGTGCCGGAGCGCGGCGAGGGCAGCGGTGATGGACCGGTCGAGGGTGGAGAAGTCCGGGAGAGTCGGTGCGGTCATGTCAGGCCTCCGCTCTGACGCGCGGCTCCGGCGCTGACGGCGCCGGACACCGGCGGGGGCCGAGGTCCGGAGGACCCCTCGCTGCTGCGGCCCGTCGTCGAGCATCGCGGGCCGGCTGACCCCGCGACTCACCCGAGCGGTGTGAGCCGCACGTGCCGGCCACGTGGCGGGGACGACGACAGGCGTGTCGCGTCGGGACTGCCTGCCCGTCCAGAGGGGCTCGACGGCCGCCCACTCGGCCGCCCACCGGCGGGACCGGGTCCGATCGAGCCGGACGAGGTCTGCGGCGGACGGTCGGTAGGGGGCACCGCTCCTCGTCCGGTCCACGCCCGGCCACTGCCGCGCTGCGCACCTCGCAGCACCGGCCGTCGCCGGACCGATCCGTCGGTGCAGGGGCGGCACACCGGCGACCGGGCCGGGTGCCACGCGGACCACGGACCCGGGACCACGGACCCGGGGACCACGGACCCGGGGATCGCGACGCGGGGATCACAGAGCCGAGTCGCGCAGCTCCCGGCCGTGGACGATCAGCGCGTAGATCACCAGGACGTCGATGGTGATGACCAGGATGCTCCAGACGGGATAGGCCGCGATGAACGCCAGGTTCACCAGCGCACTGAGCCCGGCGAGGACCACGCCCACGGCGCGGGCGGCCACGTTGCCGCTGAGCACGCCGACACCGCAGATGACGAGGAGCACGCCCAGGAGCAGGTGGGTCCAGCCCCAGACGGTGTAGTCGACGTCCACCACGAGGCGGGACTCGGTGACGGCGTAGAACCCGTCGTCGAAGATGGCCACGAGGCCTTCGATCGCCTGGAAGGCGCCCAGCATCAGCATCATCACGCTGGCGAACACGACCCAGCCCGTCCAGGCGGTCGGGGCCGGGTCCCTGCCGTAGGCGGGACGGGTGGTGTCCACGTCGGGACGGGACGAGCCTAGGTCGGTCATCGGGGCTCCTCGGGTGCGGTGCGCCGGGTCCCACGCCCGGATCCGGGGCACCGTCGCGCGAGTGCCGCACCGGGGCGTCACTCGTTCTGGGTGAAGCCGTGCGGGAGTGCGGCCGACGCGGCCGGGACGCTCGGAGGAGGTGCCGGGGTCCGGCTGCGTCGGTGCTCGCCGGACGGCTCCGGCGCCCGCGCGCGGCGGGCCAGGCCGAGCTGCACCGCACCGACGACCAGTCTCGCGATCAGGCCGACCACGACCAGCCCGACCACCATCTGGATCGTCACAAGGACCCGGGCCAGCTCGCTGACGGGAGCGATGTCCCCGAAACCGACCGTGGAGAAGACGGTGACGGTGAAGTAGATGCCGTCGGTGCGGTCGAGCGGCTCGGTGAAGGCCCCGGGCTGCTGGGCGGCGATGACGCCGTAGGTCGAGGCGAAGGCCAGGAGCAGCAGCGGCAGTCCCACGGCCAGCGCGCGGATCGCCCGCAGCCTCGGCTCGTCCGACCGGACGATGCTGCGGAGCTGGAACGCCACGAACACCGAGAAGAGCACCAGGGACGCGACGAACACCGCTCCGGTGACCCAGTCCAGCGGCCGGTCCAGCGGTGCGTGGTAGTAGGCCACGAGCAGGAGGATCGACGCGGCTGCTGAGGACAGCAGGGTCGTGACGACCGCCCGGCCGCCCGGTCTCAGGCTTCCGGGCTCACCGGCCACCGCGCACCTCCCCTCACCTCACCGCACCCTCCGGTGCCCGGTCCCGCCGCGCATCCCCCGGGACGGGTGGGCGGGGGGCCCGCCCGCCGCTCATCCCCGACGGGCGATGGCCCGGGCGGGCCGGTCGGCCAGGGTCGGGAGGCTGCACCCGGCACATGGCGGCGGACGAGCTCGCGAGGCCCGGCCGCACCTCGCCATCCGGGACCCGGACCGATCGATCTCCGACGAGGGACATCCGATGGCGACCACGACCCCGGCACGGCGGAAGCACACCACCCGAGCGGCGCCCGAGACGACCCGTGAACAGCGTGTGGCCCGAGGGAAGGCGGCGCGGGCGGAGGTGCCGCGCGCCAGCCACGCCGACTTCACCGCCGGCGCGGACCGCACCGATCCGCTGGCCCTGCTCGAGGGCCAGGGGCTCACCCGGGTCCCGGAACTGCTGCCCATCCGGTACGGGCGGATGGCCTCCTCGGCGTTCGCCTTCTTCCGCGGTGCGGCACTGCCGATGGCGAGCGACCTGGCGCGGACGCCCCGGACCGGGCTCACCGTCCAGGCGTGCGGGGACGCGCACCTGGCGAACTTCGGGCTGTTCGCCTCACCCGAGCGGACCCTCGTGTTCGACGTCAACGACTTCGACGAGACACTGCCCGGCCCCTGGGAGTGGGACGTCAAGCGGTTGGCCACCAGTCTGGAGATCGCCGGGCGGGCCAACGGCTACCCGGACAAGACCCGGTCCGGCATCGTGCTCGCCTCGGTCGCCGCCTACCGGCGGGCGATGCGGGCCTTCGCCGGCATGGACGCCCTCGACGTCTGGTACGCCCGTGCCGACGCCGACCGGCTCGAGGCGCTCACCTCGGTGTCGCTGCGCGGCCGCCAGCGCAAGGTGCTGGCCCGGGCCAGCGCCAAGGCCCAGACCAAGGACAACCTGGGCTCGCTCGGTCGCTTCGCCACGGTCGACAGCGGAGTGACCCGGTTGAACGCCGAGCCGCCACTGGTCGTCCCGCTGCGGGACCTCGTCGACGATCCCGTCGAGGCCGAGAGGGCCGAGCGCGGACTCCACGGACTCATCCGTGCCTACGGGGAGAGCCTGGAACCCGAGCGCCGGGTGCTGCTCGACCGGTTCCGGCAGGTCGACATCGCCCGCAAGGTCGTCGGCGTCGGCAGCGTGGGGACGCGGTCGTGGATGGTGCTCCTGCTCGAGGACGGCCGGCACCCGCTGTTCCTGCAGGCCAAGGAGGCCGGCCCGTCGGTGCTGGAGGCCTTCGTCGGCGCCAGCGAGTACGACAACTGCGGGCAGCGCGTGGTCGTCGGGCAGCGGCTGATGCAGGCGGTCAGCGACATCTTCCTCGGCTGGGTGCGGGTCGAGGGCATCGACGGCCAGAGGCGGGACTTCTACGTACGGCAGTTGCGCGACTGGAAGGGCTCGGCGGACATCGAGACCATGATCCCGGAGGGGATGCGGGCCTACGGCGAGGTCTGCGGCTGGACGCTCGCCCGCGCGCACGCCCGGTCCGGGGACCGCGTCGCGATCGCGGCCTACCTCGGTGGGAGCGCCGCCTTCGACGTGGCCGTCGGGGAGTTCGCCCGGTCCTACGCGGACCAGACCGAGCGGGACCACCAGGCGCTCCTGACCGCCATCTCGGCGGGCCGGATCCCCGCCGAGACCGGGGTCTGACCCGGACGGGCACGCAGGCGGGCCGGGGACTCGCATCGAGGAGGTCCCGGCCGGCGTGAGGCTCCCGGTGAGGTCGTCGACGGGCGCACGTCCCGGGCGTCCGCGACGGCCCCGGCAACGCGCCGGGACGGCGGGCTGCACGCGCTCCGTCCCGCCGGCGGCCCTCGGGGACCGGCCGGCGGGACGTGTGCTGTGACGCGATCAGTTCCGGCGGTCGCGACGCCGGCTGACCCGCCGGGCGGTCCGCCGGGCGGTGCGCCGGGCGACCCTGCGTGATGCGAACACGTCGTCCTCCTCTCCGTCGTCGGTGTCCCGCGGTCAGGTGGAGACCGGCGAGCGCTCCAGGCGGTGCAGCTCGGCCGCCTCCTCCGCGCTCACCAGGCCGATCCCGACGAGGTCCAGCGGGCTGATGAACCCGTCGGCCACCCGGAAGCCGCCCGCGCGGACGACCGCGTCGCGCAGACCCACCGCCCAGTGGTGCTCGAGCAGCACCAGCGCGGCGGCCGAGCCGTTCGGGATGTCCCCGAGCACGTCCCAGGCGTCCTCGTCGGAGAAGGCGCCGAGCCCGTCGGCCGCCGCCGCGGCGCCGGCCTCCGCGCCGGCCTCCGCACCCTCCTCGCCGTCGAAGCCCAGGCCGACGAGGGCGCCGACCGTGCTGCCGACCTCGATGGCCTCCTCGTCGGAGAGGTTGCTCAGGTGCATGGCCTCGAGCTCGCCGTCGGGGTCCTTGTAGACCGCCAGGGCGTCGATCACCCGCACGGTGTCGCTCTGCCTCAGCCGCTCGAGCTCGTCGATGATCTCGCCGTGGAAGTCGGGCTGCGGGAACCCGAGCACGACGAGCTGTACAGGTCCGATGGCCATCCTGTCCTCCGTCCTGGTGTCCGGTGACCGGTCCACCCGTCGTCGACGGATGCCGGCGTCCGGAGCGTCGCGTCCCCCGGGCGGCACCACCTCGCCCGCGGGTGATGACCGCGGCCCGGGGACGAGGCAGGGTCCGGACGGGGGGCCGGCGTCTCCCGCTGCCGTCGCCGGTGCCGGTCAGGTGCGCGGTTCCCGCACGGCGGCCACGGCGGCCCCGAGCAGGGCCCCGGTGCCGATGCAGCCGGCGAGGAAGCGCGCCGCGTCCCGGTGCCAACCCGTGATCTCGAGGCCAGCCGCCGGCTGGGGCCCCCGACCGCCGCGGGCGCCCGCCCGCGTGGTCCGCGTCGTCCGGTGCACGGTGTCGTCCATGGACGACACCGTGCACCCGCGGAGCCGCCGGGTGCTCACCCCGGACGGGCGGTCCGGCGCTCACCGGCGGGGTGGTCGACCGGGGACGCGGACGTCGCGTCAGTCGACGTCGCCGTGGTCGTGTGCCGACAGGAACCCCGCGGCGGCGCGGAGGTCGGGCAGCCGCTCGCCCGCGGGGGCGGTGAGCCCGGCCCGGGCGCAGATCGCGCAGGAGCCGACCAGCCGGGCTCCCGCGTACTCGAACGGGGCGGTGGCGCGCCGGATCCGCACCTGGCCGTCGTCGGACTCGTGGCACCCGGAGAAGGCGAGGCTGCGGTCGAGCAGGTCCTCGCCGGAGAGCACCGTCGCCTCCGGCCCGGTCCCCGCCCACGGCGGCCACGACCCGCCCGACCGCTCCTCCAGGACGTCCGTCGCACGCTCGTCCATGGTCCCTCCGCCGTGTCCCGGTGCCCCCGCGGGGTGGTCGCCCTCCGGACCACACCCGAGCACCGCCGGGGTCAGCGTGGCGGACTCCCGGGACGGGCACATCGGACGATCCGTCCCATCCACCAGGGGCGGGTCATCCCTCGAGCAGACCGAGCTCCTGCGCCCGGGCGACGGCGTCGCCGCGCGTGTGGACGCCGAGCTTGCGGTACGTCGACCAGGCCTGGGCCTTCACGGTGTGCCGGGACAGCGACAACCGGCCGGCGATGCCCTCCAGCGTGAGGTGCGTCAGCAGCAGGGGGAGGAGACGCAGCTCCGCCGACGTCAGGGTCGCCGTGTCCGCCCGGGCTGCCCGCAGCGACGCGAGTCGCCCGCGCAGCTCGTCGGCCCGCTTGCCGAGCAGCCCCAGGTCGGGCCGGCGCCGCAGCACGGACTCCGCGTCCTGGAGGAACACGCGTGCCCCACCCGGGTCGTCGAGGCCGAGGGCAACCTCGGCCATCCCCAGCAGCGCCTCGACGGTCAGCCAGGGCAGCGCGTGGGACAGCAGCGGCCGCGCCCGCTGCGCCTCGGCGAGGTGCGTGCGCGCCCGCTGCGGGTCCTGCTGGTGCACCGCCACCCGGGCGGCGAGCGTGGAGGGCAGGACGCTGGTGACGTACCACCCGGCGTGCGTGCGCCGGACGGTCTCGAGCGCCTCCCCGACGAGTTCCCCGGCGCCGCGCCAGTCCCCCTGCCTCGACCGGACCAGGGCACGGTAGGAGAGGACCGTCGCGGAGAGGGGCGGCCGTCGTGTCGCGTCGACGAGCTCGCAGGCGTCGTCGAACCACGCGCCCGCGCCCTCGTCGTCCCCGAGGAGGAGCTGCGCCACCCCGCGGAGGAAGACCCGCAACGGGTGGTCGGGATCCGCGGCCGTCCCGGCGTCCGGGAGCCGGCCGGCCTCCTCGAGGTCGTGCCGCATCCGCTCGACGCCGTCCCGGCACATCGTCGCGCGCACCAACGCCAGCCAGATGCCGAAGCGCTCCGCGTCGTCGCCCGCCGGTCGCCGTGCCGCCCAGCGGTCGGCCAGGTCGGCCCACCGGTCGGCGGCGGCCGGCCGCCCGGTGAGCGCGCACAGGTACGCGGCCTGCGCCGCCATCGCGGGGTGCCGGTCGACCGCACCCCGCCCGTCGACCCACTCGAACCAGCCCATGAGGGTCCCGGACCGGCCGGCCGCGTACATCGGCTGGGCGAGGGCGATCGCGAGCCGCGCGACACGGTCGACGTCCCCGGCCCGCTGCGCGGCGTGGAGGGCCGCCTCGGGACGGCCGTCGGCCTCGAACCAGTCGGCGGCGCGGCGCAGCAACTCGGGAGGGGCGTCCGGTGCGGAGCGGTGCAGCCGCTCCCGGAGGAGGTCGCGGAAGATCGGGTGGTAGCGGTACCAGGTGCCCCGGTCGTCGAGCGGCACGAGGAAGAGGTTCTCCCGGCACAGCCGCTCCAGGTCCGCCGCCGACCCCGAGGTCTCGAGCACCGCGTCGCACAGGTCCCCGGAGAGGCGGTCGAGCACCGACGTCCGGGTCAGGAAGGCGAGGTCCCGCGGAGGGAGCCCGGACAGCAGCTCCTCCTGCAGGTACTCGGCAGCCAGGCGGTCCCCGTCCCCAGCGCCGGGGGTCCCGGACCGTCCGGGCGCCGTGCGGACGAGGGCGGCGAGGTAGAGCCCGGCCGGCCATCCCTCGGTCCGCCGGGCCAGCGCGGCGACCTCGTCGTCGGGGAGGTCGGCGCCCGCGGCCCGCAGCAGCGAGCCCGCCGCCGGGCCGGAGAAGGCGAGGTCGTCGGTCCCGACGTCGACCGCCCGGCCCTCGGCGCGCAGGCGGGCCAGCGGCACCGGCATCGCGCGGCCGGCCAGGGCGGCCTGCGCTCCGCCGCGGGCGTGGCCGACGAGGGTCACCAGCGCGTCGAGGGACGGACCGTCCCGGAGGTGGTGCACGTCGTCGACCACCAGGACGAACGGCCGCGTGGGCCGGGCCAGTGCGGCGCCCAGGCGGGGGACCACGGTCGCCTGCAGGGAGGTGCCCGGCATCCGCAGCGCGTCGAGGACCCCGGCCGGCAGCGGGTGGACCCGGTCGACGGCCACGGCGAGGTGGGTCAGCAGGACGAGGGGGTCGTCGTCGTGCGGGTCGAGCGACAGCCAGGCGAAGGAACGGTCGTCGGCTCCGGACCACTGGGCGAGCAGCGTGGTCTTCCCGTAGCCCGCCGGGGCGACGACGGCGACGGTCGGTGCGCCGCGGGCGTCCCGCAGGCGGGCCAGCAGCGCAGGCCGCGGCACGACGCCGGGACGGACGGTGGGCGGGAAGAGCTTGGACTCCAGGACCTCGACGGGCAGGTCCTGGGACGTGCCGCGGGGGTGCACCGGCGTCACCGCCGGCGCGCCGGCCGGGCAGCCGGCCGCCGGGCTCCAGGACGGGCCGTCAGGGAGCCACCTGTTGCACGGACACCACGTGCAGGCCGAGTGACTGGATCCGCGCGAGGAGCTCGTGCAGCTGCTCGTCCCGGTGCACCAGACCGGAGATGACGGTCTCGGCGGTCACCTCGTCCACGTCCATGTCGGCGAAGGCGCCGCGCGCCCGCGGTGACAGCCGCCCGGTCACCCGGACCTCGTACCGCCGCTCCGGCATGTCGGGCCTCCGTCGCGTCCCGGGTGGGTGGACCCCACGCCGGTCCACCGTCGCCGCAGGGAGCGGCACGCGCCTCACCCCGCCCAGGTGAACCCGTCACGGCAGCAGACCCGCGTCCTGCGCCCGCTGCACGGCCGCTCTCCGGGACGAGACGCCGAGCTTCGCGTAGATGGACCGGATGTGGGTCTTCACCGTGTTGACCGACACCGTGAACTCCTCGGCGATCTCCCGGGCGTTGAGCAGTGACGGCAGCAGGGCCAGGACCGCGAGCTCCCGCTCGCTGAGCAGGACGGGCGGGGCGGACACCAGGGCAGCCCGGGCGGTCGCGAGCTGGGCGGCGAAGCGCCCCGACCCCGGCAGGCCGGCGTCCAGGAGCGCCTGCGTGCACGGCCCGGCCAGGGCGAGCGGCCGGATCGTGCCGAGGACCTCGGCACGCGCGACCGCCGCCGCCAGCGAGGCCCGGCCGGCCGGGCCGTCGCCGGCCTGCAACGCCGACTCGGCGTCCACCAGGTGCGCCTCCACCACGGTCTGGGGGAGGAGGACCGGCGTCGCCGGCTCGTGCAGCGGGGCGACGAGGGCCCGGGCGGCTCCGTACCGCCCTCCGGCCATCTCCTCCCAGGCCTCCAGGAGCCGGATCTCTCCCGCTCCGGGGACCCGCGCGGACAGCCAGGTGGCGATCCGTGCGGCGGCGGTGAGGTTGCCGCTCAGGAGCGCCGCCCGGTGCTCGAGGACGCCCAGGCCGGCCAGCATCGACGGGGGCCCCTGCGTGTCCCCGAAGGCCTCGCGCGCGGCCCGCATCTCGGACAGGCCGGCCGCCCGGTGTCCCTGGTCGGCGAGCGCGGCGCCGTGCACGGCGCGCAGCGTGTACGCGGCCTCCGGCGGCAGCGGGTCCCAGACGCCGAGCACCTCCTCCGTGCGCGCGGCCGCGGACGCCGGGTCACCTCGCAGCAGGTCGGCGTAGGCGAGCATCCCCACCGGCGCCGCCGACCAGTCCGAGGGGTGCCGGCCGTGGCGGGCCGCCACCGCCACGGCCCGGTGCGCCGTCGTCGTCATCTCGCGGAGGTCGCCGCGCATGGCCGCCAGCGTCGCCAGCATCGACAGCGCCTGGACCTCCAGATAGCCCAGGTCGAGCCTGCTCGCCAGCTCGAGAGCCCGCTGCAGCTCGGTCCGGGCACGGTCGACGTCGGCCCCACCCGGGATGCCGAACTCGGCGACCCCGCGGCTGACGTGCAGGAGGGCCGCCATCTCGGGCCCCTCCTGAGCCGCCTCCTCCGCGGTCACGGTCGGCGTCCCGACGTCGAGACCCTGACCGGCGGCGAGGAGCTCGACGCTGGCTCGCAGGGCGTCCAGGCCGGCGTCCGGGGTCTCCGGCCAGGCGCGGCGTGCGCTCTCCAGCTCGGCGGCCGCGGCGGGCAGCGCACGCGCGTCGAGGTGGGTGATCGCCGCGGTCAGGGCCAACCAGGGATCCGTCGTGCGCGGGCTCTGCCCCACGGCCGCCAGCGCACGGCGCAGCGGCCCGAGGTCCCCGGCGAGCAGCAGGGGCACGCCCGCCCCGCGCACGAGCGAGGCGATCAGGTCCCGGTCGCCGGACCGTTCGGCGTGGCGCAGGGCGTGCACGGGCTGGCCTCGGTCGGACCACCAGCGCGCAGTGGCGATCTGCGCTGCGCGGTGGCGCCGGGGCCGTTGCCGGGCCAGGTCGGCGACCAGGTAGGAGCGCAGCAGCGGCTGGATGCGGTAGTGGCCGCGGGAGGTGCGCTCCACCAGCGCCGTCTCCCGGCGGAGCTCGTCGAGGACCAGCTCGGCGTCGGGACGCTGCGACAGCACCGAGGCCAGCGCGGCCGGGAGGGGGGAGCACACGCTGACCTCCCCGAGGAACTCCTGCGTGGCGGGTTCCAGCCGGGAGAGGATCTCGTCGGTCAGGTACTCCGCGACCGAGCGCTCGTCGCCCGAGAAGTCCGTCAGGAACCCCGACGCGTCCTCGGTGCGGCGCAGGGCGAGGGCGGCGAGCCGGAGTCCGGCGGCCCAGCCCTCCGTCCGTGCGTGCAGCGCCGCCACCTGCGCCGGGGTGAGCGCCTGCCCCATCGTCGCCAGGAGGTCGGCGGTCTCGGTGAGCGTGAAGGCGAGGACGTCGGCCCGCAGCTCGTGCACGCGGCCCTCCAGCCGCAGCCGCGGGATCGAGACGGGCGGGTCGGCCCGGCTGGCCAGCACGAACCGCACGCCCGCCGGCCGGAGGCGGATCAACCGGGTGAGGTCGCGCAGCACCTCCCACCCGGTCAGCTCGTGGACGTCGTCGAGCACCAGCGTCACCGGCGTGGGGAGGGCGTCCAGGGTGTCGGCCAGCTCCTCGGTGACGTCCGCCCCGTCAGCGGACCCCGCGAGGCCGGCCAGCCGCAGCAGCCGGGCGTTCCCGGCCGCGGCGGGGAGCACGCGCAGGGAGGCCACCACTGCCGACCACAGCCGCCGGGGGTCGTTGTCGTCGTCGTCCACCCGCACCCACGCCGTCCCGGGGCGGTCGTGGGCCCAGTCGGCCAGCAGCAGCGTCTTCCCCGACCCGGCCGGGGCACTGACCACGGTCACCTGGTCCGGGCCGGCCTCGTCGAGTCGTCGCCGGACCCGTGGACGCGGCAGGAAGTCGGCGGGCAGTTCGGGGACGACTCCCTTGCTCGCGGGGAACCGCAGCGGGGCGTCGAGGGGGAGGAGGGCCATCACCGGGCTCCTCGTCGTCGGTGGAGGTCACCACGAGCCGCGCACCCGGTCCTGACCGGTCGCGCGGCCGGGGATGCCGCCCCCGTGCACCCCGGGATCCCCTCGCTGCCACCGCCACGTGGCGCGCCCGAGCGGCGTCGTGCTCGCCCCGGATCGGCTCCGGGTTCACGTCAGCAACCCCTGTTCGACCGCCGTCAGGACCGCGGTCCGTCGGGTGGACACGCCCAGCTTCCCGTAGATCGCGCGGACGTGGCTCTTGACCGTGTTGATCGACAGGTCGAGTTCCTCGGCGATCTCCCCGAGGTTGCTCAGCGAGAGGAGCTGGACCAGGACGTCCTGCTCACGCGCGCTCAGCCGCGGTCCCGATCGCCGGCGGACGCGCTGCTGGGCGGACAGGCAGCGGAACGCGAAGGCGGACGGATCCCGCACGCCGCCGAGTTGGTCGACCAGCAGGACCCGCAGGCCCTGACCGGCGAGCGCGAAGGGTCGTACGGCGTCCAGCGGCTCGGCCAGGTCGAGAGCGGCCTGCAGTCCCTGCCGCGCGCGCGGACGCTCGTCGAGCCTCAGCGCGGCCCAGACCTCCACGAGCCACGCCTCCACGAGGGTGCAGGGCAGCAGAGGCTCCAGTCCGCCGTCGAGCAGCGGTGCCACCGTCGCACGGGCCTCTCGTACGGCACCTGCGGCGGCCTGCGACCAGGCTCGCACCAGGGCGCGTTCGGCGTCCGCCCGCCCGCCCGCGGCCAGCCGGCCGGCGGACGTCGCGACGGCGGCGGAGGAGCCCACGAGCAGGGCCGCGCGGTGCTCGAGGAGCACCGCGGAGGCGGCCAGCGGCGCGGGGACGGGGAGTCCGCCGAGCTGGGCATGGGCCTCCTGGAGCTCGAGCAGTCCACCGGTCCGGTCGCCGACGTCGACGAGTGCGCCGCCCCGCGCGCTGCGCAGGGCGAACCGGACGACGGGGTCGTGGCCCGCCGGGTCGATCCGCAGCCCGTGGGCGGTGACGTCGAGCACCCGCGCCGGGCAGGCGCGCACCAGGGAGGCGTGGGCCAGCACCGCGTGTGCGCCCGCTGCCCACCAGGAGTCCTGCCACCCGTGGGCGCTCGCCGTCGAGATCGCCGCGGTCGCGGCGGCCGCGGCCCGTGCGTGCGCGCCGGAGGTCGCCGCGGCCGCGCCGATCAGGCAGAGGCACTGCAGCTCGAGGAGCTCGAGGTGCCGTGCCTGCGCGATGGCGAGCGCGGCCTCGAGGTCGTCGAGGAGGGCGGCCGCGTGCGCGGGTCCGTCGTCCGCTCCCGAGCGGATCCCGGCAGCTCCCCGGCCGGCAAGGACCAGTCCCGCCAGCGCCGGGTCTGCGGGGTCGGGCGCAGCCGCGGGGGAGGGGTCCGCGAGCCCCACCATGCAGGAGGTCGCGGTCCTGAAGTGTGCGAGGTCCTCGTCGCCGATCCGCGCGTCGTGCACCGCGGTCCGGCGGACGTCGGCCCGTGCAGCCGGCAGGTCGCCCTTGCCGAGGTCGATCTGTGCTGCCACGAGGGAGAGCCAGGCGTCGGTGGTGGCGTCCGGCTCCACCGCGGTCAGGGCGCGGCGGAGCTCGGCGAGGTCCCCACGCGCCACGAGTTCGGGTGCCCAGTCGTGGACCAGTCCGGTCACGAGGGGGCCGTCGGCCGCCTCGGAGGCATGGCGCAGGGCCTCGACGGGACGGTCGTGTTCCGCCCACCACAGGGCCGCCTGCCGGTGCAGCCGTGCGGTCAGGGCGCCCCCGTGGCGGGAGAGGTCGGCCGCGAGGTACGAGCGCAGGAGCCCGTGCACGCGGAACTCCGTGCGGTGCGGACCGGAGGCGGCGACCAACCCGGTGCTGCGCGCCAGGGCGCCGAGCACGTCGGCGGCGTCGGCCCGACCGGACAGCTCCGCGGCAAGGGCCGCCGGGACGGGATCGGCGATGCTGGTCCGCCGGAGCAGGTCACGGTGCTCGTCCGGGATGTGCGCGAGCACCTCGCCGGTCAGGTAGTCGGCCACCGGCCGGTCGTCCCCGGAGAAGGCGCTCAGGAAGGCGTCGGGTTCGGGTTGGTCCCGCAACCGGAGGAGGGCGAGACGGATCCCCGCGACCCATCCGTCGGTCCGGGACCGGAGCGCGTCCCGCTGTCCGTGGCTGAGCCGCAGCCCGCACCGGCCGGCGAGCGTCGCCGTCTCCTCCGGGGAGAAGGCGAGCTGCTCGCTCCTGAGCTCGCACAGCTGGTCCTCCAGGCGCAACCGCGCCAGGGGCAACGCCGGGTCGGACCGGCCGGCCAGCACCACGTGGACGTTCTCGGGGCGGTGGCGGAGGAACAGGTGCAGACCGTGCAGCACCTGCGCATCGCTGAGGTGGTGGGCGTCGTCGAGGACGAGCCGGATCCGGGTCGGCAGGTCGGCGAGCGCACCGAGCAGGTCGGCCAGGAAGTCCGCGCCCACCGTCGTCCGGGGGACCACGAGCCGGTGCAGCCGGCTGGTCGCGGGTACCGCGGGGCAGGCCCTGAGCGCGGCCAGCACCGCCGCCCAGAGCCGTGGAGCGGCGTTGTCGTCCTCGTCCAGCGCCACCCACGCGGAGGACGCCTCACGCCGCCTGGTCCAGTCGGCCAGCAGGAGCGTCTTGCCGTAGCCGGGGGGCGCGCAGACGAGGGTGAGCGCCCGGCCCTCGCCGGAGTCCAGGGCTGTCACGAGGTCGGGCCGGGACACGAACTCCGGTGGGAGGTCGGGAACGGTCGTCTTGGACCGCGACAGGTGGAGCATCCCCCCTCCTCTACCCGGAGAGTCACGGCGCCGGCGGCCGGGCGACCACAGGCCCACCGAGCGGTGACGTGCCTGCAGGACAGGTCGGGTCGGAGAGCGTGCGGGCCGTCTCCCTCCTCCCGGGCCCCGTGGCTGCCTGACAGCCCTCCGGGCTCGAACTCGGCGGTGGCGCGGGTCGTCCTCGCGTCCTGGTGGTCCGGTTGGTCCGCCCGTCTCGGGGACCAGCCCCGGACGTCGCGGACAGCCCGTCGACCCCACCATGCCGCGACGGACCCCGGCGGCAAGGGCCCAAGGTCACGACCGCAGCAGGGCGGACGACCGCACGGCGCAGGTGCACCGTTCCCGGTCCACCAGGACGAGGGTCGTCCGTCACACCGGTACCCTGGGGCGACCGCGCGGGATGCGACTCACCCCGTTCGGGTGAACGGCGCGTCGCCGCGCTGCCGGCACGTCCACCGGCAAGCAGATCCTGTTCGCGTTCGCGACCCTCAGTTCGTGCAGCAGTTCGGCGAGGTCGCGGTCGAGCAGCCGGCCGACGGTCTGGCCCCGCGACTCCGCCGCGCGGACCGCGGGGGCGGCGTCCAGGAGCCCGCCCGCCACCGCCCCGCCGGGCTCAGGGGGCGGGGCCTCCTGGACGCGCCCGGGTCCCTCAGCCTCGGCCGGCGACCTTCCCGGGGCGCCGCCCCTCCTGCCGCGGGCCGGGAGCGCTCCGCGCCTGTTCGCCAGGGGTGGGCGGGCAGGTCGCGGCAGGGTCCAGGGCGGCCGCGACCGCTGCGGTCAGGGTGCCCCGGAGAGCGGCGTCGCGCCGTGGTCCCGGCAGTGCCGTCAGCGCGGTGATCGAGGCGTTCAGGCGGCGCTGGACCGGTCCTCGGCGGACCAGCGGGTCCAGCTCCCGGGCGAGAGCGGCGAGCGGGCCGGTGCCCGTGAGGCGGACGTACCTCCGCTCAGCGCGGCGCAGGTGCCGGGCCAGGACCGCCGGGTCGTCTGCGGCGGCGTCGGCCGTGCGTACGGTCGCGCGGACGACGGCCGCGGTGCGGCGGGCATCAGCGAGGCGCCCGATCGAGGCCAGCGTCGGAGCGAAGGCGGTGAGCAGCGGCCGGCCGTCGTCGGTGGAGGCGTCGTTCACGAGCCGGGCCAGCGCGGCCAGGGTGGGGTCCGTGCAGGGCGGGTGGTCGCCGAAGGTCGTCCCGGCGATGACGGAGACGTACTCCATGAGGCAGGCACCCTGCTCCGGGTCCAGGTGGGATCCCGCCTGGAGCTGAGGGAGCCCGTCGGGGACGACGGGGCGGTTCGTCCTGTCCATGAGCGCACCACCGGTTCCGGTCAGTGGGTGACGACGGCGGGCGCCCGCGGTGCGGGCACGCCGGCGGCTGGAGCCTCGCGGGACGCGCCGGGCCCGACGTCCCCCGGAGTGGGTGAGCCGCCGCTGCGGGCTGCGCCGGGACCGGGCGGCTCCGGGCGACGGGCCGCCCGGTGCGGGACGCCACGGGGCACTGCCGCGTGGGGACACAGTCGGCCGGGCGACCCGTTCGCGCACGCCCGCGCCGTCCCGGTCCCGGGACGGGACACCGGCGGCGCGCGCGGCTCGGGGCCCTCGTCCTCGCAGGGTGATGTGACCCCGATCCGAGGGCCCGCACGCTGCACTCTCGCCGCTGCGGCACCTCACGGTGCGGCGCGGGGGTGCAGCCGGGAGAGGGGCACGGGACGTCGGTCGTCGTCGTCCTCCGCGTCCCGGACGGGCCGCTCCCGTCCTCCCGGGGCGACGAGGCCGACATCGACGGGAAGGTCCTGGTCGGCGGATCGGAGGGCGCGGTCCATGGACGTGTCGCTGATCGTGGTCCTGGTCGTGGTGACCGCGCTGGCCTTCGACTTCACGAACGGGTTCCACGACACCGCCAACGCCATGGCGACGTCGATCGCGACGGGGGCGTTCACGCCGAGGACCGCCGTGACGATCGCCGCCTGCCTGAACGTGGCCGGGGCCTTCCTGTCGGTCCAGGTGGCGAAGACGATCTCGGGCGGGCTGGTCGACGAGACGCTCATCGACCCGGTCGTGATCTTCGCCGGGTTGATCGGGGCGATCCTGTGGAACCTGCTGACGTGGCTGCTCGGGCTGCCGTCCAGTTCGTCGCACGCGCTCTTCGGTGGCCTGATCGGCGCCACCTGGGTGGCAGGCGGGGTCGGCGCGATCGACTTCGACGCGGTCGTGAACAAGATCGTCCTCCCCGCGCTGCTGGCCCCCGTGGTGGCCGCGGTGATCGCGGTGATCGCGACGTACCTGGCCCACCGGGCCACCGCCAGGGCCCGGCCCGGGGTCGTCCGCCGGGGCTTCACGGTCGGCCAGCGGGTGTCGGCCTCGATGGTGGCCCTCGCCCACGGCACCAACGACGCGCAGAAGACCATGGGCGTGATCACGCTGACCCTGATCACCGCGGGACTGGTCGCGCCGGGCTCGCCGCCGCCGTTCTGGGTCGTCCTCGCGGCCGGGCTGGCCATCGGGCTGGGCACCTACATGGGTGGCTGGCGCATCATCCGGACGCTCGGCAAGCGGGTCAGCGACATCCACGTCGTCCAGGGCTTCACCGCCGAGACCACCAGCACGGCGGTCATCCTGTCCTCGACCCACCTCGGGTTGCCGCTGTCCACCACCCAGGTCTGCACCGGCTCCATCTTCGGAGCGGGTGCGGGTCGTCGGCTGGCGTCCGTGCACTGGGGAGTGGCCGGGCGGATCGTGCTCGCCTGGGGCTTCACCCTGCCGTCGGCGGCGCTGGTGGGTGCGGCGGCCTCGTGGCTGGCGGCGACCGGCACCGTGGGCGTGGTCGTCGTCGCGGTGAGCGGGGCCGCCCTCGCCGCGGGGATGTACGCCGCGTCGCGGCGCGACCCGGTCACCGCGGCCAACGTCAACGACGTCCCGCGACCGGAGGCCGCCGACGTCCCCGTCGGCCTGGCAGCCTGAGCGACGAGGGAGGGCCGTCCCGTGCACATCGACTGGGGCACGCTCGCCGCGATCGCGGCCGTGGCGACCGCCGCCACCGTGACCGTCGTCATGCTGGTCGCGTTCGCGGTGGTCGGGTTGTCCGGCCCCTCGCGGAGGCGGGTCGACGGTCCCGGCGACGACGGCGGTGCGTCCGACACGCACTCCGCCGCCGGCACGGCCGTCGCCGTGCTCTGCCTCCTCGCCGCCGGGTCGATCGTCGGCTACGGCCTGTACCTGATCGTCGCCTGAGCCGGTGCACCCGTCGTCCTCGGGGACGGGACCGCGTGGTGGGCCCACCCGCTCGGACCGGCCGCGGGCGCGGTCGTCGCCGTGGGCTTCGCCGTCGTGCTGCGGGGTCCCGGTGGAGGTCACAGAGGGAGGGACGCGGCCCGGGGGACGCGGGGCGAGGACTGGCACCCGGGCCCCGGCGGCGACGGCTCGACCGCTGCCCCCGCCTGAGGTGACCGCTCGCCGGACCCGGCCGTCAGGACGGTGGGTGCCGAGTCGCCCGTCCCGCGCCGCCTGCCCGGCGGACCCCACCGCCGGGGAGCGCAGCCCGACACCGTCGACGACGCCCGGTACAGGGAGCCGCCCGCCCGGTCGCACCACCTGATCACAGGCAGTACGGGCACCCCGTGCCCCTGCGGGCGACCGTCCGGAGGCAGCGGAGCAACGCGTCCCGACCGGCCTCCTTCGGCACGAGGGCGTCGGCGCCGGCGAGTGCGGTCTGGCGTCGTGCGCGGGAGTCGCCGGTCAGCAGGACGATCTGGACCTCCCTCTCGGCCGCCTTCAGGGCCCGTGTGACGGCGAGGCCATCCGTGGTCGGCAGCGACCAGTCCATGCACACCACGTGCGGACGCAGCCGTGCCGCGGCCTCCACGACCTGTGAGCCGTTCTGGCACTCGCCCACGACGCTGAGGTCGGCTTCGCCGGCGAACATCTCGTTCAGCCTCAGCCGGGCCAGCGGATGGTCGTCGACGACGAGCACGCGGATGTCGTCCGAGGCGTCGTGGACCTGTTGCGGGCCGGCCGAGAGCTGCCGGCGGTGCAGTTGGTCGCCGACCTCTCGGACAGCCGCGGTGGCGAGCTCGACGAGCCGGGGCGACCGCCCCTCCTCGCCCAGGATGTCCGCCCACGCACCAGCCACGAGCGCCGCGGCCACCCGAGGGTCGGCGAGCCCGTAAGCCGCCGCCGTGTCGAGGACCGCGTCCTCGAGGAGAGCCATCTGCTCGACGTCATCCGGCGTGTCGGGGGCGGAGATCTGGACCTGGTCCACCCGCAGCAGGCAGCCACCGGCGCAGTCGACCGCGACCGGCTCCCCGTCCAGCCAGCCGACGGCCACGAGTCCTCCGCAGTTCGGGCAGTCCGCCCAGCTGACCTGCTCAGTCGCGTCCATCGTCGCGCGCTCCACTGCCGTGTCGGTGGCGGGGCGGAGGGGCGCCTGGCATCTCGTCGAGATCGCCGCCGATCGTGAGGTGGACCAACGATAGCCCGACGCCAGGCCCGGAGACGGCGGGCTCCGCGGCGGTCGGCAGCGAGGGCGGGCACGCGAGCACGTCCGACTCACGGTCGCCGAGCCGGACGGCGGGGGCGCCCGCGACCACCCCGGCGCGGGCGGCCGCCACGCCGGCGGCGATCGGGCCGCTTCCTGGAGAGGTCCGGGCGGGTGTCGCGTCGGGTCAGCGACGGGACGACCCTCCACCGCCGTCCCGCTCCGCCAGCGTCTGCCGGGGGAGCGGGACCGGCGCCGTGCTCGGGGGAGCGTCCGCGCCGGTCGACGTCGCGACCGCTCGGGGCGCCAGGCGCGCCGAGGCGACGTAGGACACCGTGACGGCGACGATGACCAGGGGCATGACGGTGACCCCGTCGGCGCCGAGCATGAGGGTCGCCAGCAGCACCGAGGTGAGCGGCAGCTGCAGCATCGCGGCGCAGGTGGCGGCGAGCCCCATCGCGATGGCCGGGGTCACCGGCAGGCCCGGCAGGTGCGAGAGCGCGATCCCGCCGACAGCTCCGAGGAAGACGGCCGGGAACGTGGGACCGCCGCGGAAGGCGACCAGCGAGCCCGCGTAGGCCAGCGACTTGCACAGCAGCAGCAGGAGCAGGGCGCCCACGGTGTAGTCCGCCCGGGCGTCGACCAGCCCGGGCAGCTGGTCCTCACCCGAGAACAGCACGTCGGTCACGTCGTGACCGGTGAGCTGCGCGTAGCCGATGGCCAGCCCGGCGACCGCCAGGCCGACCAGGGGGGCGGCGAGGAGCACGCGTCGCTCGACCGGTGCCCGCAGCGGCGTGGCGAGGTGGCGGATCGCCGCCACGAGGACGGCGGCGGCCACCCCGATGCCGAGGGCCCAGGCGAACTGCGCGAGGTCGGGTCGCGGGAACGGGGGCAGGCCGGGCAGCGCGAAGGAGAAGACGCCCTCCCCGGTCCAGTCGTCCAGGCCGATGAACACCAGCGAGCCGATGCCGGAGGCGAGCAGCCCGGGCAGCAGGAGGGGCCGCAGCATCGGGCCGCCGATGCCGGCGGCCTCCATGAGGAGGAACGCGCCGGCGAGGGGGGACCCGAACAGGGCGCTGATGGCCGCGAAGCTCCCGGTTGCGGCGATCAGGGCGAGCGCCTGTGCGGGGACCGGCCGGCGGGTCAGCCGGACGGCCGCCGCGGCGAGGCCGCCACCGATCGCGATCAGCGGCGCCTCCGGACCGACGACGGCACCGAGGCCCAGGCTGGCGACCGCGGCGACCGCGATGCCGAGCAGCGGCAGGGGAGCGGGTGCGCCACCTCCGGGGCGGAAGCCGTCGAGGGGGGACTCCCCACCGCGGCCCGGGACGTGGCGGACGACGAGCCCGACCAGCAGACCGGCTGCCCCGAGCAGCGGTACCGGCCACCACACCGGGACGGGGTCCAGGTCCAGGGCCTCCGGCAGACCGGTGTAGAGCCAGTCGCCGAGCCCGCTCGTGAGCACGAGGAACCAGTACGCCACGGCGGAGATCGGCACCCCCAGCACGGCGGCGATCACGAGCAGCCGCAGGTACTGGGGACTGCGCAGCATGGTGGCCGGGTCGGCGGGTTCTGCCGGTGGTCCGGGGCCGTCGGTCCCTGGCGTGGTCATGGTGCGCACCTGCCGCTCTCGTCCGTTGCCGACAGCACCACTCCCGCGTGCCCGGCGCGGTGGACCCGTGCCCGGGGCTCCGCGGCCGGCATCCGGAGGTGCGGCAGTCCGGGGAACGCCTCCGGCCGGTGACTGGTGACGATCGCCGTGCGACCCGCCGTGCTCCGGACGACGTCGGCGCAGACGCGCTCGGCGGTCGCCGTGTCCAGGTGCGCGGTGGGTTCGTCGAGCACCAGCAGCGGTCGCGCTGCGAGCAGCGCCCGGGCCAGGCCGATCCGCTGCCGTTCCCCGCCGGAGACGGCGCCGCCGTGCCGTCCGACCGCGGTGTCCAGGCCCTCGGGCAACCCCGCGAGCCAGTCGCCCAGGCCGGCGCGGCGCAGCGCCGCCACGATCCGGTCGTCCGCGGCGTCCGGCCGGGCGAGGCGCAGGTTGTCCCGGAGTGTGCTGTCGAACAGGTGCGGTGCGGGACCGCACCAGGCGATCCGGCTGCGCACGTCGTCAGCCAGGACCCCGCGGGTGTCCACGTCGTCCATGAGCACCCGGCCGGCCCGCGGGTCCAGCGTGCGCAGCAGCGCGGCGAGCACCGTGCTCTTCCCGGAGCCGGTGGGGCCGGTGAGGACCAGGGCGCCGCCGGCCGGCACGCGGAGGTCCACCTCGTCGACGGCGTCCTGCGAGGCCCCCGGCCACCGGACGGCGAGCCCCTGGGTGGCCATCGTGCGGCCGGGGGACGCCGGCCGCGGGTCGGCGGCGTCGACGACCGGTGGCCGGGCCGCCTCCAGCGCGGCGAGCCGGTCGGCGGCCGGCAGCGCGGTCGACCACCGGCGGGCGGCCTCCGGGAGACCGGCGACCAGCTCCGCGGCCGCGAGGGGGGTGAGTGCCAGGACGGCGAGCGCGGGCCCCTCCAGCGAGCCGGCGCGCAGGGCGGCGACCCCGAGCGCGGTGCAGGCCACGGCCGCCCCGCCGATGCCCAGGACGGATGCCGCCGCCCCGAGCCCGGCGGCCCCCGCCGCCCGACGGCGCAGCGCGCCCAGCCTCGCGTCGACGGCGGCCAGCGCGGTCCGCCGGCGGGTCGCGGTCCCGAAGGCGAGGAGGTCCGGCGCCGCGTCCAGCAGCTCGACGACGTCGGCCACCACGACCCCGGTGAGCTCCGCGGTCCGCCGGCCCGGCGAGCGGGCGACCCGGAGCGTGAGGAGCGGCGCGAGCACCCCGGCGCAGAGCAGGCCCGCGGCCAGGGCCGGACCGGCCCCGGGCACCAGCAGGCCCAGACCGATCACCGCGCCGACCCCGGCGATCGCGGCGGACGCCGCGGGCACGAACGCGCGCACGACCAGGTCCTGCTGGGCGTCGACGTCACCGACCAGCCGGGCCAGCAGGTCCCCGGAGCGCAGCCGCCCGGTGGCGGCGGGACCCAGCCGGACGAGCGC
Source organism: Geodermatophilus sp. SYSU D00814 (assembly GCF_054050055.1). Lineage (NCBI taxonomy): Bacteria > Bacillati > Actinomycetota > Actinomycetes > Geodermatophilales > Geodermatophilaceae > Geodermatophilus > Geodermatophilus sp. SYSU D00814. The sequence continues at coordinate 107,779 of NZ_JBJGYP010000007.1, forward strand.
GCGCCACAGCCGCACCCGCAGGGTGGCGAGGATCCGCAACGCGGCGTCGTGCGAGGCCAGCCGCTCCCCGTAGCGCAGCCCGGCCTTGGCCAGGGCGAACGTGCGCACCCCGACGATCGCCACCACGAGGGACAGCACGGGCGGTTGCAGCGCCGCGGACGAGATCAACCACGCCGACGTGGCGGCCAGGGCCAGCGTGGAGCCGAGCGCGCCGGTTCCGGCGAGCACGGCGACGGCGAGCCGGCCCCGGTGCGGGCGGAGGGCAGGCAGCAGGGCCCGCAGGCCGGAGGACGCCGTCCCGGCTCTGCCGGCTGCTGCAGGGAGGGTGGCTCCTCGTGCCGGTTCGGGGACCGCTGCCTCCGGCTCGTCCGGTTCCGCGGAGTCGGGTGCCCGGGTTCCCGGTGACGGCAGCGCGACCACCCGGTCGCACACCCCGAGGACGGCGGAGCGATGGCTCACCAGCACGACCGTGCGTCCGGCCAGCGCCGCGGGCAGCGTGCGCAGCACCGTGGCCTCGGTCTCGCCGTCGAGGCCCTCGGTGGGCTCGTCCAGCAGCAGCAGCGGCCGGTCGGCGAGCAGCGCCCGGGCGAGCGCCACCCGGCGCTGCTGCCCCGTGGAGAGCCCCAGGCCCCGCTCCTGCACCCGGGTCCCGAGCGGTAGTTCGAGCGCCGCGGCCGCGGCGGCGGCGGCGAGCCGCTCCGGAGCGGCGTCGGGTGCGGCCAGCCGCAGGTTGTCGGCGATGGTCCCCCGGACCAGCGCCGGTCGTTGCGGCACCCAGGCGACCTGCTGCAGCCAGGCCGCGCGGTCCACCGTCGCCAGGTCGACCCCGTCGACGGTCACCCGGCCTCCGTCCGGCCGGCGCCAGCCCAGCAGCAGGTCCAGCAGGGTCGACTTGCCGGCGCCGCTGGCTCCGGTCAGCCCGAGGACCTGCCCCGGCGCGATGGTCAGGGACACGTGGTCGAGCACCGGGCCGCCCCGGCCGTCGACGGTGACCGCCTCCAGCTGCAACGGACCCGCGGCCGGGTGGGGTGCGCGGCCGCCGGCCCGGGCGGGAACGGGGAGGTCCAGGATGCCGAAGACCTGCTCGGCGGCGGCCGCGCCCTCGGCGTTGTCGTGGTACCCCGCCGACACCGCCCGCAGGGGCAGGAACACCTCCGGCGCGAGCACGATGACCAGCAGACCGGTGGCCAGGTCCAGGTCGCCGGCGACCAGTCGCAGACCCACGGACACGGCCACGAGGGCGACCGACAGGCTCGCCAGCAGCTCCAGGGTGAGCGCGGACAGGAACGCCACCCGCAGGGTGCGCATCGTCTGGACCCGGTGCCGCTCCGACACGGCGGCGATCCGGCGTTCCTGGCCGCGGGCCCGGCCGAAGGCGGTGAGGACGTCGAGACCGGCGACGACGTCGAGGAAGTGCGCGGCGAGGACGGTGAGCGTCCGCCACTGGCGGCCGACGCGCTGCTTCGTGTGCAGGCCGATCAGGACCATGAAGACGGGCACCAGCGGAACGGTCACCGCCAGCAGGAGGGCGGAGAGCCAGTCCGCGGTGAGGATCCAGCAGCCGACGACGAGGGGGACGACGACGGCGACGATCCGCTGCGGCAGGTACCGGCCGGCGTAGCCGTCCAGGGCGTCCACCCCACGGCCGGTGAGTGCGGCCAGCCGTCCCGTCGGCGGCAGTCCCGGGTGTCGCGGGCCGAGCAGCAGGACGTGGTCGAGCAGCAGGGCCCGCACCTGCGTCACGACCAGCGCCCCTGCGCGGGAGGCGGCCGCCTCCTGGGCCCAGCCGAGCACGGCGCGGGCCACGACCACGGCGGCGAGGGCGGTCAGGGCGGGCGTCAGCGCCGAGAGCCCGGCGTCGCCCAGGAACGCCCGGGAGACCAGGTCCGCGAGCAGCCAGGCCTGGGCCACGACCAGCAGTGCCGCGATGATCGAGAGCCCGGCGGTCACCCGGACCGCCTGCCTGGCGGCGGGGACGAGCCGCACGAGCCGCCGCGCCGCCCCGTTCATCGTCTGCGGGCGCTCAGGACGCGATGGTCCGGTGAGCCGGCCCGACCGGCTGCGCGTACAGGTCGTGCAGCGACCCGATCTGCCGGGTGGTGAAGGCCCGCTCGCGCCGTGACTCGCGGGCGAACGTGACGGCCCACGCGAGCACGGCTCCTGCCCGGTTGCGGTAGCCGGTCAGGAAGGCGATGTGGATGAACAGCCACACCAGCCAGGCGGGCAGGCCGGCCAGGTGCACCCGTCCCACCGAGACGACGGCGCGACCGCGGGCCAGGTAGGCGGCCGAGCCGAGGTCCCGGTACCGGAACGGACGGGCGGGTCCGGCACCGGCGAGGCGTCGCCGGATCCGCCGCCCGGCGTAGAGGCCCGACTGCATCGCGACCTCCGCCACGCCCGGGAGGCCGGGCCTGGCCACCAGGTCACCGACGACGGAGATCTCCGGGTGCCCGGGGACGGTCAGGTCCGGGCCGACCAGGATCCGGCCGGCCCGGTCGGTGGCCGCCCCGGTGGCCTCGGCGAGGGCGGCCGCGAGCGGCGGGGCCGCGACGCCGGCGGCCCAGAGGACGGTCCCGGCCTCGACGCGGACGGTGGCACCGGTGCGGTCGCGGACGTCCAGCCCGGCACCGTCGACACCGGTGACGATGCTGTGCACCCGCAGTTCGACCCCCAGGGTCTCGAGCGTCGCTGCCGCCTTCGCCGACAGGGCCGGACCGAAGGACGCCAGCGGGGCGTCCCCGCCGTCGAAGAGGAGGACGCGGGCGTCCTCGGGGCGGATGTTCCGGAACTCCCTCCGCAGGGTGTGCGTGGCCACCTCGCGGATCTGCCCGGCGAGCTCGACGCCGGTGGGGCCGGCGCCCACGACGGCGAAGGTGAGCCGGCGCCGCCTCTCCTCCGGGTCGGAGGCCGTCTCGGCGAGCTCGAAGGCCCCGAACACCCGCTGCCGGATCGTCAGCGCGTCGGCGATCGTCTTCATCCCCGGCGCCCAGCGCGCGAACTCGTCGTGCCCGAAGTAGGACTGGCGGACGCCGGCGGCGACCACGAGGTCGTCGTAGGGCAGCTGGATGCGCTCGCCGTCCGGTCGCTCCGCGACGACGGTCCGGCCGGCGGCGTCGACGTCGACGACCTCGGCCAGCAGGCACTCGACGTTCCGGTGCCGCTCGAGCACGTCGCGCAGTGGCACCGCGACCTGCCCCTCGGAGAGCATCCCGGTGGCCACCTGGTACAGCAGCGGCTGGAAGAGGTGGTGCTGGGTCCGGTCGACGAGCGTGACGCGGGCGGAGCCGCGCAGCGCCCGCGCGGCGAAGAGCCCGCCGAAGCCACCGCCGACGATCACGACCCGGTGCTGTGGGGACGGGGCCATCGCTCCTCCTCCGATCAGGCGGCCGGGTCGTGCCAGGTGATCCCGTCCGGCAGCAGCTCCTCGGCCTCCTTGGGCCCCCAGGTGCCGCGCGGGTAGGTGTGCAGCGGCACGCCGCCCCCCAGGATCGGGTCGACGACCCGCCAGGCCGCCTCGACGGTGTCCTGCCGGGCGAACAGCAGGCGCCGCCCGTCGAGTGCGGCACCGATCAGCCGGTCGTAGGGGCGCATGTCCGCCGCTCCGTGCTGGGCGTAGGCCAGCTCCTGGACCTCGGTCCGGAGCGCCGCGCCCGGGACCTTGCCGGCGAGGCTCAGGCCGAACCCGGTCTCGGGCCAGATCCGGAAGCGCAGCTGGTTGACGATCCCGCTCGGCCCCTGCCCGAACACGTCGAACGGGGTGGGCCGGAAGCGGACGGTGATCTCGGTGGCCGTGACCGGCATGGTCTTGCCCGCGCGGATGAGCAGCGGGACCCCGGCCCAGCGCCAGGAGTCCAGGGCCAGCCGGACCGCCACGAAGCTCTCCGTCGTGGAGGCCGGGTCGACACCGTCGACGTCGTGGTAGCCCTCGTACTGGCCGAAGACCGTGTCCTCGGGGGTCAGCGGCCGCAGTGCCCCGATGACCCGTGCCTTGGCGTCCAGCCACGAGTCCAGGCCGGAGCCGTCGGGCGGGTCGGCGAGCACGCTGGCCAGCACCTGCAGCATGTGGTTCTGGACCACGTCGCGGGTGGCGCCGGTCCGGTCGTAGAAGCGGCCGCGGTCGGCGACGTCGAAGGCCTCGGCCATCGTGATCTGCACGCCGGCCACGTGGTCGCGGTTGAGCAGCGGCTCGAACATCGAGTTGGCGAAGCGGGCGACGAGCACGTCCTCGAGCGGGTCCAGCCCCAGCCAGTGGTCGACGCGGTAGATCGCGTCCTCGGGGAAGTACCGCTGCAGGGTCTCGTTGAGCGTCCGGGCACTGTCGAGGTCGTTCCCGAACGGCTTCTCCACCATCACCCGGGCGCCCTCGGCGCGGCCGGCGGTCGAGATCCCCTGGGCGATCCGGCCGAACAGGAACGGCGGCACCTCGAGGTAGAACAGCGCCCGTCTCCCGTCCCCCATCTCGCGTGCCATGGCGGCGTAGGTGGCGTCGTCGTCCAGGTCGCCGTCGACGTAGCGCAGGAGACCGAGCATCCGCCGGCCCGGGCCCGTGTCCGGATCGAGGCCGTTGGCGCGCAGGGACGCCGCCGCGTACTCGCGGAACCGGTCGAGTCCCCACCCGCTCTTGGCGACCCCGACCACCGGGACGTCGAGGACCCCGCGGTCGACGAGCCCCACGAGGGCCGGGAAGGTCTCCAGCTTGGCCAGGTCGCCGGTCGCCCCGAAGATCACCAGCGCGTCCACTCGCTCGGTCGTCATGTCGGTCCGCTCTCTCGTTCTCGTGGGGGGTCGTCAGCCGAGCCGGTCGATCAGGTGGTCCCCGACCCGCAGCGCGTTGGCGATGGCCGTGAGCGACGGGTTCACCGCGCCGATGCTCGGGAAGAAGCTGGTGTCGACGACGTAGAGGTTGTCCAGCTCGTGCGCCCTGCAGTTCACGTCGAGGGCGGAGGTGGCGGGGTCGGTGCCGAAGCGGACCGTCCCGGCCTGGTGTGCGGTCGCCCCGATCGGCATGCCCTTGTGCACGTAGATGCTGTGGTGCAGCAGGTGCTGCTCCTTCATGCCGAGGTCCCCGAGCCGGTGCTCGAGCTCGTGCCGCAGCCGCTTGACCCCCTCGACGTTGTTCTTCTCGTCGATCGCCAGGTGGATCGCGCCGTCCCGGTCGAGGGTCACCCGGTTGTCCGGCTGGGGGAGGTCCTCGCCGCAGAGCCAGAAGTCGACGGCGTGCCGGGCCAGCTCGGTGAACGGCGTCTCCGGGGACACCCGCCCGGCCCAGTGCGGCGCGTTGGCGCGGATCTGCTCGGCGTCGGACTTGCCGAGCATCTGGATGCCGCCCAGGGGGTAGTCCCAGTCCGGCGACCCGGAGTACCAGTCGTGGAGGGCGAGCGTCTTCTGGAAGCGGGTGTCGTTCGGCTCCTCGGAGACGCCCATCAGCGCCAGGTTGTTGTGCCGCATGTAGTGCCGGCCCACGACGTCGGAGCCGTTGGCCAGGCCGTTGGGGTGCCGGTCGTTCGCCGACGCGAGCAGCAGCACCGCGGAGTTCACCGCCCCGCAGGCGACGACGACGATGTCGGCGGAGAACCGCGCCGTCGTCCCGTCCCCGAGCTCGGTCACGACCGAGGTGACCGTGGTCCCGCTGGGGTCGGTCTCGAGTGAGGTCACGTGGGCGTTGGTCACCATGCGGACGTTCGGGTGGCGCAGGGCCGGGTCGACGCACATCACCTGGGCGTCGGCCTTCGCGTCGAGCACGCAGGGGAAGCCGTCCACCCGGTCGCAGCGGATGCACGCGCTGTCGCGCGTGGCCCGGCCGTGCTCGTCCTGGGTGAGCCGGACCCCGATCGGCAGGTGGAAGGGGTGCAGCCCCTGCTTCTCCAGGTCCTGGCTCAGCCGCTCGATGCGCGGCTCGTGCTCGACCGGCGGGTAGGGGTACTGCGTGCTGGACGGTCCCTCGGTCGGGTCCTCGCCGTGCCGGCCGTGGACGGCGTAGAGCTGCTCGGCCTCGCCGTACCAGGGCTCGAGGTCGCCGTAGTCGATCGGCCAGGCCGGGGAGATCCCGCCGTGGTGCCGGATCTCGCCGAAGTCCTGCGGGCGCAGCCGGAACAGGGCCGCGCCGTAGAACTTCGTGTTCCCGCCGACGTAGTAGTTGACCTCCGGGGGGAACTGGTCGCCGTCGCCGTCGTACCAGTACTCGGGCGCCCGGTACCTGCCCTGCACGAAGACCGCGGTGGAGCTCCAGTTGTCGCGTTCGCGCGGCAGGTAGTCGCCCCGTTCCAGGAGGAGCACCTGCTTCCCCGAGGGAGCCAGCCGGTGGGCGAGGGTCCCGCCGCCGGCTCCGGTGCCGATGATGATGACGTCGTGGTGCCGGTCGTCGGCCACGGGTTCCTCCTCCAGGGCGGCGTCGCTGCGCCAGGGAGGCGCCTGCCGGCCCCGGCCGCGGGCCACGCTCCTGCTCCCGGCCGCGGCCGCACATCACCAGGGAGTGATGAGCCGGGCGGTTCCCGTCCCGGCGCGGAGACGTCCGCGACCCGGTGGCCACGCACGTCCCGGCGGATCCGACCGACCGCGGGGGCGTCCGCGCGTGCAGGGGCGGGGCGGGGTGACCCCCACCCCGCCGTCCGGTCCTCCTCATCGGGTGATGTGCCGGCAGGGGAGGACGGCGAGCGTCGCCCGGGACCCAGCGACGACGAGGACGGGGGGACGACGTGTCCACCGTGGACCTGGCCCGGATGCAGTTCGCGAGCACGTCGATCTACCACTTCCTCTTCGTGCCGCTCACCATCGGACTGGCCCTGGTCACCGCGCTGCTGCAGACGCGCTGGCACCGCACCGACGAGCGCGAGTACCTGCGGCTGACCCGGTTCTTCGGGACCCTGCTGGTCATCAACGTCGCCGTCGGCGTGGTGACCGGGCTGGTGCAGGAGTTCCAGTTCGGCATGAACTGGTCGGGCTACTCCCGCTTCGTGGGAGACGTGTTCGGCGCCCCCCTGGCGATGGAGGGGCTGGCCGCCTTCTTCCTCGAGTCCACGTTCCTCGCCCTGTGGGTGTTCGGCTGGAACCGGCTCTCCCGCCGCGTCCACCTGGCCACGATCTGGGCGGCCGCGGCGGGCGGTGTGCTGTCCGCCGCGTTCATCATGGCCGCGAACTCCTGGATGCAGAACCCGGTCGGCTACGAGATCAACAGCGAAGGCAACGCGCAGCTGACCAGCATCGGCGCCGTCCTCACCAACCCGGTCTTCCTCCGCAGCCTGGTGCACGTCCTGCTCGCCTCGGTGGTCACCGCGTGCGTGGTCGTGCTGGGCATCTCCGCCTGGCACCTGCGGCGGAGGTCGCACGCGCCGGCCTTCGCCCGTTCGGCGCGGATCGCGCTCGCGATCCTCGTCCCGGCCACGATGCTCAACCTGCTGGTGGGCAGCGAGCTCGGGGTCACCGAGGGCGAGTTCCAGCCGATGAAGATCGCGGCGGCCGAGGCGCAGTGGGAGACCTGCCAGCCCTGCTCCTTCTCGCTGTTCCAGATCGGCGGCGGGAAGGACGACCACGACCCCGACAAGATCATCCAGATCCCGCACCTGCTCTCGCTGCTCGCCACGAACCACTGGAACGGCGAGGTCGTGGGCATGGACGAGCTGCAGGCGCAGTACGAGCAGCAGTACGGGCCGGGGGACTACGTGCCCAACGTCTTCGTCCAGTACTGGTCGATGCGGGTGATGGCCTACCTCGGCAGCCTGGTCCTGCTCATCGGGCTCTGGGGCCTGTGGCGGTACAAGCGGCTCGACACGTCCCGGTGGTTCCTGCGCGTCGCCGTCCTCGCGATCCCGCTCCCGTTCGTCATCAACACGGCAGGCTGGGTCCTCACCGAGAACGGTCGTCAGCCGTGGATCGTCCAGGGACTGCTGAAGACCAGTGACGCCGTGTCGCCGTCGGTGGGCACGACCTCCGTCGTGGTGAGCCTGGTCGTCTTCTCCACGCTGTACGGCGTGCTGGCCGTCGTGGCCTGGGGCCTCATGGCCCGGTTCGCCCGCCGCGAGCTGGCCGACGAGCCCGCGCCGGGGACCCGCGACGAGGAGCGGGAGCCGGAGCTCACCCACTGAGACCGAGTCGCCGGCGCGGCCCGTCCCGACCGAGGAAGGTCTCCATGACCCTCGTCGCCTTCTGGTTCCTCGCCCTCACCGTGCTCTGGGTGGGGTTCTTCCTGCTCGAGGGCTTCGACTTCGGCGTCGGGATGCTCCACGGGCCGGTCGGCCGCGACGAGCCCGGCCGCCGGGCGGTCATCTCCACCATCGCCCCGCTGTGGGACGGCAACGAGGTCTGGCTGATCGTCGCCACGGCGGGCACCTTCGCCGCCTTCCCGGGCTGGTACGCGACGATGTTCTCCGGCTTCTACCCCGTGGTCCTGGTCGTGCTGGCGGCCCTGGTCCTGCGGGGGGTGGCCTTCGAGTTCCGCAGCCACGCCGAGACCGACCGCGGCCGCCGGACGTGGGGGACCGCGCTGACCGTCGGCAGCGCGGTGGTCCCCCTCGGGCTCGGCATCCTGCTCGGGGGACTGCTCGGCGGCGTCCCCATCGACTCCCGGCAGGAGTTCGTCGGGGACCTCGGGGACCTCCTGGCGCCCTACGCGCTGGCGACGGGGGTCACGATGGTGCTCCTCAGCCTGCTGCACGGTGCGGTCTACCTGTCGCTGCGCACGTCGGGTGCGGTGCTGCACGCCCGGGCGAGGCGCACGGCACGTCGGCTCGCCCCGCTCACCGCGCTCGCGGTGCTCGGCTTCTGCGCCTGGACCCGGGTGGTGTCGGGGAACGGGTTCCTGCTGTCGTTCGTCGAGGTCGGCGCGGTACTCGCGGCGATCGCCGCCGCCGTCCTGGTCCGGGGGAGCAGAGGTGGCGCGGCCTTCGCCGCCACCTCGGTCACCACCGCCGCGGTCGTGGTGTCGATCTTCGCGGAGCTCTACCCGCGCGTGATGGTCTCCAGCCTGGGCGCCGGGAACGACCTCACCGCGAAGAACACGGCCTCGGCCTCGTACTCGCTGACGGTCATGACCGTCGTGCTCGCGGTGCTCCTGCCCGTGATCCTGGTCTACCAGGGGTGGACCTACCACGTGTTCCGCGCCCGGGTGGGCGGCCCGCCGGTCGACGGCGACGAGTCCGGGCCCGCCGTGCCCACCCCGCGGCCCGAGCAGGTCACCGTGGGGTCGTCGGTGATCGACGGCCGCCCGGGGACCGCCGGCGCCTCCACGCCGGCCGGGAGGGAGACCGGGGACGGCGCCGTGACGTACGGGCGCGTCCCCGGCGCGGCTCCCGTGGACCGGCTGGCTGCCGCCGGGGTCGGCGTCCTGGCGACGTGGATGTTCGTGCGGCAACTGTTCGTCGGCCGCGCCCGCCCGCGCTGATCCCGTCCCCCACCCGCCCCACGACGTGGTGCTCGGGGCCGGGTGCGGGATGCCCGGGTTCCGGGGCGTGGTCCTCCTCCGTCCGGTCCAGCACCCACTGCACCCCGGCCGGGTCGGCCCGGGGGCCGATCCCTCGCTCCACCCACCGACGCGCCTCGTCACACCCGGGTGATGCCCCGGCTCCCGGCGCGGGCGAGCGTGGGGCGTCCGGGGCGCGCCACACGGTCGCGCCGCAGCACGACGCCCACGGAGCTGGCCATGACCGAGACCGCGATCGCCGACCACGGACTGATCGGAGACCTGCAGACCTCCGCACTGATCACCACCGACGGGTCGGTCGACTGGTTCTGCTGCCCCCGGTTCGACTCGCCGAGCGTCTTCGGGGCGCTCCTCGACGACGAGCGCGGAGGGCGCTTCCGCGTCCGCCCCTCGGGCCTCGACTACACGACGAAGCAGATGTACCTCCCCGACTCCGCCGTCCTGGTGACCCGCTTCTCCACCGAGGCAGGGGTGGGCCAGCTCCTCGACTTCATGCCGCCGACGGGGACCACGGCCACGGACACCCACCGGCTCGTGCGGATGGTGCAGTGCGTCCGCGGGGAGATGACCTTCGACATCGAGGTCGCGCCGCGGTTCGACTACGGCCGGGTGCCGCACCGCACGCAGCCGTCGGAGAACGGCGTCGTCTTCGCCGCCAACGGGACCACGCTGACCCTGCACGTGGTCCGGGAGCCCGGCGACGAGCACAAGGCCCGGGTGGACGTGGACGACCAGGACGTGCGTGCGTCGCTCGCGCTGGCCGCCGGTGAGGTCCGTGGCATCGTCCTGGAGTCCGCGGCGGACGGCGGTCCCCGGGAGATCCGAGCGGCCGAGATCGAGGGTCTGCTGGACGAGACGGTGGGGTTCTGGCGCGACTGGCTGTCCGGGTCGACCTACCGAGGCCGCTGGCGCGAGGCGGTGCAGCGCTCGGCGATCACGCTGAAGCTGATGACGTACGCGCCGACGGGGGGCCTCGTGGCCGCGCCGACCATGGCCCTGCCCGAGCAGGTCGGGGGCGAACGCAACTGGGACTACCGCTACACGTGGGTGCGCGACGCCTCCTTCTCCGTCCGCGCCCTGCTCCGGCTCGGGCTGGTGGGGGAGGCCGCGCGCTTCGGCACCTGGCTGGGCGACCGTGTCCGGGAGCGGGTGCACAGCGACAGCGGTCCGCTGAACCTCATGTACCGCATCGACGGTTCCTCCGACCTGAAGGAGGACGTCCTGGAGGGCTGGTCGGGCTACCGCGGGTCGGTGCCCATCCGCCTCGGCAACGGCGCCGCCGAGCAGCTGCAGCTCGACATCTACGGCGAGGCGATGGACAGCATCTTCGCCGGTGCCCAGGCGGGGCTGCCCCTCCCCGTCCGCGGGTGGACCGCGATCAGCGGCATCCTGGACTGGCTCGTCGACAACTGGGACCAGCCCGACGAGGGGATCTGGGAGACCCGTGGGGGCCGGCAGCCGTTCACCTACGGCCGCGTCATGTGCTGGGTCGCGTTCGACCGGGCCATCCGCCTGGCCGCCATCCACGGCCTACCCGCCCCGCTCGAGCGGTGGACGGCCGCGCGGGACGCGATCCGGGCGCAGGTCCTCGACCGGGGTTTCCACGAGTCACGGCAGGCGTTCGTCCAGCACTACGACACCGACGTCCTGGACTCCGCCCTGCTGAGGATGCCGAGCGTCGGGTTCATCGACGGACGCGATCCCCTGTGGCTCTCCACGCTGCGGGCGATGGACGAGGAACTGGTCACCGACAGCCTCGTCTACCGCTACGACCCTGCGGCGTCGCCGGACGGCCTGCAGGGGTCCGAGGGCACCTTCTCGCTGTGCAGCTTCGCCTACGTCGACGCCCTCACCCGTGCCGGCCGGGTCGAGGACGCCCGCCTGGCGTTCGAGAAGATGCTCACCTACGCCAACCACGTCGGTCTGTACTCCGAGGAGATCGCCCTGACCGGCGAGCAGATCGGCAACTTCCCCCAGGCGTTCACCCACCTGGCGCTCATCGACGCGGCCGTCACCCTCGAGACGGCGTTGGAGTCGGTGGGGGTCTGACCGGCCGGCGCGCCCGTCCTCGCCGCTGCGCGGACCTTTCCGACGGCCCGCGCAGCGACGAGCCGTCCTCCGTGTCCGGCGACCCGGTGCCGTCCTCGGACGCACTCAGTCGAGATCGTCGTGGTCGTGCGTGGCCGCGAACACGATCGCGGCGCGGACGTCGGGCAGGATCTCTCCCCCGGAGGGCATGAGCCGTGCCCGCGCACACCGGCGGCAATAGGCCGCGAACTGCCTACCCGAGTACTCGACCGAGTCCCGGACGGACCGCCTGATCGTCACGGAGCCGTCATCGGAGACGTAGCTCCCGGAGAAGGCCAGGGTGCACTCGACCAGGTCGCCGACGGCAGGCACCGGTCCTCCTGGGACGACCGGTCCCCGCGTGTACGACGACGAGTCCGCCCGTGTCCCGGAGCCGGTCCGGGGCCGAGGGATCCCGGCTCTGCCGAGCCCGTCCTCGGGGACCGCTCGGGTCGGCACGCCTCCCGGCCACGGTCCGCTCATGGCCGGCACCTCCTGTCGCGGTGGAGGGGGCAGGGGATGACACGGTACTGCCCTCGGAGTGCGCGGGAGGCAGAGCGGGCCCGCCGCTCCCAGCGACCTCGCGGCGTCGTCCGAGGTGGACCGCAGGAGGTGCCGGTCACGCCGTCAGCGCGGCGAGGACCGAGGTCCACGATGGTGGGGATCGTCGCGTCCTCCTCGGCCGGCGACACCCGTGCGGGAGTGTCGTGGAGCCAGCAGGAGGGCCTCTCCGCAGCCGACTCACCCGGGCGGGGTGAACGAGGTCGTGTGGCGCTGCCCGTGCCGGCGCCGCTCGCGTGGACCACGAGTTCCACGCGGGCCCGTCGTCTCCCGGTCGTCACGGTCACCGCGTGGCACCACGAGCTCCCGGTCGCGCGGACGTCGTGTGTGCCCTGCGGCGGTGGACGGTGTCGGCCGTGAGCCGTCTCCGGCGCCGTCGTCTCCCGGAGGCAGGAGGGTCACGCCAACCGGGCGATGACCGCCGGCGCCCCGTGCCGAACGGTGAGGCAGCAGGAGAGGAGCGTGCGGATGACTGCGACGGTGTACGAGTTCCGGGTCGACGGCCAGCTCTCGGAGCAGGCGCGCGAGGCGTTCTGCGACATGCGGATCGAGGAGGACAGGGCCGGCGCGACGTTGTACGGCGACGTGATCGACGAGTCCCACCTGCTGGGGATCATGGCGCAGATCCGGCTCCTCGGTCTGGTGGTGGTGTCGGCGCACAGGACCTCTGCCAGCGCCCTCTGACGCTGCGGTCCCCGAGCGCCGTGCGGCCGCGGCAGCAGGACCGCGAGCCCCGTGGCCGCCAGGAAGACCGATCGGGTGTCGGTCGGCGTGCCGATCGTCGCGGACGGTCAGCCTCCGAGCGGCCCCGGCGTCGAGGTCTGCACGTCCCGCCGATCTGTCCGGGTCAGTACACAGCGGTTCAGGACTCTCCGCCCAGTTCGGCGTAGTCCAGGTCCTGCTGCAGGCGCCTGTCCTCCTCGATCTCGGCGCGCTCCCTGAGTCGCTCGGCGACGCCGCCCACCGTCCCCTCCGACGTGGCGCGTGACTCGGCGTGGGTGGCGGAGTTGCCCTGCACGGTGCTCATGATCGGCACCTCCCGGCTCGGGGTGGGAGCGGTCCGGAGGGCAGCCATCCGGGCGCGCCGTGGTGATCGGAGGATGCGACTGCGGGCCCGGCCGGCCGGCCCTGGCCTGGGCGCTCACCGGGCGACGGTGACGACGATCCGCCCTCCTCCGCCACGGGTCAACCGCCCGGCCCCGAAGGGCGGGCACGAGCGCGTCGGCACGCCGACGTGCCCGGGGTGCTCGGCGGCTCGGCGCGTGGGCCTCGCCGGCGCGCTGCCCCGCGTACCGGCGGCCGGCCGGGCCGGTCACGTCCCGTTCACGCTGGCCCGCTGGCCCGCTGGCCCGTGCCGGCCCGCCGGACGTGGCCTGCACCCGGCACGGCCGTGTGACCGCGGGGAGGGAGCCCGCCGACGCGACCGCCGGCAGCGGGCACCTCACCAGCGGATGCCCGCCAGCCCGAACTCCTCGTCCGCCGCGGCCCGCAGCCGGACGCGGACCTCCAGCCAGGCGGACGCCGCGCTCGGCCAGTCGTCGGTGTGGGCCGCGTCCACCATCCGCAGGACGACCCCGGCCGCCTCGAGCAGGGCCGGGTGCAGGCGGGGTCCCAGCAGGATCTCCTGCACGTCGAGCTGCTCGTACACCTCGGTCAGCGGGACCACGTCCCCCGCGACGACGAAGCCGTCCGGCAGGGCGCTCCCGTGGTGGGCCCGGTTGGCGGTCGTGGTCATCCGCTGCAACCGCGTGTGCAGATCCGCCAAGGTCACGTACCGATCGGTGAGGATCTTCTCCTCGAACCCCGACCGTCGCGCCAGCTGGAGGCGCAACCGCTCGGCGTAGGCGTCCAGCCTCGACGTCACGGCCTTCTCGACGACCGTCCTGGCCACGAGGAGGAAGGCCGAGCCGACGGCCAGGAGCCCGACGACGGGCACCGAGTAGTCCCTCAGCCACTCGAGCAGAGGAGTCACGACAGCCCCCTGACGACGGCGCAGGGCGTGGCCGGGGCAGCATCCCCACCACGCCGTCACCGGGACGTCACCGGCGGGGGACCTGTCGCCACGGTGTCGCGCCGCCCACGCGCGTCCCCCGGGACCCCGGCAGTGACGCCGCGGTGACGGCCCGGGCCGATCCTGACCGCGTGGACGACCGGACAGACGTCCCGCGGGTGCCACGGCCGGCAGCACACGGCCGGGCGTCACCGGGCGAGCGCGCGACATGAGCGCGTCGACCCTGCGGGAGGTCCTCACCGCCGACCCCGGAGCCCTCGCGCTGCGGGTGGTGGGCGTGGGGGCGAGCGTCGGCTTCGGAGCGGCGACGGGCAACCCCGTCGGCCCCGCGGTCAGCACCGTGAACTTCGTCCTCTGGCTGCGCCAGAGACACCGCGACGCACTGGCGGCGCGGTCGGGCGCGGAACGCCCTCCCCGCCCGCTCGACGACCTGCTCCTGACCGCGAGCGGCCTCGATCCGGGCACCCCGGTCCTCCGGGATCCCCGGCTGGGCCGCGCCCGGGAGACCGGGACCAGCGACGTCGACGAGCGGCTCGTCGCTGCCGTCCAGCGCCACGTCACCGAGCGCGCGCGGGAACTGGCGACCGCGTCCGGTGTCCGTGACGCCGGGGTCGCCCGGCGTCAGGCCGAGCGGGAGCTGTTCGTCGCCGTCCGGGCCCGGGAGATCGCCGACGCCGGACCGGACGCCGCCGACGCGGACGACTGGCGCCGGGCCGAGCGGGAACTGCTCATCGCGGCGCGGGCCCGGGAGATCGCCGAGACGTCGCCGGGCAACGGCGACCTGGACAACTGGCTCCAGGCCGAGCGGGAGGTCATGATCCGGGCCCGGGCCCGGGAGATCGCCGCGGGTCCCGAGCGCGGCAGCGACGTGGAGAACTGGCTGCGCGCCGAGCGCGAGGTCCTGACCGCCCAGCGCGCCCGCGAGATCGCCTCGTCCCCGGACGGTTCCGTCGACCTCGACACCTGGCTGCGAGCGCAGCAGGAGCTCCTCGTCCGGCGCAGGGCCGAGGCGCTCGCCGAGGGCCCGGAGCGGGGGACCGACCTGGAGAACTGGCTGCAGGCCGAGCAGCAGGTCCGGGACGTGCTCTCCAGGGAGTGGGCACTGATCGCCCGCCGCGCGGGTGAGCTCGGCAGGTCCCCGGGGTCCGGCATCGCGCTGGACGACTGGATCCGGGCGGAGGCCGGACTGCGGGCGGACGGCACCATCGGCCCGTGGTCGTCCTGAGCGGCGGTTCGCGGGCAGCCCGGGGAGGTTGACCCCAAAACATCTGATCTTTACTGTGCGGATCGCGTACCGACGTGGTGGCCGGCGACGGCGGACGATCGCGACCGTCGTCGTCGCTCGTCGCTGCGCGGGCGTCCCGACAGCGCGAGGAGGAGTGACATGGCTCCGGTCACCGTCGCGGCGGTGCACGCCGCTCCCGAGTTCCTGGACGCGGAGGCATCGGTGGCCAGGGCCGCCGAGTGGGTCGGCCGGGCGGCCGACCGGGGGGCCCGCCTGGTGGTGTTCCCGGAGGTGTTCGTCCCCGGGTTCCCGTACTGGATCAACCTCTACCCGCCGATCGTGCAGGCCGGGCTGCACGCCCGGTACGCCGCCCAGTCGGTGGACCTGGACACCGCGCAGCTGGACCCCGTGCGGGCCGCCGCCCGGCAGGCCGGCGCCGTCGTCGTGCTCGGGGTCAACGAGCGCGAGGGCGGCACGCTCTACAACACCCAGGTCGTCATCGACGAGCGGGGCGAGGTGATCGGCCGCCACCGCAAGCTCCAGCCGACCTTCGCGGAGCGGACCGTGTGGGGGCAGGGCGACGGGTCCACGCTCTCGGTGTGGCAGACGGGCATCGGCCGGATCGGTGGCCTCGTCTGCTGGGAGCACACCATGAACCTCGCCCGGCACGCGCTCATCTGCCAGGGCGAGCAGATCCACGCGGGCTCCTGGCCGGCGCTGTCGACCCTCGTCGGCTTCCGTGAGGTCTTCGACCCGCAGGTGGAGGCGATGTCGCGCAACCACGCGCTCACCGGCCAGTGCTTCGTCGTCGTGGCCCAGAACCCGGTCACCCAGCAGATGCTCGACGTCATGGAGGAGGCCCTCGGCCCGCAGGAGTTCCTCACCGTCGGTGGCGGCTGGTCGGCCGTCATCCACCCCATGACCCCCTACCTCGCCGGTCCGCACACCGGGCCGGAGGAGACGGTGCTGGTCGCGGACGTCGACCTGGACGACATCGCCGGGGTCAAGGTGTTCGTCGACGCCGCCGGGCACTACTCGCGGCGCGAGATCCTCCGGCTGAGCGTCGACGACGAGCCGAAGACGGCGCTGGTGCGGACGTCCGACCGGACGGTCGTCCCGCCCCGGACGGAGGCCGAGCCGCTGCGGCCGCCGGCCGGTGTCCCCGAGCGCGAACCCTCCGCCGCGGGGTGACCCGCCTCCGGCCGGCCGGCACCCCTACCGCAGTTCCTGCCGGAGTTCCCGCTTGAGGAGCTTGCCGGCCGCGTTGCGGGGCAGCTCCTCGCGCACGTGCCACTCGCGCGGCACCTTGAAGCCGGCCAGCCGCGCGCGGGCGTGCGTCTCGAGCACGCCCACGTCGGTGGGCCGGGTGAGGACGACGAAGGCGCTGACCCGCTCGCCCCAGGTCTCGTCGGGTCGGCCCACGACGGCGGCGTCCCGGACGTCGGGGTGGGTCAGGAGGGCGTTCTCGACCTCCCGCGGGTAGATGTTGACGCCGCCGGAGATGATCATGTCCTTCGCGCGGTCGACGATCGTGACGTAGCCCTCGTCGTCGGCGACGGCGATGTCCCCGGCGCTGAGGAAGCCGTCCGGGGTGGTGCACTCCTCCGTCGCCGCCTCGTCCCGGAGATAGCCGCTCATCAGCATCGGCGACCGGCTGTACAGCTCGCCCGGGGTTCCGGGCGGGACGGGTTCGCCGTCGGGCCCGACCAGCCGGACCTCGTTCATGAACCAGGCGTGGCCGACCGAGCCCGGCTTGCGGCGGGCGTCCGCCGGGCGCAGGTCGGTGACGATCCCGCCCTCGGTCGACCCGTACACCTCGTGGACGCCGACCCCGGGGAACGTCTCGAGCACCCACTCCTTGAGCGGCCACGGCAGCGCGGCGGCGTTGAAGTACAGCGTCTCCAGGGCGCCGAGGTCGCGGTCGCCGAGGCCCCCGGGCGCGAGGGCCCGCACCATCTGGGCGTGGGTCGGCACCAGGAAGGCGCTCTGGATCCGGTCGCGCTCGAAGAGGTCCAGCGCCCGCTCGGGGTCGAACGCGCGCAGCATCGACAGCGTGCCGCCGGTGTGCACGGCGGCGTAGGCGAAGCAGAAGCCGGCGCCGTGGTACATCGGCGCGATCGCGACCGTGCGCCGGCCCGGTCCCAGGCCCCACTCCAGCGCCGTGCCGTAGAAGGCCAGGGCCCGGGCGCGGTGGCTGAGCAGGACCCCCTTGGGGCGGCCGGTCGTGCCCGACGTGTACGCGATGGCGAAGGGGTCGAGCTCGTCGACCTCCACCCGCGGGTCCACCGGGCGGGCGGCGGCCAGCGCCTGCTCGTAGTCGGTCCCGACGGTCGTGCCGTCCATCGACAGCACCGTCCGTGGGTCCAGGGAGGTGACCGACTCGGCGACGACCTCCGCGAGCGCGTCGTCCAGCACGAGCCCGCGCGCCCGTGAGTGCTCGAGGACGTACGCCGCCTCGGGCGGCGTCAGCCGGGGGTTGAGCGGAACCGCCACCAGGCCCGCCTTGGCCAGGCCCGCGGCCACCTCCGGGTACTCGAGCCGGTTGCCCAGGAGCACGGCCACCGGGTCGCCGGGGTGCAGCCCGCCGTCGAGCAGCGCGCAGGCGAGGCGGCTGGAGCGTTCCCCCAGGGCGGCGTAGGTCAGCTCCCGGTCGCCGTCCCGCACGGCGGTCACCGAGGGGCTGACGACGGCGAACTCGCGCACGCCGTTGGCGATGGTGAGAGCCGCGCCGCCGCGACGCAGGGCCATCCGGGACCTCCTGGTGAGGTGCGCGCGCCGGCGGGGAGGGGGCACCGCCGGCGCACGCACGGGTGGTGGTCAGCGGGCCGGTGCTCCGCCGCCGAGCCGGGACCTGGCCGCCGCGAGGGCCTGCCGCGCCGGTGCGAGCAGGTCCTCCGGGGACCACGTGGGCGCCCAGCTCAGGGTCGTGGTGACCGAGCGGACGCCGGGGAGCGCCTCGACGCGGCTGTGCACCATGTCGAGCACGGCGTGCGTGTAGGCGCAGCCCGGCTCGGTGAAGGTGATCACGACCTCCACCTCGCCGTCGTGCACGCGGACGCCGCGGACCAGGCCGAGCTCGACGATGGAGGCCGGGGTGCCGGCGAGGTCCATGCAGGGATCGGGGACCGTGCCGAGCGCCTCCTCGACCCGTGCCCGCAGCTCGGCGGGCGAGGGGCCGGTCATGCCGGCACCGGGGAGTGGATCACCGACCACGGCGCCCGCAGGCCGCCGTTGTCGCGCTTCCACTGGCTGAACCGGTCCTGCTCGAGCACCCGGCGCCGCTCCTCGACGTCGATGCCGTGCAGCCGGGCGAGGTTGCCGCCCATGAACAGGTCGCGGATCTCGTCGGTCAGCTGCAGCGGGCTGCCCTCGGGCATGGCGAAGGACTCCATCGCCTCGATCACCACCTGCGGGTGCGGGTTGACCGCGGCGCTGGCGTAGATGACCTTCTGCGGCCCGCCGAAGCCCATGAAGGCGCCGAGCAGGTGCTGCATCTGCGGCGGGTTGAGCATGGCCAGCAGCGCGCTGGCCTCCATCGTGGCGTAGACGTTGGGGTGGTTGGCCAGCAGGAAGGTGGTCTCGTCGACGAACATGAAGCCGGCGTGCACGACCTGGAAGTTCATGTCGGTGAACGTGTTCGCCGCCACCGAGACGTCCTCGACGTTCATCCCGATGTGGCTGACCGGTCCGATGGGCAGCACCTTGTGCACCGCGACGTTGCGGATGCCGGCGTCGTGGGCGAGCTGGATGACCGGGAAGGCGACCTGCTCGTCGGCCAGCGACCACGCCTCGGTGCGGCCCTCGACGTAGCGGCTCGGGTAGAACTTGATGCCGTCGGCCCCGGCGGCCACCGCCTCGCGCACCTCGTCCAGCGCCGCCTCGGGGTGGAACATGTCCAGCCCGACGTACCAGAGCACCCGGTCGGGGTGGTCGCGCTTGAGCCGGGCGCCCTTGTCGGTGGCGGTGAGGCCGTCCTCGTACGCGTCGTAGATCGGCAGGGTGTGCACCGCGCAGACGTCGGTGTCGGACTCCAGCAGCATCGTCTCGATGAACTCGTCGCACTGCCACTCGCGCTCCCACTGCTCGCGGGTCATCGCGATCTCCGGCGGGTTGACCAGCGGGTAGTAGCTGTACATGACGTCGGTGAACAGCTTGCCGAACCGGCCCCGCTGGTTGGCCGGGGAGAAGTTGTAGGGGTGGCACACGCCGTCGATCACGAAGCGCCGGGTCATCGCATCTCCTCGGGTGGTGTGGTGCCGCGTCGGACCGGCCCTCCGCGGACGTGGGGGCTCGGCGGTCAGGCCTCCCAGGCGCGCAGGACGTCGTCGGTGGCCACCACGGCGCCGAACCCGAAGCCGAGGGTGGCCAGCGCCATCTCGTGGCGGGCGGCGTCGAGCTCGCCGGTGGCGTCGGAGACGACGAACACGCGGTAGTCGCGCTGGCTGGCGTCGCGCGCGGTGGTCTCGACGCACATGTTGGTGGTCACGCCGGCCACGACCAGGGTGCGGACGCCGAGGCTGGTGAGGACCGGCTCGAGGCCGGTGCCGTAGAAGGCCGAGTACCGGTTCTTGTCGAGGACGAAGTCGTCGCCGGTGGGCACCAGCTCGTCGACCAGCTCGGCGTCCCAGGTGCCGGCCGCGAGCGACTTCACGTCCGCCAGGGCGGGGAGCACCTCCTGCACGAGCACGCCGCCGTCCTTGTAGTCGGCGCGGTACACGTAGCGGGTGTAGACGACGGGCACCCCGGCGGCGTGCGCGGCGTCGACCAGCCGCCGGCAGCCGGCGATCGCGGCGGTGCACATCGAGACGTCCAGTCCCAGCCCGGCGAAGGAGCCGTCGGGGTGGCAGAAGCCGTTCTGCACGTCGATGACCAGCAGCGCGGTGCGGTCGGGGCCGGCGAGCTCCATCGGCATGGTGGCCTCGCTTCCTCGCAAGGGTGAGGGCCGGGTCTTTCTAACATCAGACCTTTGTGCAGGACAAGGCTAGGCTGTGCCGGTGACCGCGCAACCGACGGCGACGCGCGCGCCGGCGTACCAGGAGCTGGCCCGCACCCTGCGCGAGCAGATCCTCGCCGGCGAGCTGCGACCCGGGGACCGGCTGCCGATCGAGCCGGAGCTGTGCCGCCTGCACGGGGTCAGCCGCAGCACCGTCCGCGAGGCGCTGCGCGTGCTGTCCAGCCAGCACCTGGTGACCACGACCCGCGGGGTCTCCGGCGGGACGTTCGTGGTCCACCCCCAGCCCGGTCACATCAGCTCCTACCTGCAGACCAGCTTCGCGCTGATGGCCGCGGCCCCGGGCAGCTCGGTGCGCGACCTGCTCGAGGTCCGCGAGCTGCTGGAGGTGCCGGCCGCGGGGCTGGCCGCCGAGCGGCGCACGGCCGCGCACCTGCAGCAACTGCGCGGCACGCTGTTCGACCCCCGCACCGTCGACGTCGACCACGTCTTCCAGGACAACCGGAACTTCCACGTCACCCTGCTGGTCGCCGCCGGCAACCCGCTGGTGGAGGCCATGACCCGGCCCCTCTTCGGCGTGCTCAACGAGCGGTTCCTGCGCGACCAGGCGCCGGCTCGGTTCTGGTACCGGGTCGACCGGGACCACCGGGAGATCCTGGCCGCCATCGAGGCCGGTGACGCGGAGGCCGCCCGGCAGGCGCAGCACGAGCACCTCGGGCACCTGCGCACCACGTACACGCGCATCGACCGGCAGCGGCGCCAGCGCTCGGGCTGACGAGGACGCGCCGTCCGCCGGCGGCGGTGGCGTCGCCCCCCCGCCGGACGGCGTCCGGCGCGGTCAGGGCCGGGCGACCAGCATGCGGACCGCGGCCTCGGCCACCACCGTCCCGTCGGGCCGCACCGCCGTCCAGTCCAGCCGCAGCTCCTCCCGGCCGGCCCGTGCCGTGGGCGTCGTCGGGCCCAGGCGCATGCGCAGCCGGAGGGAGTCCCCGGCGAGGGCGGGCGCCTGGAAGCGGACCTCGTCGTAGCCCAGCAGCGCCAGGACCGAGCCGTCGAGCACCTCGCACTGCTCGGCCAGACCCCCCATCAGGTGCAGCACCGCGGCACCGGGCAGCGGGCGGGCCGGCAGGGGGCTCGCGGTGCGGACGTAGTCGGGATCGGTGAACAGCGGGTGCACGTACCCGCCGAGCCGGACGAGGTCGTCGACCAGCTGCTCGGTCACCGCCACCTCCGGGCTCTCGACCTCGGTGCCGGGGGGCAGCTCGTGCCAGGCCGTCATCCCGTGCGCCACGCCGGCGCGCGCTTCTCGACGAAGGCGCGGTACCCGTCGTCGGCGAGCGGCTCCTCGTCGAGGTACCGCCGGAAGTGCTCGAGCTCCACCCGGCAGGCGTCCGTGACCGGCAACCCGTCCTGCTCGGCCAGCAGTGCCTTGAGGCGGGCCACGGTGTGCCGCGGGTTGCCGGCGACGGCACCGGCCAGCTCCAGGGCCGCCGCCGGCAGGTGCTCGCCGGGGACGCTGCGCAGCACCAGACCCACCTCGGCGGCCTCGGCTCCGGTGAGGAAGCGCCCGCTGAACAGGAGCTCGCGGGCGCGCTGCGGACCGACCAGGCGGGGCAGCCGGGCGCTCGCCCCGCCGCCGGGCAGCATGCCGACGGCGAGGTGGTGGTCGGCGATCCGCGCCTCGTGGGCTGCCACGACCAGGTCGCAGGCCAGCAGCAGCTCGAAGCCACCCGCCCGGGTCGTGCCGTTGACGGCGGCGACCACCGGAGCGGGCAGCGTCTCGATGCGCCGGAGGACGGCGTGGAAGCGGCCGACCACGTCCAGGAAGTAGTCGTGGTCGCCGAAGGCCCGGCCCAGCAGGTCCAGGTCGAGACCCACGCAGAACGTGCTGCCGGCGCCGGTGAGCACCAGGGCGCGCACGTCCTCGTCGTCGACGACGCGGTCGAGGAGGAGGTCCAGTCCGCGCAGTGCGCCCTCGTCGAGGCTGTTGACGGCACCGCCGTCGAGGGTGGCGACGACGACGTGCGGTGCCTCGGCGATCGTCCAGCCGGCCACGGGTGCTCCCTCGCAGGTCTCGGAGTGGCGAATCGTCTGACGTGCCCCTTGACTTGTAAAGGTCTGCTCTTTCATGCTCCGGGCGTCGGGGCCGGGGAGCGGCCGGGGCGGACGCGCGGGCGGGGCGGGGCCGAGGACGAGGAGGGCGTGCCCGATGGCCGTTCAGCCCGGCTGGGAGGGCCGGTTCTTCGAGGACTTCACCGTGGGCGACGTGTACCGGCACCCGCTCGGGCGGACGGTCTCCGAGGCGGACAACACCTGGTTCACGCTGCTCACGATGAACACCAACCAGATGCACTTCAACGCCGAGTACGCCGCCCGGTCGGAGTTCGGGCGTCCCCTGGTGGTGTCCACGCTCACCGTCGCGATCGCCGTCGGGCAGAGCGTCACCGACCTCACCCAGAACGCGTTCGCCAACCTCGGGTGGGACGACATCCGGATGACCCACCCGGTGTTCGCCGGCGACACGCTGTGGAGCGAGTCGATCGTGCTCGAGAAGCGGGAGTCCGGATCGCGCCCGCACGCCGGCATCGTCACCGTCCGCACCCGCACCCTCAACCAGGACGGCGCCGAGGTGTGCTCCTTCCGCCGCACCTTCTACGTCTACCGGCGCGGCGCCGAGCAGGTGCGCGACACCTTCCCGACGCCGGCGACCGAGCTGACCCTCGACGACGAGGCCCCCTGATGCGGCTCACCTACGGCCCGTGGGGGGAGACCCTCGACGAGCTCGCCGACGCCGCCCGCCGTGCCGAGCAGGCCGGCGCGGAGGTGGTCTGGGTGCCCGAGCTGCACCGCAGCGCGACGGTCGCCGCGGCTGCGCTGGCCGGCGCGACGTCGACGGCGGGCGTCGGGACGGCGATCGCCCTGGCCTTCCCCCGCAGCCCGATGGTGACCGCCCTGGAGGCACTCGACCTCGACGAGCTGGCCGACGGGCGCTTCCTGCTCGGTCTCGGGTCGGGCGTGCAGCGGCTCAACGAGGACTGGCACAACGTGCGGTGGGACAGGCCGGTCGCGCACCTGCGCGAGACCGTCCGCGACGTCCGCCACTTCTGGGCGCACTGCACGACCGGCGCCCCGATGCTGCTCGACGGGGAGCACGAGCCGATGCGGATCTCCGGCTACCAGCGGCCCTTCCCGGTGCGGCGCACGCGCATCCCGGTCTACCTGGCGGCCATGGGCCCGGTCATGACCCGGCTGGCCGGTGAGATCGCCGACGGCTGGATCTCCCACGAGCTGTGCTCGCCGGCCTACGTGGCCGAGCGGGTGCTGCCCGAGCTCGACGCCGGCGTCTCGCGGGTCCCCGGCCGCCGCCGGGCCGACGTCGACGTCGTCGTCTCGGCCTGCTGCTCGATCGACGCGGACCCGGCACGGGCCCGCCGCCGGGCGGCCGGGCTGGTCGGCTTCTACGCCAGCGTGCGCACCTACGCGGACTTCTTCGCCTTCCACGGCCTCACCGAGGGGCAGGAACGGGTCCGCGAGGCGTTCCGGGGCGGCGCGGGTGCCGAGCGCCTGGCCGGCGCGGTGGACGACGGCATGGTCGACGCGCTCACGCTGAGCGGGACGGCCGACGAGGTGCTCGACCGCCTCTGCGCCTACGAGGGGCTCGTCGACACGGTCAAGCTGACCCCGCCGACGCACGGCGCCAGCGCGGCGGAGACCCGGCGGGCCCAGGACGCCGTGATCGCGCTGATCGCGCGGAGCACCCGAGGGAGGGCTGCGTGAGACCACTGGAGGACGTCCGGGTCATCGCCGTCGAGCAGTACGGGGCCGGCCCGTTCGGCAGCGTGCACCTCGCCGACCTGGGCGCGGAGGTGATCAAGATCGAGGACCCCCGGGTGGGCGGCGACGTGGGCCGGTACGTGCCGCCCTACGCCGACGGCGAGGACTCGCTGTTCTTCGAGACGTTCAACCGCGGCAAGCGCAGCCTGTCCCTGGACCTGACCAACGCCGCGGGCAGGGAGGTGTTCGAGGACCTGGTGCGGTCGGCCGACGCGGTGTACTCCAACCTGCGCGGTGACGTCCCCGCCAAGATGCGGATCACCTACGCCGACCTGGCCCACCTCAACCCGGCGATCGTGTGCTGCTCGCTGACCGGGTTCGGCATGAGCGGGCCGCGGCGCGACGAACCCGGGTACGACTACGTCCTGCAGGGCCTCGCCGGCTGGATGTCGCTCACCGGTGACCCCGACGGCCCGCCCACCAAGTCCGGGCTGTCCCTCGTCGACTACTCCGGCGGCTTCGTCGCGGCGATCGCGCTGCTCGCCGGGCTGCACGCCGCCCGCCGCGACGGGCGCGGGATGGACTGCGACGTCAGCCTCTACGACACCGCGATCGGGTTGCTGACCTATCCCGCGGTCTGGCACCTCAACGCGGGGTTCCGGCCGGTCCGCACCCGGCACTCTGCGCACCCCTCGCTCGTGCCGTTCCAGGCCTTCGAGGCCAGCGACGGCTGGCTGGTCGTCGGCTGCGCCAAGGAGAAGTTCTGGTCCCGGCTGGTGCAGGTCATCGGCCGCCCCGAGCTGGGGGAGGACCCCCGGTTCGCCTCGTTCGCCGACCGGCAGGCGCACAGCGACGTCCTGCTGCCGCTCCTGGAGGCGGAGTTCGCCGGCCGGACGGTGGCCGAGTGGCTCGAAGCGCTGTACGCCGCGGCGATACCGTGCGGCCCCATCAACGACGTCGAGCACGCGCTCACCGAGGAGCACACCGGCGCCCGCGGGCTGGTCGTGGAGACCGAGCACCCGCGGTACGGCCGGCTGCGGCAGCTCGCCTCCCCGGTCCGGGTCGGCGACCAGCTCCCGGCCTACCGCCGGGCCCCCGCCCGCAACGAGGACCTCGACCACGTGGTGCGGGAGGTCCTCGGCTACGACGAGGAGCGGGTGACCGACCTCGGGGTCCGCGGCGCCTTCGGGCAGGGGGACAGCGACCCGGACCTCCCGCAGGCCGAGGCCGCGGTCCGGTGAGCCCCTCGCCCGTCGCCCCCAAGCTGGTCGACTGGGCCTGGCGGCTGCGCCTCGACGACGTGCCCGCCGACGCGCGGGCCGCCGTCGCGCGGCACCTGCTCGACGGGCTCGGGACGGCGATCGCCGCCGGCCGCGCGGGGGCGGCATCGCCGGCGGTGACGGTGGCGCTGGGCCTGGGCGGCCCGCCGGAGTCGACGGTGCTCGGATCCGGGGCGCGGGTCGGCGCGCCGGCCGCCGCGCTCGCCAACGGCGTCCTGCTCCACGCGCTCGACTTCGACGACACCCACGCCGGCGGCCTGGTGCACGCCACCGCGGTCGTGCTGCCGGCCGCCCTCGCGGTGGGGGAGCAGGTGGGTGCGACCGGCGCCGACGTGCTGCTGGCCTCGGTGGCCGGCCTCGAGACCGTCTGCCGGCTCGGCGCCGCGGCCCCGCACGCCTTCCACGCGCGCGGCCTGCACGCCACCGCGGTCTGCGGTGTCTTCTCCGCCGCGCTGGTCGCGGCACGGCTCGGCGGTCTCGACCGGGCGCGGGCGGTCGACGCCCTGGGCATCGCCGGCAGCTCGGCGGGCGGGCTGCTCGAGTTCCTGTCCACCGGGTCGGCCACCAAGCAGCTGCACCCGGGGCTGGCGTCGCAGTCGGGGATCCTCGCCGCGCGGCTGGCCGCGGCCGGTGCCTCCGGCCCGGCGAGCGTGCTCGAGGGCGGGCAGGGGGTCTACGCGGCGCTCGCCGGCCGGCGGGTCGACCCCGACGCCGTGCTCGACGGGCTGGGCGAGCGGTGGGAGTGCACCCGGATCACCGTCAAGCCCCACCCGGCCTGCCAGCTCTCCCACGCGGCCCTCGACGCCGCGGCGGCCGCGGCGGCCGGGCTGCCCGGCGGCCGTCCGGAGGCCGCGGCCATCGCCTCCGTGGTGGTCGACCTGCACCCCGACAGCGCCGCGATCGTCGCCGAGCCGGCTGCCGCCAAGGTGGCCCCCCGCACCCCCTACGAGGCGAAGTTCTCGGTGCAGTGGAGCGTCGCGGCGCTGCTGGTCGACGGGCATCTCGGCGTGCAGACCTACGCGCCGGCCTCGCTGACCCGCGCCGAGGTCGCCGACCTCGCGGCCCGGGTGTCGGTCCGGGTCGTCGACCGGCCCGGGGTGCCCGCCGCCGCGGCACCGGGGGCCGCGACGATCCGGCTCACCGACGGCACCGAGCTCCGCGGCGAGGTGCCCTGCAGCGCCGGCAGCCCGGAGCGCCCCCTCGACGACGACGGCCTCCTGGCCAAGGCCGCGGCCAACGCGGGCGGTCCCGGCGCCGACCTCGACGAGCTCGCCCGACGGGTGCGGGGGCTCGCCGGCGAGCCCGACCTGGCGCGGGTCGTCGAGCTCGCCGACCGGCTCTCCCGGCCGCCCGGCCCCGCCGCGGCGCCGCACCCCGAGGAGGACCGATGACGACAGCGGCCATCCGGCCGGCCGAGTTCCCGTGGTTCCGGTACGAGGGCTACACCTTCTCCCTCGGCCTGGCCGAGGACGGCACGGCGTGGCTGTCCGGGCACTCGGCCAGCGAGCACGACCCGCAGTCGGGCCGGATGGTCGTGCGGGGCGGCATGCGCGAGCAGACCCGCACCGCGTACGCCAAGATCGGCGCCATCCTGGACGCGGCGGGGCTGACCCCCGCCGACGTCACGAGCCTGACCGAGAACGTGACGGTGGCCGGCATCGAGGAGTACGAGGAGACGGCCGCGGTGCGCCGCGAGGTGTTCGGCGCGCACGTCCCGGCGGTGCGCACCGTGGTCGTCGACCGGCTGCTGCGCCCGGCGGCGCTCGTCGAGATCGAGGTGCACGCCGGCCGGGGCGGGGGGACGGCGGGTCCGGGCGGGGTGCGCGAGGCCGGCGACGGCTCGGTCGTCCTGCCCACGGTCCTCCCGCTCGACGACGACGGGGAGGTGGTGCACGACGGTGACCTGGTCGGCCAGTACGCCTGGTGCCTGGACCGCGCCGAGGCCCTGCTCGGCGGGGTGGGTCTGTCGCTGGCCGACGCCGTGACCACCTACGACTACACCACCCCGGCCACCCGGGACGTCTACCGGCGGACCCACCGGCCGCGCCAGGAGCGGCTGGGCGGGAAGGGCGTCCTCCCGGGCGCGGGCGGGATCCTGGTGAGCCGCCTGCACCGGCCCGGCGTCCTGGTCGCCCTCGACGTCACCGCGTCGCGGCTGCCGTTGCGGCAGGTCAACCCCGGGTGGAGCCGGTACGACACGCTCACCTACGCCCCCGGCGTGCTCGCCGGGCGCACGCTGTACATGAGCGGGTTCGCCGCGCTGGACCTCGAGACGCAGGAGGCGCTGCACCCGGGCGACGTCGTGGCGCAGGCCGAGGTCACCTACCGCTCCGTGCTGGAGGTGGTCGAGGCCGCCGGCGGCCGGCCCGAGCACCTGGTGTCGACGGTCGAGTACGTGTGCCCGGGGGGCCTGGGGGACTACCGGGGGGTCGCGACGGTCCGGCAGCGACTGCTCCGCGAGCCCTGGCCGGCCTCGACCGGCGCGGTCTGCGCGGGGCTGCTCCGGCCGGAGTTCCTCCTGGAGGTCTTCCCGACCGCGCTGCTGCCCGACGAGGACGGCGCCGGTGCTGCTGACTGACGAGATCCGCGCGATGGTGGGGCGCGAGGTGGTCTACACCGCGCCCGAGGAGCTCGGCCGCGCCGCGATCCGGTACTTCGCCCTCGCCGTCGGCGACGACAACCCCGTCTACACCGACGACGACGCCGCCCGGGCCGCCGGTCTCGACGGCGTGGTGGCCCCTCCGACCCTGGTGTGCGAGACGAACCAGTACTCCGGGCGCCCGCCGAACGCCGACGGGTACGCCGGGCACGAGTGGGGGATCGAGATCCCCGGCACCCGCCTGGTCCGGGGCGGGAACAGCTACGTGTTCCACCGACCCGTCCGCCCCACCGACGTGCTCACCGTGACCTGGCGGATCACCGGCATCACCGAGAAGGTCAACCGGCAGGGGCAGGAGATGGTCGTCGTCGCCTCCACGGCCCGCTACCGCAACCAGCGCGGTGAGCTGCTCACCGAGAACGACGAGACGCTGGTCTTCGTGGCCCTGCCCGGAGCGGCGTCGTGACCGCCGTGGCGGTCGGCGCCACCGTGCCGCCGCTGGAGCGCCGCTTCGACCGGGCCGGCATGGTCGCCTACGCCGGGGCCACCTGGGACTGGCACCGCCTGCACCACGACGAGACCTACCTGGCCGAGAAGCAGCTGCCCGCCCCGGTGGTCGACGGCCAGCTGTTCGGTGCCCTGCTCGCCGAGCAGGTGCAGGACTGGCTCGGCCCGTCGTGCTTCGTCACCCGGCTGTGGTTCCGGTTTGCAGGGCTGGTGTTCGCGGGGGAGACCGTCCGCTGCGAGGCGACCGTCACCGCCGTCGACGGCGACCTCGTCACGGTGAGCTCGCGGGTGGTCGTGCCGGCGAGCGGCGACCGCCCGGAGCGGCCGGCCGTGACCGGCGCGGGCGCGCAGGTGCGGGTGGCGGCGCGGTGACCGGGGTCGCGATCGTGGGGGCGGCCGAGTGCGACCTCGGCGTCACCGGGAGGTCGGTCCTCGGGCTGCAGACCCAGGCGGTGACCCGCGCCCTCGCCGACGCGGGGCTGGCGCTGGCCGACGTCGACGGGCTGGCGACCAGCGGGATCTCCCGGTTCTCCACCGCGCAGCTGGCCGAGTACCTCGGCCTGCGCCCCTCGTGGGCGGACTCCACGTTCGCCGGTGGCAGCGCCTACGAGGTGTACGTGGCGCGGGCGGTGCAGGCGATCGAGGCCGGGCAGTGCTCCACCGTCGTGGTCAGCTTCGCGTCGAACCAGCGATCGGCCCGGTCCCGCTCCCTGGGCGGGGTGGTGGAGCCGCACACCCCCGAGGCCCAGTTCGAGGCCCCGTACGGGCCGCTGTACCCGATCTCGCTGTACGCCATGGCCGCGGCGCAGTACCTGCACCGGTACGGCGCCACCCGGGAGCAGCTCGCGGAGGTGGCGGTGGCCGCCCGCGAGTGGGCGCTGCTCAACCCGGTGGCCTACCGCCACGGCGCGGGTCCGCTGACGGTCGCCGACGTCCTCGGCGCACCGGTGCTGTCCACCCCGCTGACGTCGGCCGACTGCTGCCTGGTCACCGACGGCGGCGGGGCGGTCGTGCTCACCTCGCTCGAGCGGGCCCGCGACCTGCCCAGACCGCCGGTGCGGGTGCTCGGCTACGGCGAGAGCACCACCGGCACGTCGATGGCCGGGTACGACGACCTCACCCTGCCCGGAGCGGTCGACTCGGGCCGGGCGGCGTTCGCCCGGGCCGGGCTGTCCCCGGCCGACGTCGACGTCGCCGAGGTCTACGACTCCTTCACGATCACGGTGCTGCTCACCCTGGAGGCGCTGGGCTTCTGCGGCCGGGGGGAGGCCGCCTCCTGGATCCAGGGCGGCCGGGTCCGCCCCGGTGGGGACTTCCCCCTGGACACCTCCGGAGGAGGGCTGTCCTACTGCCACCCCGGCCAGTACGGGGTGCTGCTGCTCGTCGAGGCGGTCCGCCAGCTGCGCGGCGAGTGCGGCGACCGCCAGGTCCCGGGCGCCGAGGTCGCCCTGGCCCACGGCACCGGCGGCGTCCTCTCCACCCACGCCACGGTGCTGCTCGGGGTCGACCGGTGAGCGCCCCGGACGTCCCGCCGCCGGACGAGGTCACCGCGCCGTGGTGGGAGGCCACCCGGCGCCGGGAGTTCCTGCTGCAGACCTGCTCGCGCGGCCACCGGCAGCACCCGCCGCGGGCGGTGTG
Organism: Geodermatophilus sp. SYSU D00814; assembly: GCF_054050055.1. Taxonomy (NCBI): domain Bacteria; kingdom Bacillati; phylum Actinomycetota; class Actinomycetes; order Geodermatophilales; family Geodermatophilaceae; genus Geodermatophilus; species Geodermatophilus sp. SYSU D00814. The sequence continues at coordinate 137,807 of NZ_JBJGYP010000007.1, forward strand.
CACCGCCTGCGGCGACGTGGCCGGCCTCGGCTGGTCGCCGGTCGCCGGCCGGGGCCGCGTCGACGCCTGCACCGTGGTCCACCGCGCCCCCGGCCCGGGGTTCGACCCGCCCTACGTGGTCGCCCGGATCCGCCTGGTGGAGGGGCCGGTCGTGCTGAGCACCGTGGTCGCCGACGACCCCGGCGCCGTCGCGATCGACGACGACGTCGTCCTGGACTGGCGCGGCCTGCCCGACGGGCGGGCCCTGCCCGTCTTCGTCCGACCACCGAGGAGCTGACCGATGGAGTTCCGGCTGAGCGACGAGCAGCGCTCCTTCCGTGCGGTGCTGCGCGACTTCGTCGACGAGGAGGTCGTGCCCGTCGCCCGGGAGTGGGAGCAGGCCGGCCGGTACCCGCAGGAGCTCGTCGACACCATGGCGGAGCTGGGCCTGTTCGGGGTGACCGTGCCCGAGGAGTACGGCGGCCTGGACCTGGACCCGGTGTCGTTCGCGCTGGTGTTCGAGGAGATCTCCCGCGGCTGGATGGGGGTCGCCGGCATCCTCGGCAGCCACTCGCTGTCCTGCCGGATGATCGCCGTCCACGGCACGGCGGAGCAGAGGCAGCGCTTCCTGCCCGACCTGGCCACCGGCCGGCGGCGCACCGGCATCGCCCTCACCGAGCCCGACGCCGGTACCGACCTGCAGGGCATCCGCACCCGGGCGGTCCGCGACGGCGACGGCTACGTGGTCACCGGCACCAAGACGTGGATCACCAACGCGCGCCACGCCGACCCGCTGCCGGTGCTGGTGAAGACCGATCCGGAGGCCTCGCCCGCGCACCGGGGCATGAGCGTCCTGCTCGTGGAGGCCGGCACCCCCGGCTTCGCGGTGGCCCGCGACATCCCGAAGCTCGGCTACAAGGGGACCGAGTCCTGCGAGGTCGTGCTCGACGGTGCCCGCGTGCCGGCGGCCAACCTGCTCGGCGGCGTCGAGGGCACCGGCATGCAGCAGGTGCTGTCCGCGCTGGAGTGGGGCCGGGTCAACATCGCCGCCCGCAGCGTCGGCATCGCCCAGCGGGCCTACGACGAGGCGCTGGAGTACGCGCGCGGCCGGCACGCCTTCGGCCGGCCGATCGCCGACTTCCAGGCCGTGCAGCTCCGGCTGGCCACCCTCGCCACGACGCTGCAGGCGGCCCGCCTGATGGCCTACTGGTCGGCCGACGCGGTCGCAGCCGGCCGGGCGGGCGCGCAGACCGGCATGGCCAAGATCTTCTGCTCCGAGGTGGCGCTGGAGGCCGCGATCGACGCGATGAAGGTGCACGGCGGGTACGGCTTCTCCACCGAGTACGAGGTCGAGCGGCTGTACCGCGACGCCATCCTGATGAGCATCGGGGAGGGCACGAACGACGTGCTGCGCACGGTCGTGGCCAAGGCGCTGGTCCGCGGGGAGGCCGCGATCAGGTGAGCACCCCCACGGCGGGCGGACGGGCGGCCCCCGACCGCGTCCCCGGACCCGGCGCGGCGTGGCAGGCGCTGCACCTGCCCGACGCGGAGCCGGCCGTCCGGCGGGCGGTCCTGCACCGCGACGGCGGGGGGCGCTCGGTGCAGCTCGTGGAGTTCCCCGCCGGCTGGCACCGACCCGCCGCCGGGCACTTCCCCGTCGACGAGGAGTTCGTCGTGCTGCGCGGCAGCCTCGAGCTCTCGGGGGTCGCGGTGCTCGCGGGGGACCACGCGCTGGTGCCGGCCGGTGCGCTGCGCGCCGACTCCGCCGTCGGGCCGGAGGGGTGCCTCGCGGTCGCGTGGTTCGACGGCGTCCCCGAGTGGCGCCACGGTGCCGCGCCCGCCCCCTCGGGCGCGATCGTCCGCCGGCGCGTCGAGGGCGTCCTGCTCAGCGAGGGCGGTCGGGTGCGCCCCCACCCCGGGCCCGAGGTGACCGGACCGGCCGACGTCCTCACGACCGACGGTCGCTGGGAGCGGGTGCCCGACGGGGCGGTCGCTCCGGTGCCCGACGGGGACGCCGTCGTCCGCCCGTGGGGGAGGCGGCCACCGACGTCCCCCACGAGTCCGCCGCACGGTGCCGACGGCGACGGCTCCGAGGGTCAGGCGGACGGCGGAGACACCCCTCGCTGGTCATCTGCGGGTCACCGGTCGTCGGGCCGCCGGTCGCCCCGGTGACGCCGGGGCTCGTCAGGGTCGGGACGACGTGTCCGCGACCCTGGAGAGCTCCTGTGTCATCTCGCGCCGCCCGGCTCCTCGCCTGCTCGCTGCCCGCTGCCGCCGTGCTCGTCGTCGCCGGCAGCCCTGCCGGTGCCGCACCCGGCCCGCAGCGGTCGTTCACCGAGGTGGCGACCTTCGACGTCAGTGGTGAGGTCGCCGAGATCCTCGCTGTCACACCCGACGGCCGGACGCTGCTCCACGCCGACTCGGCGACCGGGGAGGTCGGCCTGGTCGACCTGACCCGACCGGACCGGCCCCGTGCGATCGGCGGTGTCGCGGTCGGTGGCGAGCCCACGTCGGTCGCCGTCACGCGGGACGGGCGTCACGCCCTCGCCGTGGTGGACACGAGCGCGTCGCCCGCCGCCCCCTCGGGAGAGCCGGCCGTCATCGACCTGCGCACCCGGTCGGTCGTGCGGACCCTGGACCTGGGCGGGCAGCCCGACTCTGTCGCCGTCGCTCCGGACGGTTCGGTGGCCGCCGTGGCCATCGAGAACCAGCGCGACGAGGAGGTGGAGGTCGGGGGTGTCGAGGGTGGTCTGCCGCAGGCGCCGGCGGGCTTCCTGGCCGTCGTCGACCTGCACGGGCCGGTAGCGGGGTGGACGGTCGGGCGCGTCGAGCTGACCGGCCTCGAGGTCGCGCTGTACCCGGAGGACACCGAGCCCGAGTACGTCGACGTCGACCGCGACGGCGTCGCCGCGGAGACGCTGCAGGAGAACAACGCCGTGGCACTCGTCGACCTCGGCTCCCGCACGGTGGTCGGTTCCTTCTCGGCCGGCACCACGACGCGTCCTGACGCGGACACCGTCGACGACGGCGTCGCGGTGTTCGACGACCCGCTGCAGGCGCCTCGCGAGCCCGACGACGTCCCGCTCCGTGGTGCGCGCGGTGGAGCCGCGCCGGCTCCGGACCACCCGCACCGACTCCCGGTGTGAGCGCGACCGTCGGACCGGTCGGCCGGGGCGTGTCGGTGCGCCACCGCCTACCGGCCTCGCGAGCGCCTGGGCGAGACTGCGCCGGTGGACGACGAGCACCACGCCGCGCAGCGCGCGGAACGGTCGGCGGAGCTGTTCGGCGTGCTGGCCCGGATCGTGCACCGCACCGCCCAGGACGCCGCTGCCGTGCTCCGCGGGGAGGGTCTCAACCCGGCGCAGTTCCAGCTGCTGCGGGCGGTCCGGGACGCGCCGGGGGAGACCCAGCAGACCTTCGGGAACCGGTTCGGCGTCACCCGCGGCAACGTCTCCATGCTGGTGACCAAGCTGGTCGATGCCGGCCTGCTGGTGCGGGAACCGCGCGGGGCGGCCAACGGGCTGCGGCTCACGCCGCGCGGGGAGGCGCTGGTGGAGCGGCTGGAGCCGGACCAGAGCCGGTTCCTGACCGAGCGGTTCGGCGTCCTCGACGAGGCCGAGCTGGCCACCCTGCACCGGTTGGCCGTGGCGGTCCTGGAGGGCTTGCCCTGAGCCGCGGGCGGGCCTACCGTCGGACCATGTTCAGCACTGAACACACCCTCGTGAGCGGTCGCCGCTCTCTCGTCCTCACCGTCCTCGCCACCGCGGCCGCGGTGGCCGCCTTCTCCGCTCTGCGCCTGTCGGGGCAGGAGCTGGTGGTGGCCGCCCGCGGAGATCCACGGCCGGTCCCGGTCGGCGCCGTCGTCCTGGCCACCGTCGCCGGCGGGGTCGCCGCGCACGTCCTCGCCCGGTCGGCCGCTCGCACCGGCCGGCCCCGGCGGACGTTCCTCGCTGCGGTCGTCGCCGGCCTCGCCCTCTCCGGCGTCCCCCCGGTGCAGGCGGCCACCACGACCTCGACCGCCGTCTGGCTGCTCGTGCTGCACGCCGTCGTCGCCGCGGTGCTGGTGCCTCCGCTCGCACGGGCGCTCCCGCCGACGCGGCCCCCCGCGCAGCGGCGCCCGGAGCAGGTCCGGCCCGGCGCCGGGGTCCCGCGGTGAGGCCGGCGAGGCCGCCGGCCGCCGGCGACGTCGCCCGCCAGGTGGCCACCGTGACCGGCGCGGTGGCGCAGGCGGTCCTGCCCGCGGTGCTCCTCCCGCGGGTCCGCCGCGACCTGCGGCCGCCGGAGGTGGCCCAGCCCGCGCCGTGGGCCTTCGCCGTCTGGCTGCCGGTCTACGCGGCCTCGGCGGCGCACGCCGCCCGGCAGGCCCGGCCGGCCCTGCGCGCCGATCCGCTGCTGCGACGCACCGGCTGGCCGCTCGCCGCCGCGTTCCTCTGCCTGGGAGCCTGGGCGCCGCTGCTGTCCCGGCAGCGGTACTGGGCGGCGCAGGCGGCCCTGGCCGGCACCGCGCTGCTCGCCGGGACCGCGCGAGCGCGGGCGGACCGCACGCCGGACCCGGTCCCGCCGACCCTGGCGCTCACCACCGGACTGCTCGCCGGGTGGGGAGCGGCCGCCTGCGGGGTCAACCTCGCCTCGATGCTCGTCGGCGCCGGGCCCGTGCCCGGTGGCCGGCCGGCCACGGCCACCGGCGCGGCCACCGCGGTGGCCCTCGGCGCCCTCGGGGTGGCCACCTCCCGCGGCACGCCACGACGCTCACCCAGCGGGTGTACGGAGTGACCCTGGCCTGGGCGCTGGCCGGGGTCGCCGACGGTCGCCGCCGCGCCGCTCCACCGGTCGCCGCGGCCGCGGCGCTCGCCGCTCTGCCGATCCTGCGTCGTCTGCGCTGACGGACCCTGCCGGTGGCGGCCAGGGAGGCCGGCCGGCCTCCGTCGCGGTCCTCCTCCCCGCGGCGGGGCCGGCACGGGTCGCCGGTTCAGGTCTGCTCGCTCGTGGTGACGGTCATCTTCGGGCCCGGAGCCGAGACGGACGCGATCTCCAGCCCCGACCTCGTGCCGTCCCACCACCGGCTGTCCGGCGCGGTGGCGTTGCCGAAGGCCGTCGCGAACGGCGCCCCGTACAGGTCCGAGGAGTCACCGGCGTTGGCCCGGTGCTCGAGGTCGAAGCGGTTGTCTGCCTGCTCGAGCGAGCACTCGTAGTGCCGCGCGGGCGTCATCTGCTCGTGGCTGTTGTCGCCCCGCTCGTCGACGTGCCAGATGGCGAGGCCGGCGTCGGGGAGCGAGCGGTCGCGTCCCACCTGCTGCCGGTTCTCCAGCAGGAAGTACTCGGTCGCGTTCCTGCGGTGGACGAGGAGGTCGTTGGTCCCGGCCTCGAGGACGAACGTCGCGCCCGGGGTCAGGGGGCGGACCGACGACGCCCAGCCCGAGGCGTGCTTGAGGTAGGCGCTGACCTGGACGGGGTTGACGTCGGAGCCGCCGAAGCACATCAGGCAGTAGTGCCCGACGCCGTTGCCCTGCAGGGTGGGGTTGGTGTCGTAGTCGTAGAGGTCGGGGTAGTCGCAGATCATGTGGCCGTTCTCGTGGCAGAACGTCCGCAGCGTCAGCCGGTCGCCGAGGTCGGTGATCTGGTAGTCGTAGAGCTCCGCCGTCGGTGTCACCCGGTAGCCGCTCCGCAGGTGCCAGGAGTGCGGCCAGAGCCCCTTGGCCCAGTTGTTGACCCGCTTGCCCGTGTAGAAGACGTTGAGCGCCCGCACGTAGCCGGCGTCGTCGGTCGTCAGCTGCGAGAAGTCGAACCCCTGCGCCACCAGGTCGTCGAGTGCCTCGGTGATCAGCTCCCAGGCGCGCAGCGGCTGCTCGATCGTCTCGTCGGTGTAGTGGGCCCGCTCGTGCCGGGCCGTGTAGTAGGCCGTGACCGTGTTGGTGTAGGTCAGCCGGCCGCCCGAGACGTCGGCGAAGTAGTCCCGGACGGACCCGTTGTTGCCGAAGCCGGCGTACCCCTGCTGGTTGCAGAAGTCCTCGACCTCCCGGCGGGGGATGGTGGCCGGGACGTCGGGGAACGCCACGAGCAGGCACAGGCCGACGTAGTCGCCGGTCGTCTCCTCCTGGGGAGGCGCCGGTGCCGCACCGTCCTGCGCGTCCCCACCCCGGCCGGCCAGCCGCTGCTCGTGGCGGACCCGCCACCGTGGCCGCTCGTCGGCCGCGGAGAGGGCCGACCGCGCGGAGACGCCCCTCGCTCCCCGCTGGGGGCGGACGTGCCGGGGCAGGTCGAGCAGCGCGGCGTCGACGGCGCCGACCCGGTCGCTCGTGGGGAGGAGTTCCTGCTTGTCCGGCGACAGCGTCGCGTACTGCCAGTACCCGCTGTCGGGGTCCTGCACGACGGTGTGCCCGTCGAGGGTCTCGAAGACCGCGGCGAACTGGTTGCCCCAGGCCCGCACCGGCAGCTCGGCGCCGTCGGGGTCGTGGAGGGTGAACTGCTCGCCGTCGTAGGGGAGGGGCATGCCGTCGCTCCTTCGTCCTGGGAGTCCCCTGGCCGGGCCGGCCGCGGGGAGGGACTCGCCGGACGGAGCCCGGGCACCACCCGGCTGATACCCCCGACGGCGAGGTGTCCCGGCGCGCGTGCCGGGTGTGGACCCGGTGGTGACGCGGCGGTGACGCCCGGCCGCTGGACTCGGCCCATGACGCTGACATCCCGCGTGGCCGTCCTGCAGCCGCGCCAGGCCCTGGACGACGTGGCCGCCGACGACTCCCTGCCGGTCGAGCTGACCATCCAGGTCGGCACCGGCGACGCCGCACTGGCGGGCTCGGTGCCGCTGCACGAGTTCGTCGCGACGGCCGGGACGCTGACCCACGCCGACCGGGTCGTGCTGGTCGACCAGGCGCTGGTCCTGATGGAGGACAACTACGTCCACCTGCCGCTGAAGACGGCGATGCACGCGGTGAACCCGGTGCAGCGGCTGCGCCTGCTGCGGGCGCGGCTGGGACAGCAGACCGACGCCACGATGGACCCCGAGCGGGTCTTCCACGCCGAGCTGTCGGAGGTCTTCCACTCGGTGCGCGACCTGCACACCAACTACCTGCTGCCGGAGCCCTTCGCCGGCCAGGTCGCCTACCTGCCGTTCCAGGTCGAGCGGTGCGTCGAGGGGGCGGCGCGGCGGTACATCGTCAGCAAGACCGCCTCCGGCGTCAGCGACCCGACCTTCCGGGTCGGCGTGGAGGTCCTGCACTGGAACGGTGTCCCGATCGAGCGGGCGGTCGCGGTCGCCGCCGACCGCTTCGCCGGCAGCAACCGCGCCGCCCGCCTGGCCCGCGGCGTCGAGTCGCTGACCATCCGGCCGCTGAAGCTGCACCTGCCGCCGGACGAGGAGTGGGTGACGGTCACCTACCGCGACGCCGACGGGGTGCGCCGCGAGTTCCGGGTGCCGTGGCTGGTGGCGCCCAACGTGCCACCGATGGCCGACGCCGGCGCCGTCACCACGGCCGCCGCCTCCCAGGGCCTGGACCTGCTCACCGACGAGGTGGGGCGCGCGCAGGCGCTGCTCTACGCGCCCCGGGCGGTCGAGCAGCAGCTCGGCGCGGCCGACGTCGACCTGTCCACGAAGCCGGCCGCGCCGGGGGCCGACGTGCCGACGTCGATGCCGCTGGTCTTCAAGGCGCGCAGCGTCGTCACCGCCTCGGGCACCTTCGGCCACCTGCGGGTCTTCCGGTTCGCCGTCCCCGACCCGCACGCCTTCCTCGCCGAGTTCGTCCGCCTGGTGGAGCTGCTGCCGCAGGACGGGCTGGTCCTCGACGTGCGCGGCAACGGCGGCGGGCACATCTTCGCCAGTGAGTTCCTCCTGCAGACGCTCACGCCGCGGCGCATCACGCCGGAGCCGGTGCAGTTCCTCTGCACGCCGCTGAACCTCGCGATCACCCGCCAGCACGCGGCCAACCCGATCGGCATCGACCTCGGGCCGTGGCTGCGGTCCATGGAGCAGGCCGTGCAGACGGGCGCGGTGTTCTCCTCGGCGTTCCCGATCACGCCCGAGGACGAGGCCAACGCCACCGGTCAGCGGTACTTCGGCCCGGTCGTCCTCGTCACCGACGCCCGCTGCTACTCGGCCACCGACATCTTCGCCGCGGGCTTCCAGGACCACGCCGTCGGGAAGGTGCTCGGCGTCGACGACAACACCGGCGCCGGCGGGGCCAACGTGTGGACGCACGGGCTGCTCGCGCGGCTGCTGCGGGAACCGGTGCCGGACCCGGACACCCCGTACGTGGCGCTCCCCCACGGGGCGGACATGCGGGTGTCGATGCGCCGCACGCTCCGGGTCGGGGCGCTGGCCGGGACGCCGGTCGAGGACCTGGGGATCACCCCGGACGAGCGGCACGAGATGACCCGCCGCGACGTGCTGGAGGGCAACCTCGACCTGCTGGAGCACGCCGGCCGGGTGCTCGCGGGCATGCCCCGCCGCCGGCTGGACGTGTCCGCGTCCCTGTCCGGTGGGACGCTCACCCTCGAGGTCGACGTGGTCGGCGCCGACCGGCTCGACGTGCACGTCGACGACCGGCCGCGGGCCAGCGCGGACGCCGCCGACGGGCACCGGACGATCCGGGTCGACGGCGTCCCGGGCGCCCGGGTCGTGCGCGTCGAGGCGTTCGCGGCCGGCGCCCTGGTCGCCGCCCGGACCCGCGGTGTCTGAGGACGCCGTCGTGCCGCGGCACCCCGACGAGGAGGAGGCAGCCGTGTCCCGCTCCAGCGCTCCGGGCCGCTCCCGGCAGGAGGTCCGCCTGGCCCTGGTCCTCAACGGCGGCGTCAGCCTGGCGGTGTGGATGGGCGGGGTCACCCACGAGATCGACCTGCTCCGGCGGGCGTCGCGGGTCGCCGCCGGGGAGTCCGAGGCCGCCGTCGGCGGGGTGGCCGAGCACGACCGGGCGGTGTTCGACGCCTGGGTGGACCTGTGCCGGCGCGCCGACGTGGGGGAGGTCGTCGTCGACGTCATCGCCGGCACCAGCGCCGGCGGCCTCAACGGCACCCTGCTGGCCACGGCGGTGGCCCGCGGGGTCCCGCTGGACCCACCCGGCGGCGACGGCGGCCCGCGGCTGCGCCGCGTCTGGGACGACCGCGCCCGCCTGGAGGAGGGGCGGCTGCTGCGCCGCCGCGAGGAGGACCCGCTGCCCAGCGTCCTCGACGGCGACTTCTTCCGGGAGGCGGTCCGCGAGGAGATCGCCGGGATGGGCGGCGCGGGCGGTTCCCGCGGCCGGCCCGTCACGCTGTTCGTCACCGCGACCGCCCTGGGCCCGGCCACCCGGCCGCACGTGGACTCCTTCGGCCAGCGCTTCGACGTGGCCGACCACCGCCGGCAGTACCGCTTCCGCCGCACCGAGGACCACGGGGTCGTCTACCGGCCCGGCGACGCCGATGCCGATGCCGATGCCGATGCCGACGCCTCGTGGTGGCAGCCGGCGCTCACCGACGACTTCGACGGGCCGGACGCGGAGAGCGCCCTGGTCACCGCCGCCCGGGCGTCGGCGTCCTTCCCGGTGGCCTTCACCCCGGTGCGGGAGGGACCCGAGCTCGCCCGGCGCCGGATCCTCCCGGCCGCGCCCGTGGAACGCGACGGCGACCGCTGGCTGGTCGACGGCGGCGTCCTGGACAACGCGCCCTTCCAGCCGGTGCTCGACGCCATCGGCCGCCGTCCGGCCACGGGGCCGGTGCGGCGGCTGCTGGTGTACGTGGTGCCCTCCCGCGGGCAGGCCTCGACCGGCCTGGACCGGGCCGCACCGGACTCCCGGGAGCAGACGCCGGACGGCGCCGGCGACCACCCGGACTGGACGGGCATCCTCGGCTCCGCCGTCGGCTTCCCCCGGGAGGGGGACGTCCGCGCGGACGTGGAGGACGCGGCCGAGCTGCTGGCGCGCGCCGACGCGCGCCAGGCCGGACCGGAGACCCTGCTGCGCGCCGAGCTGGCCGCCCCCACCGGGGCGGCGGACGGGTTGCTGGAGCAGTACCGGCGGGCGCGGGCGGTCGGGGGCCTGCTCGACGTCCGCACCACCCTGGCCTCGGCCAACGAGGGCGGCGGGGTGGTGCTCGCGCCGGCCACCACCGTGGACCTCGACCGGCTGCTCGAGCAGGACCTGCCGTGGGTGCCTCCTGCCGGGACGGGCCTGACCCCCGGCCCCGGCGGCTGGGCCTGGGGCCTGGGCACCGCCGAGCGCGTGTGCCGCCTGCTCGCCGGCGACCTCCGCGACCGCGTCGCCCAGGGCGAGCAGCCGGGCGCCGGCGGGATCGCCGACGTCGTCTCCGCCCTCAGCCGGGTCGAGGCCGTCCGGGACGCCGTGTCCGCCCGGCTGGTCGAGCAGGCCGCCGGCGCGCCGGCCGAGGACGTCGCCTGCGCCGCCTGGGCGCGGCAGCACATCGAGGCCCTCCGGGCTCCCGCCGCCCTGGCCCACTGCGTGCAGCAGGCGGCCCGGGGATACGCCTCCGCGATCGGCGGCTCCCTCGACACCGCCGACGTCGTGCGCGCGGCCCTGGCCGTGGAGGTCGCCTCCCAGGCGTTCACCGCCTACGGGGCGTTCCGGCGGACCGCGCCCTTCCGGTTCCTGCGGCTCGGGCCGGACGTCGACAGCCCGTTCGTGGACCCCTCGGAGGAGGACGCCCGGCTCGCCCGGCGCTGGGGGGACAGGAAGCTCTACGGCACCCGGGTGATGCACTTCGCGGCCTTCGGCCTGCCCGAGTGGCGCGCCTGGGACTGGACCGCCGGCCGGCTCGACGCGCAGGCGCACCTGGCGCGCGCGCTGTCGCCCGACGACGACGAGACCCGCAAGCGGCTCGCCGACTGGCTGACCGACGTCCAGACCGCCACGGTGCGCGCCGAACTGGACCGGGACCCGGCCGCGTGGCGGGAGGAGCGGCAGGCGCTGCGCACGATCGAGGACGAGGACCTGATCGGCCGGCTCCGCAGCACGTCGAAGGGCGAGCACCTGGTCGTCGCCGTGGTCGACGCGGCCATGCGGGCCCTCCCGCTGCGCCTCGCCCTGGACCGGCGCGGGCTGCTGCTCAACACGCTGGTGGCGCGCAAGCCGCAGCAGCGCTGGCGCCCGCCGTGGGCCCCGGTCGCCCGGCTCGTCGTCCGCCGGCGCTGGAGGAGGTGGACCGACGGGCTCGGCCGGCGGACGGCCGGCGAGCGGGGGTGACCGGACGGGCAGCCGCCCGCCGGTCAGGGGCGGCGTGCCCGCAGCAGGGAGAGCAGCGCCAGGGCGTAGGCCTCGGCCGGGTCGCGGCCGTTGAACCCGCTCGTCGCGCCGTCGACGCGGAGCGTGACCCGGTAGCCCTCGCCGGTGGGCGCGAGCCCCGCGAACGCGTCGCCGAGCAGCCCGCGCAGCTGGTGCTCGGCCGGCAGCCACAGCGCCTCGGACTGCTCGAGGGAGTCCAGGGCCCACTCGGTGGTGCCGTTGAAGCCGATGACCGGCCCGGTGGGGAACTGGTGCACCTCGATGGTCATGTCCGAGAGCACGAAGACGTCGGAGTCCATCTCCTTGTCGGGGACGACGAAGCTGTCGCCTCGGGCGGGGGTCCACGTCAGCCCGGCGTCGCGCAGGGCCCGGGCCAGGGGAACGGAGAGCACGCCCCATCCTGCGTCATCCCCGCACGACCGGGCCGCGAGTCCGGTGCCCGTCCGGTCACGGCGCCGCGGGCCGTCCCGTGATGATCGCCCGCAGCCGGTCGATCGGGATCTTGGGACGGCGGTGCCGGTCGAGCAGGCCGTTCCCCTCCTGCAGGGTGTCGGTGAGCTGGGTGTAGCAGGAGCCGGCGAGCACGGGGGAGGCCCGGACCGTGTCGTACCAGTCGGTCAGGAGGGCGGCGAACTCGTCGGCCGTGGACGCGGTGCAGTAGCCCCAGGAGTCCTCCGCCGACCCGGCGCCCCCGCCGGGGGTGTAGCGGGCTCCGCCGAACTCGCTCAGCACCACCGGCCGGCCGGGGTCGACGTCCCCGGCGGCGAGCACCCGGCGTCCCTGCTGGTTGAACCCGGCCAGCAACCGCGCCAGACCCTCCGGAGAGCCGAGCCGCTCGGCGAGCAGAGCCCCGCTGACGGAGTAGTCGTGCACCGTGAGCAGGTCGGAGTCGGTGTGCTCGAAGCCGTCGTTGCTGACCACGGGCCGGCTGGGGTCGACCGCCCGGGTCAGCGCGGCCAGCGCGATCGTGTAGGCCTGCTGGGCGGGGTCGGTGGCGACGTCGTGCACGCCCCAGCTCTCGTTCATCGGCACCCAGGTGACGATGCAGGGGTGGCTGACGTCGCGGTGCACGACGTCGAGCCACTCGGTGGTCAGCCGGCGCACCGCCTCGGGGGTGAACGCGTAGGCGTTGGCCGTCTCGCCCCACACGAGGACGCCGAGCCGGTCGCACCAGTACAGGAAGCGGGGGTCCTCGACCTTCTGGTGCACGCGCACGGCGTTGAAGCCGAGCTCCTTGATCAGCTCCACCTCGCGGCGCAGCGCCCCGGCGTCCGGCGCGGCCAGGTGGGACTCGGGCCAGTAGTTCTGGGCGAGCACCGCTCGCAGGTCGTAGGGGCGCGCGTTGAGCAGGAACGCCCCGGCGCCGACCCCCGACGAGCGCAGCCCCAGGTAGCTGGCCACCTCGTCGAGCACCGCACCTGCGTCGTCGAGCAGGCGGACCTGCGCGTCCACCAGGCGCGGGGTCTCCGGTGACCAGGTCAGGTGCTGGCGAGCCTCGCCGTTGACGAGGTGGGGGGTCGTGATCGTCATCGAACTGCGCCGGTCGGTGACCTGCACGGTGTGCTGGGCCAGGACGGCGTCCCCGAGCACCAGGCGCACGGCGACGGTGACCGGTGCCAGCGGCGTGTCCGTGAGGGTGAGGTCCAGGTGCACCCGCGCACCGGGGAGGTCGGGCGTCCACGCCAGGTGCTCGGCGGCCAGCGGCGGGACGACCTCGAGCCACACCGGCTGCCAGATCCCGCTGGTGCGGTGGTACCAGACGTCGTGCGGAGCATCCAGCCAGTCCTGCTTGCCCCGGGGCTGGGTGACGTCGCGCGGGTCGTCCTCCGCGCGCACCACCAGGACGTGCTCGGCGTCGGCATCTGCGTCGGCACCGCCGGCCGCCAGCAGCGCGGTGACGTCGAAGGAGAACGGCGTCTGGCCGCCCTCGTGCTCGCCGAGCAGCGTGCCGTCCAGCCACACCCGGGCGGCGTAGTCCACCGCGGCGAACCGCAGGACGACGCGGTGGCCGCGCTCGCGCACCGCGTCGGCACCGGCGACGTCGGCCAGCCGCAGCGACCGCCGGTACCAGGACACCGGGTGCGGGGCCGGGTCCCCGATGCCCGAGGCCGGCGACTCCGGTGGGTAGGGCACGGTGATCTCGCGGTCGAAGACCGTCCGGTCGCCGGCGTCGGTCGGCCGGTACCACCGCTCGGTCTCCCCGCGGCGGTCGTCGTCGTAGGTGAACTGCCAGGGGCCGCACAGGTCGGTCCAGGCGTCGCGGACCAGCTGGGGTCGGGGGTGGCTGCCGTCCTGGGCGGTGGCGGGAACGGGCACGGGGATCCTCCGGGGATCAGCGGTCGGCGGCACCGGAGGTGGCCGGTGCCCGGGTCCGGTCCTCGACGGCCCGCGCGCCGCGGAGGAGCAGGCACGTGCCGGCGAGGCCGGTGATCGAGGTGGCGAGCAGCACGACCGCCAGGGGCGTCGCGTCGCTGATGCCGACGAGCCCGGGCAGCGGGGATGCCAGCCCGGCCGCGGTGAAGGTGGCGAACCCGTGGAGCGAGGTGGCCGTGCCGGCGTGCCCGCCCTGGCTCCCAAGCGCGAGGGCCTCCGCGCACGGGAAGCAGCCGCCGCAGCCGGCGACGAAGACCCACAGGCAGACCAGGACCCCGGACGCGCCGGCCTCCTGGGCCGGCACCAGCGCGGCAGCGGCGGCCACGGTGAGGGCCGTGGCGCCGGTGAGCACCCGCTCGGTGGCGATCCTCCTGACGAGCACGGCGCTGACCTGCACGCCGACGACGAGGCCGAGGGAGTTGGCGAGGAACGCGAGGGCGAAGGCGCGGGCGCTCAGGCCGTGCACCTCCTGCAGCAGCAGCGGTGAGGCGGCGACGTAGGCGTAGACGCCGGCGTAGGTCGTGCTCGCCACCAGCGTGGCCCGGCGGAAGGCCCGGTCGGACCAGACCTCGCGCACCCGGCCGCGCAGGGGCACCGGGACGGTGCGGGCCGTGCGGGTCTCGGGCACGAGCAGCGCCGTGGCAGCGAGGACCAGGGCGGCCGCGGCGGCCAGGACGGCGAAGACGCCCCGCCAGCCGACGACGCGCAGCAGTTCCGCTCCCAGCACCGGCGCGACCAGCGGCGCCGTCGTGGTCACCAGCGCGACCCGGGCCAGCAGCAGCACCAGCGTGCGGCCCTCGGCCACGTCGCGCACGACCGCGAGCACGAGCACCGCGCTGCCGGCCGCTCCGATGCCCTGCATCACGCGGAGCGCGCAGAGGACCTCGACCGTGGGAGCCAGTGCGCAGGCGACCGTGGCCGACACGAACACCCCGGTGGAGAGCAGGAGCGGGATCCGTCGCCCGATCCGGTCGCTCCAGGTGCCGACGACCAGCTGCCCCAGCCCCAGGCCCAGCGTCGTGCCGGCCAGCGTCAGCTGCACGGCGCCGTTCCCGGCACCGAGCTCGCGCTGCAGGGCGGGGAAGGCCGGCAGGTACAGGTCGATCGACAGCGGGCCCAGCGCGGTCAGCAGCCCCAGCACCACCACGAGCGGGACCGGGAACCGGCCGCCCTGCGGTGCGACCTCGCCCATGACGACCTCCCTGACACCAGTCAGACCTTGACGGTGGTGTCGATCGACCCTGACAGTGACGCGTCACACCTGTCAAACCGGTACGGTGGTGTCACAGACAGGAGGTCGCCATGGACGACGAGCCGGCCGTCCCGCCCGCCGCGCGCCTGCTGCGCGACCTCGTCAACACCCGCGAGCCACAGGTCGGCGCGGAGTCCCTCGCCACGCCGGAGCAGCTGCGCGACTGGCTGGCGTCCCACCGGCTCGTGCCGCCGGACGCCCGGTTGGACGAGGCCGACCTCACCACGGCCACGACCCTCCGAGAGGGGCTGCGCGCCGTCCTGCTCGACCACGCCGGCCACGCGAGCGACCCAGCCGCGGTCGTGGCGCTCAACACCGCGCTCGCCCAGGTCCCCGTGCGGCTGGTGTTCACCGAGGGTGGCCACCGCTTCGTCGCCGCGCTCGACACACCCCTCGCCCACGCCGGCGCCGGGATCGTCGACGCCGTCCGCCAGTGCGCCGAGGACCGGACCTGGGTGCGGCTCAAGGTGTGCGCCCGCGACACCTGCCGGTGGGCCTTCTTCGACTCCTCGCGCAACCAGACCCGCCGGTGGTGCTCCATGGCCGGCTGCGGCAACCACGTCAAGATGCGGCGCGCCTACGCCACCCGGCGCGCCCGCCCCCCGCAGACGACGGCGACGCCGTCGGACGCGGTGCCCCCGGTCGAGGCCTGACCGGCGCGGGCCACCCGGTAGCGCGGGTCCCCCTTGTGGGGGACACCGGCAGCGACGGGAGGGGAGCGGGAGCGCGCGGGTGCCGACATGTCCCTGACCGCAACAGGAAGGGGCTCCCCGATGCCCGACGCAGGCGTGCTCCTGGCGCCCTCGCTGCAGGACCGGACCGACGTGGCACCGTCTCCCGTCGTGTCCCCCCTGGGAGCCCCGCAGACGCTCGGTGACCTCGCCCTGCCGGTGCGCACCGTGCCGGCCGGGACGCCCCTGTCCGTCGTCGCGGACCTCCTCCGGGCCGACGGCTCGCTGCGGTGGGTGGTGCTCACCGGCGCCGAGGGTCCGGTGCTGCTGACGCGCAGCTGGCTCGAGCGGCTCCCGGCCCCGCGGCGCGATCCCGGTCCCCTCCACCGCGGGCAGCGGCCGGCGACCGCGCCGGTCCCGCCCGGCACCGTCGTCCTGGCCGACGGGTGCACGCTGGGCGACGCCGCCGCCGTGCTGGCCCGCAGGCGCCGCACCGACGACCCGGTGCCCGAGGCGATCGTCGTGCGGACGGCGGGCGGGCGGTACGGCGTCGTCCCCGTGGCCACCGTGTTCGAGCACCTCGCCCGGCACTACGCCCACCGGGCCGCGCACGACCCGCTGACCGGCTTGCCGAACCGTTCGTTCCTCGAGGAGCAGTGGGGGACGCCCGGCGACGGGCCCCGCCCCGGTGCGCTCCTCTACATCGACCTGGACCGGTTCAAGGACGTCAACGACCACCTGGGGCACGCGGCCGGTGACCAGGTCCTCGTCGAGTTCGCCCGGCGCCTGCGGTGCCTCGCCCGGGAGGGCGACCTCGCGGTGCGCCTGGGCGGGGACGAGTTCGCCCTGCTCGTCGCGAACCGGCTGACCCCGACGCAGGCCGAGGGGCTCACCCAGCGCATCCTGCTCGCCGCCGCGGCCCCCGTGACGGTGTCCGCGGCCACCGGCGGCGAGGAGGTCGTGACGATCGGGGCGAGCGTCGGCGTCGCCGACGGGCCGGCCGACGACGAGCCGTTCGGGGCCGACGCGCTGGACACGCTGCTCACCCGGGCCGACCTCGCGATGTACCAGGCGAAGTCCCTCGGCCGCGGGCGGGCCGAGCGGTTCGTCCCTGACCTGCTGGCCGACCAGGAGACGGCCGACGAGGTCCGGGCGCGGCACTCGCTGGAGCGCCGGCTGCGCGCGGCGGTCGACGCCGGCGGTCTGACCCTGCAGTTCCAGCCGGTGGTG
The DNA here is from genome assembly GCF_054050055.1 of Geodermatophilus sp. SYSU D00814. Lineage (NCBI taxonomy): Bacteria > Bacillati > Actinomycetota > Actinomycetes > Geodermatophilales > Geodermatophilaceae > Geodermatophilus > Geodermatophilus sp. SYSU D00814. The sequence continues at coordinate 154,516 of NZ_JBJGYP010000007.1, forward strand.
ACGCTGCCCACCGGCCAGGTGACCGGCTTCGAGGCCCTGGCGCGGTGGCAGGACGGGGAGCTCGGCTGGATCCCCCCGGACCGCTTCATCCCGCTCGCCGAGCGCACCGGGCTGATCGTCGACCTCGGCCGCTGGGTGCTGCACACCGCCTGCGCGGCGGCCGCGGGCTGGCCGGCCGGGCCCTCGGGTGCGCTGCCGACCGTCGCGGTGAACGTCTCGCCGGTGCAGCTCGGGCGGCGCCGCTTCGTCGACGACGTGGTGTCGGCCCTGCAGGCCTCGGGCCTGGCGCCGTCGCGGCTGTGCCTGGAGATCACCGAGACGGCGGCGGTCACCGACCTCGACGCCACCGCCCGCCGGCTGGAGGAGCTGCGCGAGCTCGGCGTCCGCCTCGCACTGGACGACTTCGGCGCCGGCCACTCGTCGCTGACGCTGCTGCGCCGGCTGCCGGTGCACCAGGTGAAGATCGACCGCTCGTTCGTCGCGCGGGTCACCACCGACCCGGCCGACGCGATCCTCGTGCGGCTCGTCGTGGAGGCGGCCCACAGCCTCGGCCGGCGGGTGTGCGCCGAGGGGGTGGAGACCCTCGAGCAGGCCCAGCAGCTCGTCGCCATGGGCTGCGACGCCGCGCAGGGCTGGCTCTTCGGCCGCCCCGCGCCGGCACCCGTCCTGACCGGCGCCGGGCCGGGGGCCACCGCGGGGATCGCCGACCCCCCGCGCGCGTCCCTGCTGCTGCAGGGGGCCGACGAGATGGTGTTCGTCTCGACGCCGGAGCGGGTCATCACCTACGCCTCGGCCACCACCGGGCCGGTCCTCGGCTGGCTGCCGCAGGAGCTCCTGGGCCGATCGGTGCTCGCGCTGCTGCACCCGGAGGACGCCGAGCGCGTCCGCTCCGGCCTGCCGCTGGTGCGCAGCGGCACGCTCGACGGCGCCGTGCACCGGGCGCTGGACCGCGACGGCCGCGTGCGGTGGCTGCGCACGTCGGTGCAGCGGCTGACCGACGAGGACGGCGCGCTGCGGGAGCTGGTGACGACCTCGCGGGACGTCACGGCGGAGGTGACCGCGCAGCAGGCGCTGCGGGAGAGCGAGGCGATGTTCCGCCACGCCTTCGACGAGGCGCCCATCGGCATGGCGCTGACCGGCATGGACGGTCGCTTCATCCGCGTCAACAAGGCCTACGAGGCGCTGGTGGGGCGCACCGCGGAGGAGTTCGCCGGCCTGTCCGTGGCCGACGTGACCCACCCCGACGACCTGGCCCAGGACGTCGTCAACCTCGGCCAGGCGCGCGACGGCACGGTGTCGGTGCACGACGTGACCAAGCGCTACCTGCACGCCGACGGGACCGTGGTCCCCGCCCGCGTGCGGGCGACCGTCGCGCACGACCTGGCCGGGCGGCCCGCCTACGTCTTCGCCCACGTGGTCGAGACGCCCGCACCGCGGCCCACCTGCGCCGACGACCGTCGGGGGAGCCGCTGCCCGGCCGGGAGGGGGACCGCGGTCGACGGGGGAGGGGACCGGCGCCGCTCCGCGGGGTAGGGCGGGTCCGACCGGCCGCGGCCGCGGGCCGGCACGGCCACGAGGGGAGCACCGTGGACGACGCGACGACGCCGCGCGAGGTCGTGGTGGGGGTGGACGGGTCCGACGGGGCGCGCACCGCCCTGGCCTGGGCGCTCCGGGAGGCGGGTCTGCACGGGGTGCCGGTCCGGGCGGTCACCGTCTGGCCGCCGGACCTGCCGCCGCACCGCCACGACGGCGGCGTCGGCCGGCCCGACGTCGCCGACCTCGAGGCGGACGTGCGGTCCCGGATGGCCGCGGAGGCCGCCGACGTCGCCGCCTCGACGGGGACCGACGCCGTCCCGGTGCACCCGGAGGTGCGGTTCGGGCACCCCGTGCAGCAGCTGGTCGACGCCGCCGGCGAGGACGGGCTGCTCGTCGCCGGCTCCCGCGGGCGGGGGCCGCTGCGCGGGGCGCTGCTCGGCTCGGTGAGCCAGCAGTGCGCCCAGTACGCCCGGGGACCGGTGGCCGTCGTCCGGGACGACGAGTCCACGCACGGTGCCGTGCTGTGGCAGGGCACCGGCAGCCGGGTGCTGGTCGGGGTCGACGGCTCGGCGGAGTCGGTGGCGGCGGTGCGCTTCGCCGCGGCCGAGGCGCGGCTGCGCGGCGCCGAGCTGCACGTCGTGCACGCCTGGACCGACACCGTGTCCGGCTACGGCGGCCCGCCGTGGGCGGTGCCCGGCACCACGCTGCGGGAGCAGGCCGACGTCGTCCTCCGCACGACGGTGCACGAGGCGTGGCAGGGGCGGACCCCGGACCTGCAGCTGCGGGCGGAGACCGTCGAGGGCGTCGACTGGGACGTGCTCACCGAGCTGGCCGACTCCGCCGACCTGCTCGTGGTGGGGTCGCGCGGCCGGACCGGCTGGTCGAGCCTGCTGCTCGGCTCGGTGGGCCTGCGCTGCCTCACCTACTCGCCGTGTCCGGTGGCGGTGGTCCGGTCGCCGCGAGCCGGGGGGTGACCGCCCGCGACGGTGGTCAGATGGCGGATGCCGTCCGCCGGAGGTCGGGGGATGGTCGGCGGGTGTGCCGGCCACGGCAGCGCCGGCCGAGGGAGGGCAGGTGTCCGACGAGCTGCAGGTGACCGAGGTCCCCGGGGACGTCGCGGCCGTCGTCGGCCGGCTGACCGCCGGGCTGCGCGCCCGCGGGGTCGAGGTGTTCGCGACCATCGACCACGCAGCCGGTGCGCGCGCCGCGGGACTGGAGCTGGCCGACGAGGTGCTCCTCGTCTTCGGCAACCCGGCGGTCGGGACGGCACTCATGCAGGCCGATCCGCGCTGCGGGTTCGACCTGCCGCTGCGGGTGCTGGTGTGGTCCCAGGACGGCACGACCCGAGTGGCCTCCCAGGACCCCGCCGTCCTCGCCGACCGCTACGACGTCGGTGCCGAGCAGGCGACGCTGACGAAGCTGCGCGGGCTGCTCGGGCTGCTCGGGCAGCTCGTCGCCGAGGCGGGGGGAGCGCGGTGAGGCGGGGCCTCGCCGCCGCCGGCGCCGCGCTGGTGCTGCTCGTCGGCTGCGACGCCGGGAAGGACGCGGCCACCGAGACCGAGGCCCCGGCCACCGCGGGGGTGAACGCGCAGGCGGGCTCGGTCCAGGTGGTCGACGCCTTCCTCGACACCTCGGGCACGGTGCCCGCCGGCGGCGACGTCGACCTGCGCGCGGCGCTGGTCAACGACGGTGACGAGGAGGACCGGCTGGTCACCGTCAGCACCGCGGCGGCCGCGTCGGTCGAGCTCCTCGGCGAGGACGGCGCCCCGGCGGCCGGCGGCATCCCCGTCCCCGCCGGTGGCACGGTGGACGCGACGAGCGGCCCGGTGCGGCTGCGGCTGACGGGGCTGACCGAGGACCTGCCGGTCGGGCAGAGCGTGCCGGTGACCTTCGAGTTCGCCGTCGCCGGTGACGTCGCGGCCCAGGTCCCGGTCGGCACCTCGTGAGCCCCCCGCCGGAGGCCGGGATGGCGGAGGACCGGCGCCTGGCCGGCGCACCGGAGACGCGGGCGCGCATCGAGCGGGCCGCCGTGGAGCTGTTCCGCCGGCACGGCTACGAGGCGGTGACCGTGGGGGAGGTGTGCCGGGCCGCCGACGTCAGCCCGGCCACCTTCTACCGGCACTTCCGGTCGAAGGAGGACGTGGTCGTCGGCTACCGGGAGCCGTTCTCGGCCGCGCTCACCCGCGCCGTCGCCTCCGTGGAGGCCGACGTCCCGGGCCGGGACCGGTTGCCGGCCGTCCTCCTCGCCTTCGCCGACTTCCTGGAGTCCCAGCAGGAGCTGCTGGACCTGCAGGGCGAGCTGGTCGACGGGCACCCCGCCCTGCTGCGCCGCACGCTGGCGGTGCAGCAGCAGCTGGAGGCCCAGCTCGCGGCCGCGCTGGCCGCGCGGGGCGGCACCGCCGGACCCGCCGACGCCGACCTCGCGGCCGCGGTCGGGCTGGCGGTGCTGCGCGCCGCGGTCTGCCACCGGCGTTCGGGCGGGAGCCCGTCGATGCCCGCGGCGATGCGGCGGGCGCTGGCCGAGGCCCGGCGGATGCTCGGCTGAGCGCAGCACCGTCCCACCGTGCCGGCGACCGGGCCCGCGGACCGGCAGGATGACCGGCCGATGAGTCCGGGCTCCGGCGGGCGTCCTCCTGTCGGCGCCGGCGACCGGGCCGGCCGGGTGGAGGGGACGAGGATGGACGTGGACGGGCGCGGCGGGGCACGGGACGACCTGCAGGCCTGGGTGGGACCGACGTACGACGGACTGGCCGCACTGCTGGCGTCCGGTCCCGAGGGGGTCTGGGACGCGCCGTCGCTGTGTGCGGGGTGGCAGGTCCGGCACGTGGTGGCGCACGTGACGATGCCGGTGCGGCTGACGCCCGAGCGGTTCGGCGCCGAGATGGCGGCGGCCGGCGGCGACTTCGGCGTCCTGTCCGACACCGTGGCGGCGCGCGACGCCGCGCTGCCGACCGCCGACCTGCTGGCCGCGCTGCGCTCACCGCAGCTGCACGCGTGGCAGCCGCCGGGCGGCGGTGCGGTGGGGGCCCTCAGCCACGCCGTCATCCACTCGCTGGACGTGACGGTCGCGCTCGGCCGGCCGCCGGTCGCGCCGGCGGAGGCCGTGGTCGCCGTCCTCGAGCACCTCGCCGCCGCCGGCGGCGCGGTGTTCGGCACCGACCTGACCGGGGTCCGCCTCGAGGCCACCGACACGGCGTGGAGCCGGGGCGACGGGGTGCCCGTCCGCGCGGACACCGGCTCGCTGGTCGCGCTGCTGGCCGGCCGCACGCTCCCGGACGGCCGCGCCCTCGGTCGCTGAGGCCGCCTGCCGGCGGGTGGCGGCGGTCGGTGCGCGACGGATCCGCAGTCGGATGGCCGATGTGCCGCCGCCGTCCACCCGCCACGGTGACGGGACGCACCCACCGTCCCGGGAGGTCCGGCCGTGTCGTCCGATCCCGCCCCCGCACCCAGGTCCGCCGGCGACGCCTTCGCCGGCAGGCTCACGCGCACCGAGGTCCAGCGCGGACCCCTGTCGGTCCCCGGCCGCGTGGTCGTGCAGGTCCTCACCGAGATCCCGGTCGGCGTGGAGTCCGGGTGGCACACCCACCCGGGGGAGGAGGTCGGGTACATCGCCGCGGGGACGGTGGAGGTGCAGGTCCAGGGGCAGCCGCCACGGACGCTGCACGCGGGGGAGGGGTTCCTCATCCCGCCCGGCACCCCGCACAACGCCCGCGACCTCGGCCCGGGGACGGGGCAGATGCTGTCCACCTACCTCGTCGACCCGGCGCAGCCCCTGGTCACCCTGGTGACCGGGTGACCGCACGGGCGCCCGCCGGGTGGTGACCGCAGGACCTCGGCACCCGTGAGGCTGGTCGGCTCCGCGCGGGGAGAGGCCCTCGTCGCGGTGGCGCTCGGGGTCGCCGTCGCGGTCACGGTGGGCTGGGCCCGGTCCCCGGCTCTGGGGCTGATGCTGGGCTGGGACACGGTGGCGGGGCTCTACACCGGCTGGCTGGTGTTCGGGCTGCTGCGCATGGACGCCGCGGCGACCGCGCGGCGGGCGACCACCACCGACCTGAACCGGGTGACGACGGACGTCATCCTGCTGGTGGCCGCCATCGCCAGCCTCGTCGTCGTGGCCGTCGTCCTGGCCCGCGCCGACCAGGGGAGCGGACCGGAGGAACTGCTGCGGGTGGTCCTGGGCGTGGTGTCGGTCGTGCTCTCCTGGGCGCTGGTGCACACCCTCTACACGCTCCGGTACGCCGCGCTGTACTACGCCGAGCCGGTGGGAGGGATCGACTTCACCGGCGCCGAGGCGCCCACCTACCGCGACTTCGCCTACCTGGCGTTCACCGTCGGCATGACCTTCCAGGTGTCGGACACGACGCTGCAGTCGACGGTGCTGCGCGGCACCGCGCTGCGCCACGCGCTGCTGTCCTACCTGTTCGGCACCGGGATCCTCGCCACCACGATCAACCTCGTGGCGAGCCTGCGCGCTGGCTGACCGGCGCCGGGCGCCGCCCGGCCTCAGGCGGTGACCGACGCCGTCGCCGCGGCCGCCTCCAGCACCAGCCGGGTCGCCTCGTCGTGGTGGGACATCCCGACGACGTGGGAGGCGCCGGGGACCTCCACGGCGCGCCGCGCCCCGGCCCGCTCGGCCATGCGGCGGTGGGCGCCCACGGGGATGTTGCGGTCGAGCTCCCCGAAGAGGAACCAGCTCGGCAGGTCGCGCCACAGCGGCCGGTCCCCGGACGCCTCGCCCAGCGCGGCCTCGGTGATCGGCCGCTGGGTGACCGACATCAGCAGCGCCTCCTCGTGGGGCAGGTCGGCGCAGAACTGCTGGTGGTAGCGGTCCGGGGCGATGTAGGTGTCGGCGCCGCCGCCCGCCAGGGGCACCCGCACCTGCGTCTCGCCCAGCGTGCTGCCGGGGACGAGGGCGGAGGCGTCCGCGCAGCTCTCGCCGGGTGCCAGCGCGAACGCGGCGACGAACACCAGCCCGACGACGTCGCCGGCGTCGGGCGCCACGTTGGTGACGACCGCGCCGCCGTAGGAGTGCCCCACGAGCAGCACGGGTCCCTCGACGGTCCGCAGGAGGTCGCTGAGGGCGGCGGCGTCGGCGGCGACGCTCCGCAGCGGGTTGGCCCAGGCGACGACGCGGTGCCCCTCGGCGGCCAGGGGCCGGATGACGCTGTTCCAGCTCGAGGACTCGGCGTAGGCGCCGTGGACGAGGACGACGGTCTGCTTGCTGGTCACGGGTCTCCCTCGTCGTGCCGGAGCCGGGGCCGGGGTCGGCCGGGCGCTCCCCGAACCTCCCCGATCTGCCGGCCGGCGTCATCGGACAGATGACTGCCGTGACCCCCGACCGCCGTCACCCAGCTGTCGCCGGTCCCCGGTCGTGCGACTCCCGGGTCGCGCCCCCCGAGGGCGCCCTGGGGACGTGGGCGCGGCGGGCGGGCGGGTAGCGGAAGCCCCGGGCGGCCAGGTACCGCCACCGGTGCTGGCGCCAGCGGTACAGCACGTGCGCCCAGGCCCAGGCGAGCGAGGTCAGCAGGCCTGCGTCGACGTCGATCCGGTCGGTGTACCGCGCCCGCGTCGGCGAGCTGCCCGGTGCGATCGTGATCAGGTGGTCCCAGCGGCGCAGCAGGTCACCGGACCCGTTGTCCCTGAGGAGCACCCGGTCCGGGGTGGTGGGCGGGAAGGAGATCGAGATCGTCTGGCGGCCCAGCGGTACCAGCCCGAACAACCGCATCCGGACCAGGTGGTCCCCGGCCTGCCAAGTGGGTGGCAGGACCGGCGGGTCGACCGGGAGGAACTCGACCAGCGGCCAGGACACGTACAGGAGCAGGCGGGACGTCCCCACCTCCTCGCGGGCCCGTTCGACCGAGCACGGCAGCTCCGTGGTGACCGTCACCAGCACGGCGTCCTCCTGACTCCTCCTGCCGGGCGCGCAGGTCGCGGGCCGGCCCCGGTCGGGCCGAGGTCCTGCCGGACCATGGCCTCCTCCTCGGTGATCCTGCGGACGACGGCGGGCACCCGTCCGATCCCGCCCAGCAGGGTGGCGCGGACGGCGGCCACGGCCGGGTCCGTCACGGCCATGTTCCGGAAGATCCTCGCGTTGGCGCCCTGCACCTGACGCGACGCCGCGCGCTGCACGCGCTCGTAGTCGTCGAGCGGCCCGGCCGCGGGAGCCCCGTCCGCCACCACCGCGGCCAGCCGGTGCGCCAGCCGCCAGGCGCCGACGACCCCGATCATCATGCCCGCCCCGGCCGACGGGCCCATCGCGTGCGCGGCGTCCCCGCACAGCAGCCAGCGCCCGCGGCGGTAGGTGCTCGCCTGCCCCTGGGCGAGACGGAAGGCGCTGGCCCACAGGAAGCGCTCGACCCGCGCCGTGGGCAGCCGCGACGTCAGCAGGGCGACCGCCGCGGCCTCCGACGTCGCCTCCGCCCGGTCCTCCCCGTCGCCGAGCCGGTAGACGAACCGCCAGCGGCGCGGCCCGAAGCGGAAGAAGCCGTACGGGCGCGCGGCGTCCAGCACGATCCGCGAGACGCCGGCGGGCAGGTCGCAGTCCATCACGACGTCGGCCACGGCCGAGTCCGTGCCGTGGTCACGCCAGCGGGTCCCGATGCCGAGGTGGTCGCGGACGGTACTGCGGGCGCCGTCGCACGCCACCCCGGAGGACGCCGTCTGCCGGTAGCCCCCGTCCGGACCGTGCACGGTGACGGTCACCGCGTCCGGGGTCTGGTCCACGGCCGTCACCCGGTGACCTCGTCGGACCTCCACCAGACCGGTGGCCAGCGCGGCTGCCTCCAGGAGGGCCTCGGAGTGGTGCTGGGGGAGCTGCAGCGTGTACGGGTGCGGGACCGGCAGCTCGTCGAACCGCAGGGTCAGCAGCAGCCGCTCCGGCGTACGGAACTCGTGGGCGGTCCGCCGCACGCCGTGCCCGGCGAACGCCCCCAGCAGTCCCAGCCGGTCGAGCAGCTCCAGGCCCTTCGGCATCCAGGTGATCGCCCGGGACTCGTCGACCGGCGTGGGCTCCGGCCGGGCCTCCAGGACGAGGGACGGCACGCGCTGCCGGGCGAGGGCGAGGGCGAGGGTCAGTCCGACCGGCCCGCCTCCGACGACCACCACCCCGGCGTTCACGGCCGCCTCGCCCTGGGTCGTCCTGCGCTGGTCGGGTACACGACACGACCTCCTCGGTCCGGGTCCGGCCGGCCGCTCGCACCGGGGTGCGGCGCTCGGTGGCAGGAGTCTCCGCGCGCCGGGGGGAGGCGGGCCACACACGGTGCGCCAACAACGGGCACACACCGCGCTCCCGGACCGGCCTCCGGAGCGCGCCCGGCTGCTAGCGTCTCCGGCGCCGCGTCGCGGCCACGTGACGACCCAGTGCGAGCAGCCAGCATGAGCGCCGACAGCGGGCACACGCCGTCCTTCGGAGCACACCTGCGGCGACTGCGCGAGGCCGCCGGGCTCAGCCAGGAGGAGCTCGCGGAGCTGGCGGGGGTGACGCGCAACGCGATCAGCGCGCTGGAGCGGGGCGAGCGGCGCCGGCCCCATCCCCACACCGTGCGGTCGCTGGCCGACGCCCTCCACCTGTCCGGCCCGGAGCGAGCCGCGCTCCTCGCGGCGGTCCCGCGCGAGGCCGCCGGACCCGGTGCGGCGTCGGTCGTGGTCCCGGACACCGCCCTGCCGGTCCCCCTGACGCCGCTGGTCGGCCGCGAGCAGGAACTGGCCGAGGTGGCCGCGCTGCTGGACCGCCCGGAGGTCCGCGTGCTCACGCTCACCGGTCCGGGCGGGGTCGGCAAGACGCGCCTGGCCGTGGAGACCGCGGGTGGCGCCGCCGACGCCTTCCCCGACGGGAGGGTGTTCATCCCCCTGGCGCCGCTGTCCGACGCCGCGCTCGTGCTGCCGACCGTGGCGGGATCGCTCGGTCTGCGCGAGACGGAGGGGCGGCGCCTGGTCGACTCCGTGGTCGCCCACCTACAGGACCGGCGCGTCCTGCTCGTCCTCGACAACCTCGAGCACCTGGTGGCCGCCGCGCCGGAACTGTCCGGGCTGGCCGGGCAGTGCCCGTACGTGACCCTGCTGGTCACCAGCCGGGCGCGGCTGCGGGTCCGCGGTGAGCACGAGTACCCGGTGTCGCCCCTGCCGGTGCCGGCACCGACGCCGTCGCCGTCACCGGACGACGTCCTGGCGGCCTCCTCCGGCCGGCTGTTCGTCGAGCGGGCCCGCACGACCTCCCCCTCCTTCACCCTCACCGAGGGCAACGCCGCGAGCGTGGCGGCGATCTGCCGGCGGCTGGCGGGCCTGCCCCTGGCCGTGGAGCTGGCCGCGGCCCGCGTGCGGTTCCTCGACCCCGCGACGCTGCTGGCCCGCCTCGACCGTGCGGTGTCGCTGTCGTGGGAGCGGGATCTGCCGGACCGGCAGAAGACCGTGCGCGCCACCCTCGACTGGAGCCACGACCTGCTCAGCGACGAGGCCAGGGCGCTGTTCCGCCGGCTGGCGGTCTTCTCGGGTGGGCTGACGCTGGAGGCCGCCGAGGCGGTCGGGTCCGGGGACCCGGTGGACGTGCCCGCTGTGCTGGAGCTGCTCGGGGACCTGGTGGAGCAGTCCCTGGTGGTGGCCCGAACCGACGACGGCGCGGTCAGGTACACCCTGCTCGAGCCGATCCGGGAGTACGCGCTGGAGCGCCTGAGGGAGAGCGGGGACGCCGACGACGCCCGCCACCGCCACACGGCGTTCTTCCTCGCGCTGGCCGAGCGTGCCGAGCCCGAGTTGCGGGGACCGGGCCAGACGACGTGGCTGGGCCGGCTCGACCAGGAGACCGACAACCTGCGCGCGGCGATCTCGTCGGCGCTGTCGGCCGGTGACCACGAGAGTGTGGTGCGCTTGGGCTGGGCGCTGTGGGTCTTCTGGTGGCTGCGGGGCCGTCAGGACGAGGGCCGGACCGCCGTGGAACAGGTGCTCGGCAGCGACCCGGCCCCGCGGACGGCGGCCGTCGGATCCGGTGTGGTCGGAGCGCTGGCGTACGCGCAGGGCGACTACCCGGCCGCCGAGCGGCACCTGGCCCGCAGCCTCGCGCTGGCCGCCGAGGTGGACGATCCGGTCCTGGCCGCGCACGCGGTGCACGGCCTGGGCCTGCTGGCGCTCAACGTCGGCGACCTCGACACCGCACGGTCCCACCTGCAGGAGGCGTTGCGGCTGCACCTCGAGACCGGCGTCAACGAGCAGTCGGTGTCGACGGCCCGGACGCAGCTGGGGACGGTCCTGCTGCTGCAGGGCGACCTCGACGGGGCGGCGTCGACGGTGGAGGAGGGACTGCGGGTCGCCCGCCGGTCCGGGGACCGGGCCGGTGCGTGCGTCGCGCTGTTCAACCTGGCGCAGGTCGCCCTCGCCCAGAGCCGCCACGACGACGCCGCCCTCCTGCTCGCGGAGGGCGTGGTGCTGTCGGAGCGGATGCACGACCGGGCCAACCTCGCGCACTTCGTCGAGGGGCTGGGCGCGGTGGCCGCCACCCGCGGTGACGCGCGGCGCGCCGCGTGCCTGCTCGGAGCGGCCGAGGGACTCCTCGCGGCGGTCGGCTCCCCGGTCTACAACTACTACCGGCCCGACCGCGGGCTCTACGACCGCGCCACGGCCCGGGCCCGCGAACGCCTCGGTGTGCCCGCCTTCGAGCGGGCCCGCGAGCAGGGGCGGGCGATGACCTTAGAGCAGGCGGTCGAGTACGCGCTCGACGGACACGGCGGGCTGCGGCCGTCCGACGGCTGAGCGCGCTCGTCGGGGCCGCTGCCGGTCAACGACGGGACGTCGGCCCTCGGCCCCGATGACGAGCACCTCGTGCGGGACCACGGAGCGCTGCACTTCGCCCCGCTGACCCCGCTCGTCGCCCCGGCGGTGCGGTCGGAGCCGCGGTCGACGCGCGCGGCGCTCCTCGCCCGGCTCGGGTGCACGGTGCCGCACCCGGTGGTCCGCACGACGACTCCCCGGCCCTGCGGCGCCCGCGTCGCCGGGCCGGTCCGTCGGCGGTCGACGATTCCGTGCCCGCCCGTGCGGCGTGTGCCCGCTGTGTGCACGGAGTTGTCGTCGCGTGCGTGGTCCCGGGGCCAGGGCGGCGCGCACGCTCGTCGCCGACGGTCCGCACGGGAGCGGGAGCTCCAGGGAGGAGGACGGTGTGATGGCGGAGGTGGCCATCCGCACGGAGGGACTGGTCAAGACCTACGGCCGCACCGGCCGCGGGCTCGCCGGCCTCGACCTCGAGGTCCTCGCCGGTGAGGTGTACGGCTTCCTCGGGCCCAACGGGGCCGGCAAGAGCACCACGATCCGGCTGCTGCTCGACCTGATCCGCCCGACGTCCGGGCGCGTCGAGGTGCTGGGCGCCGACCCGCGCACGCACGGCGTCGAGGTGCGCCGCCGGATCGGGTACCTCGCCGGCGAGTTCGTCGTCGACGGCCGGCAGACCGGCCGCGAGCTGCTCACCTACCTCGGCAACCTGCGCGGCGGGGTGCCGGCCGGGCGCACGGCGGAGCTGGCCGACCGGCTGGGTCTCGACCTCGACCGCGGGATCAGGACCCTGTCGAAGGGCAACCGGCAGAAGGTGGGCATCGTCCAGGCCTTCGTGCACGACCCCGAGATCCTGGTGCTGGACGAGCCGACCAGCGGCCTGGACCCGTTCCTCCAGCAGGAGTTCGTCGCCATGGTCCGCGAGGCCACGGCGAGGGGCGCGACGGTGTTCATGTCCTCGCACGTCATGAGCGAGGTGCAGCAGACCGCCGACCGGGTCGGCATCGTCCGCGAGGGGCGCCTGGTGACCGTCGAGCGGGTCGAGGAGCTGCGCGAGCGCGCCGTCCGGCGGGTCGAGATCGTCTTCGCCGCACCGGTCGACCCGGCCGACTTCGCCGCGGTACCCGGCCTCAGCGACGTGACCGTGCAGGGCACCGTCCTGCGGGGCCGGCTCGACGGACGGGCCGACGACCTCGTCAAGACCGCAGCCCGGCACACCGTCGTGGGACTGCGGTCCGAGGAGCCCGACCTCGAGGAGCTGTTCTTCACCTACTACGACACCCGGAGGGAGCCGGACCGTGTTGCTGCATAGCGTGTTCGGGAAGGCTGTCTGGGACGCCCGGCGTTCCCTGGCGGGCTGGACCGTGGCGATCGCCGTCGTCGGTGTGGTGTACGCCGCCTTCTGGCCGACCATCAGCACCCCGGAGGTGCAGGAGGCCGTGGCCGCCTACCCCCGGGCGCTGCTCGAGGCGTTCAACGTCGACGAGCTCACCAGCCCCGAGGGCTACCTGGGCAGCTCGGTCTACGGGATGCTGCTGCCGCTGCTCGTCGCGGTCGCCATGACCGCGTGGGGCACGCGCATCGTCGGCACCGACGAGGAGGCCGGCACCCTCGACCTGGTGCTGGCCCACCCGGTGAGCCGCCGGCAGCTGGCGCTGCAGCGGATCGCCGCGGTCCTGGTCGGCGCCGTCGTCGTCGCCGTCGGGCTGTGGCTGGCGATGCTCGCCCTGTCCGGCGCGGTGGACCTCTCCGGCATCAGCGCAGCAGAACTCGCCGCCATGGACCTGCACCTCGCGCTGTTCGGTGGCTTCTGTGCCGCCCTCGCGTTCGCGGTCGGGGCCGCCACCGGCAGGAGGACGGTCACGCTCAGCGTGAGCGCGGGCGTGGTCGTGCTCGCCTACCTCGCCAACAGCGTCCTCCCGCAGGTGGACGCGTTGAGCTGGACCCGGGACCTGTCGCCGTTCCACTGGTACCTCGGCGGCGACCCGCTGGCCCACGGGGTCCAGCCCGGCGGGGCGCTGGCGCTGCTGGCGGCCACAGCCGTCCTGGTCGGCGTGGGCGCCGCCGTCTTCACCCGGCGTGACATCGGGACCTGAGCGGATCCGGCACGGCCTGTGCCCCGGCCCGGTCGCCGGGCGGGGGACGGGTCGTCCGCGGACGGGAGGTGCACCGTGACCACCTCGGAGATGCCCGCCGGGATCGGGACCGAGCCGGCTGTTGGCGGCCCCCTGCGCCGGTTCGCCCGCCGTCGGCCGGTCACGTCGTTCCTGGTCGGAGCGCTCGGCACCGGCTGGACGGCGCTCGGGACGGCACTGGTGGCCGGTCTCCCGGTCGAGCCGTTCCTGCTGGCCGCCACCGTCGTCGGCCTCCTGGGGCCCGCGGTGGCGGTCACCTGGCTGGCCGACGGCCGCCCCGGCGTGCGCCGCCTGTTCGCGGGCGTGCTGCGCTGGCGGATCGGCTGGACGTGGGCGCTGCTGGTGCTGCTCGGCATCCCGGGAACCACCCTGGGCCTGGCCGCCGTGACCGGCACCCTCGTGTGGCCCGGGGCGGGCTGGGGGCGCTTCGCCGCAGACCTCGCCGTCTCGACGCTGCTGTGGGGGACGCTCCTGCTCAACCTGTGGGAGGAGACCGCCTGGGCCGGCTTCGTGCAGCGCCGGCTGGTGGACCGTCACGGGCTGTGGGCCGGCTCGGCGCTGACCGCGCTGCCCTTCGCGGCGCTGCACCTGCCGCTGCTGTTCGACGGGCGTCCCGGTGTCGGCGAGGTCGTGCTGGGGGCAGGCGGCTTGCTGGTGGTGGCCCTGGTGTTCCGCCTGCTGGCCGGCTGCGTCCTGCTGTCCACCGGCGGCAGCATCCTGGCCGTCGGTGTCCTGCACGCCGCCTTCAACACCGCGGGCGACCTGGACGCCGTCGAGGGCGGCTGGCAGCGCGACGTCGCGCTGCTGCTGTGCACCGCCGCCGTCCTGGCCGTCCGGCGCCTGCGCTCCCGTGACGGGGCCGCGAGCGTCCGGCCGGCCCGGGAGGGGACCGACCGTGACCGGTGAGCCGTGTCCGTGCCGGGGGGCGCCGAGCGCGCACGAGCGACTGGAGCGGTTCCGTGTGACGCACCCCGTGCGCCGCCTCCGGATCGGCGCGACCTCCTGGGAGTACCTGACCGGCGGATCCGGCTCACCGGCCCTCCTCCACCTGCCCGGCGGTACCGGCCGGTCGGAGGCGTCCTTCGAGCACCTGGCCGCCATGGAGGCCGACCACCGGGTGCTGTCGGTGACCCGTCTCCCGGCGACCGACCTCGACGAGTCGGCCGGAGGGCTGCTCGCGATCCTGGACGCCGAGGACGTCGACACCGCCGTGGCCTGGGGCACCTCGTCCGGCGGACTGGTCGCCCAGGCTCTGGTCCGCCGTGCCCCGCACCGGTTCGGCGCGATGGTCCTGGCCGACACGGCCGCGCTCCCGCGGTCCGCCCCCGCCGACCTGGCCGGGTGGCCCGGCCGGGTGCTGCTCCTGCAGGCCACCGGCGACGAGCGGTGCGGGACGGCGCTCGAGCCGGTGCGACGGCTGTACCCGGGCGCCACCGTGCGGACCTTCTCCGGTGGCCAGACTGCCTCCGTCGCCCGAGCCGACCGGTACGCCGCCGCCGTCCGGGCCTTCCTGGGCCGGCTCCCGCACCCCGGTCCAGCAGGGACGTGACCCGGTGTCGGCCCGGGGACGGGGTGGGTCGGCCCGTGACCGGCCGGCGGGGCGGCCGCGGCGCGTCGACGTCGTCCTCGTCACCGCCCGCGAGCTGCGCCTGCTGCTGGGCCTGCTCCTGGTCCTGTTCGTCACCGCTGAGACCTGGCGCCACGTCGGTCGTCTCCCGCTGCCGCGGCTGGTCGTGCTGCTGACCGTCACCTGCGGCGGCGCCCTGGTCGTCGCGACCGTCGGGGTCCGGCGCACGCTGTCTGCGCCGCTCGACCGGCGCACCGGCAGGCGGGTCACCGCCCGGGTCGCCTCCGAGGTGCTCGGCTTCGGCGCCGCACTGTTCGGGGGTTTCCTCGCCCTCGGCCTGGTCACGCTCGACCTGCACGTGGTGACCGAGTGGACCGGTGCGCCCGCCGACGCCGTGATCGCCCTGGGCGGCGAGGGGACCGCGGTGGTCCTCACACGCGCTCTGGCCCAGGTCGCGGCGTGGCTGGCCGCGTTGGGCGCCCTGGCCTTCGCCGTCGAGGTCGTCGTCGACCCGGCGACCCGGGCCACGCTGCTGCGCGACCTGCTCGACGCGGGGGACCACCGGGGCCCTCACCGGCGCGCCGCGCGCGCCAGCGGCACGACGCCGGCCAGGGCGGCCACCCCGCCGCCGACGAGCAGCGCCACGCCGACCGGGAAGGCGCCGTCGAGCACGAGCTGGACGTCGACGCGGGCGTCCACCCCGGGTGACCCGTCGGCGTTCACCACGACGAGCCGGTGGTCGCCGTCGGCGAGGTGCCAGGTCAGGACCCCCGAGGACGCGGTGTCGGCCGAAGCCGCCCAGAACGGCTGGCCACCGGGTGGTGCGGCGGCGGGTGCGCCGGGCTGAGGGTCCACGGCCTGCGTCGAGGTCCCCAGCCCGCTGACCTCGTCGTGGGCCACGCCGGCCAGGTACCCCTCGACGTCACCGGCCGGGCCGATCCCGACGAACACCGGCGTGGACGGGTCCCCGCCGGTCACCGACAGCCGCAGGTCGAGCCCGCCGGTGACGGCGGCGACCCGGCTGACGTCGTCGACCCGCGAGGCCTCGCTGACGAGGGCGGCGGAGGAGGTGGACAGCCGGAACGGGCCGGTGTCGACGGTGCCGTCGGTCCCGAAGGCGGCGAGGACGCCGGCTCCCGCCGTCCCGGCGAGCCCGCCGAGGACGACGAGGACCAGACCCAGGACGGCGAGCAGCGGCCGCCGGGCGCGGGGCGGCGCGGTCGTGGGGTGCGGGGCGGTCAGGGTGTCCACGGGAGCTCCTCGGGGTCGGGTCGTGGCCCGCCCGCCGACCGGGGGACCGCGGCGCCGACGCTAGGAACGGGGGAGGAGCCGGTGGAGCCGGTGGGCCACCCGGTCGGCGGCGGGTTCCCGCACCCGTGGGCTCGGCCGGCCTCCGGTCGCCGGGCGGTCAGCTCCCTGGAGGGGGTGCCGGCCGGCGGCGACGCTCGGCAGCGACCGGACCGGCACCGCGCCCGAGGAGCTCCCGTGACCGCCCAGGACCAGCAGCCGTCGACCGTGTCGGCGGCCCCGGAACGGGCGCCCGAGGGCGCCGACGGCCGGCCGCCCCCTCGTTACCCTCCCGCCATGACGCTGCGGGTCGTGTTCGCCGAGGACAACTACCTCGTCCGGCAGGGCACCGCGGCGCTCCTGGGGACGGCCGACGAGGTCGACGTGGTCGCCGTCGCCGAGGACGTGGACACGCTGCTGCGCCGGGTCGACGAGCTGCGGCCCGACGCGGTGCTCACCGACATCCGCATGCCCCCCGGGCTGACCGACGAGGGCATCGTCGCGGCCAAGCGCATCCGCGCCGCCCACCCGGGCACCGGCGTGGTGGTGCTGTCCCAGTACGTGGAGCCCGACTACGTCTTCGAGCTGCTGGAGGACGGCGTCGAGGGGCTCGGCTACCTGCTCAAGGAGCGCGTCTCCGACGTCGAGGAGCTGGTCCGGGCGCTGCGGGAGGTGGCGGCCGGGGGCTCGGCGCTGGACCCGAAGGTCGTCGAGGGGCTGCTGCGCCGCTCGACCGGCGAGCGGTCCCCGCTGGCCGGGCTGACCGACCGCGAGCTCGAGGTGTTGCAGCAGATGGCGACCGGCCGCAGCAACGCCGCGATCGCCCGCGTCGCCTACATGAGCGAGCGGGCGGTCGAGAAGCACATCACCGCGCTGTTCCAGAAGCTCGGGCTGAGCGAGGAGGGCGACCTCAACCGCCGGGTCGCGGCCGTGCTGACCTTCCTGGAGGCCGGCGGCCAGCCGCAGCCCCGCTGAGCGAACGGGGAGTGCGGCCGTCCCCCCGGCGCGGTGCGGGCAACCCCCTCCCCGGCCCGCTGCGGGGCGGCCACACTCCCGCCCATGCCCCCGGCCCCGGCAGCTGCCGGCACGCGCCGCGCCGGCGTCGCGCCGGCGGTCGGCTGGGTCCTGACCGCGGCCGGCGTGCTCGCGGTGTACCTGGTCGTGGTGGTCGGCGGCGACCTGCTGCTCGGGCGCACCGGCACCGCGCGCTCCGGCCTGGCGCTGCTGGCCACCGCGGTGGTCGCCGTCGGTCTGGAGCCGGCCCGGCGTCGCGTGCAGGCGGCCGTCGCCCGCCGGCTGGCGGGCCCGGTGCCCGAGCCGTACGAGCTGCTGTCCGGCTTCGCCGAGCGGCTGGGCAGCAGCGCGTCGGTGCGCGAGATGACCGGGCGGATGGCCCGGGTGCTCGCCGAGGGCACGGCCGCCGCGTGGACACAGGTCTGGCTGCTGGTGCACGGCGAGCCGCGGCTGGTGGCCGGCTGGCCTCCCGGGGTGGCCACCGACCCGCTGCCGCCGCCGCCCGCGGCCGAGCACCGGGCCGGCGTGCACAGCCTGCCGGTCGGTCACGGCGGGGAGGTGCTCGGCGTGCTGCGGGTGCGCGAGCGGCCCGGGCGCCCCCTCACCGCGGTCGAGCTGCGCCTGTTCACCGGCCTGGCCGGCCAGGCCGGCCTGCTGCTCGCCCGGGCGCAGCTGCAGACCGAGCTGCAGGCTCGCGTGGACGAGCTGACCGGGCAGGCGCGGCGGCTGCGCGCCGCGCAGGCCGAGCTGGTGACCGCCTCCGACGTCGAGCGCCGGCGCCTGGAGCGCGACCTGCACGACGGCGCCCAGCAGCAGCTCGTGGCGCTGAGCGTGCACCTCGGACTGGCGCGCCGGCTGCTCGGCACGGACCCGGCCCGCGCGCAGCGGGTGCTGGCCGAGCAGGCCGACGCCGCCGAGGCCGCCATCGAGACGCTCGTCACCCTCTCGCGGGGCCTCGGTGCCGCGACCCTGCTCGCCGACGGGCTGCCCGCGGCGCTGAGCCGGCTCGCGGTCACCGCGCCGGTGCCCACGACGGTGACCGTCGCCGCCGCGGTCCCGTGCCCGGCGGAGGTGGCCGCCGCGGTCTACTACTGCGCCTCCGAGGCGCTGCAGAACGCCGTCAAGCACTCCGGCGGGTCCTGGGTCCGGATCCACCTCGACGCGACCGCCGCGGGCGTGCTCCTGACCGTCGCCGACGACGGCAGCGGGCGGCTCCCCGACGGGACGGCCGGCGGCGCCGGGAGGGGCACCGGGCTGCGGGGCGTGCGCGGCCGAGCCACCGCCCTCGGCGGGACGGTGCGGGTCGAGGGCCGGCCCGGGCGGGGGACCACCGTGACGGTGCAGGTGCCCGTCCCGCCGGCCGGCGCGGACCGGCCGTGAGGGTCCGCCCGGGGATCCGCCTCGCGTGGCTGCTCGCCGGCCTGACCGCGGCCCTCGCGGGACTGCGCGTCGTCGTGCTCGCCGCCTCCGACCGGCTGGGCAGCGCCGAGGCGGTCACCGCCGGCTTCCCGCTGGTCGACGTCGGCGCCGTCACCGGGGCGGTGATCGGGGCCCTGGTCGTCTCGCGGCACCCCCGGCACCGCATCGGGTGGCTGTTCGTCGTCGGGCAGCTGCTCACCGAGCTCGGCGTCGCCGCCCAGGCCTACGGCGTCGCGGCCGTCCGCGGGGACCTCGGCGACGTCCCGGGCGGGCCGGGGGCGATCGCCGTGGGGCTGCACCTGGGTGCCTTCCCGACCCTGGCGCTGCTGGGGTGGCTGTTCCTGCTGGCGCCCGACGGGCGGTGGCCGCGCGGGCGCTGGTCGTGGGGGGTGTGGGTGCTCGCGCTCGGCGTGCTGCTGCACGCGGTCGCGGTGGCCCGGGTGGGCACCGGCCGGGTGGACGACGCCGGTCAGGTGCCCGCACCCGACGACCCGCTCGTGCAGGCGCTGCTGCTGCCCTCGTACGCGCTGGTCACCGGCGGTGTCGTCGTGGCCGCCGCCGCGCTGTTCTCCCGCCTGCGGCACAGCGACGGGCGCACGCGCGAGCAGCTGTGGTGGATCACGCTCGCGACGGTGCTGCTCGCGGTCACCGGGGGAGCCACGCTGGTGTCGGCGCAGTGGCTGCAGCTGCCGGCCTGGTCCACGCCCCTGCCGCTGATGGCCGGCTACGCCGCGGTGCCGGTGCTCACCGGGATCGGCATCCTGCGCCACCGGCTCTTCGACGTCGACGTCGTGCTCGACCGGGCGATCGTGCTCGCGCTGCTCACCGGCGGCGCCACCGTCCTGTACGCCGTCGCCGTCGTGGTGGTCAGCGGCCCGGGCCCGTGGTCGGCGTCCGATCCCGGCCTGCTGACCTCCGTGCTGCTCACCGCGGCGGTGGCCCTGCTGCTGCAGCCGCTGCGCAGCCGCGCCGCCCGCTTCGCGACCCGGCTGGTCTACGGCGCGCAGGCCGATCCCTACGTCGCGCTGGCGGACTTCACCCGGGAGCTGCAGGACGTCCCGCACCCGCAGGAGATGCTCGCCGGCGTCGCCCGGGCGATCGGCCGGGCGGTGGGGGCGGCGGTGGTGCGGCTCGACGTCCCGGGCGCGGCACCCCTGGACCGGTGGCCGGCCGCGACCACGTGGAGCGACGGCAGCGGCCGGGAGCCCCTCGCCCCGGACTGGACGGCACCGGTCGTCGCCGACCGCGGCGAGGTCGTGGGCCGGGTGGCGGTCACCATGCCGCCCGGACGGGGGCTGCGGACCCTGGAACGGCAGCTGCTGGCCGACTTCGTCGCCCAGGTCGGCCACGCCGTGGGCAACGTGCGCCTGGGGGCGGAGCTCTCGGCGCGCGCGGCCGAGCTGGTCACCCTGACCGGGCAGCTGGAGGCCTCCCGCCGCCGGCTGCTGGCCGCCCGCACCGAGGAGCGCGCCCGCTTCGAGGCCGCCGTCGAGCACGTGGTCCTGCCGCACCTGCAGCCGCTGCCCGCGGCGCTGCGCCGGCTCGCGACCTCCCCGGTCCACCCGGGGACGGGGGCCGCGCTGGAGGACCTGCTGACCGGCACCCAGCAGGCGGTCGACGCGCTGCGCACGGTCACCCGCGGGGTCTTCCCCGCCCAGCTCGCCCGGCGCGGCCTGCCCGCCGCGCTGGCCACCCACCTGCGCGGTGCCCGGCCGGCGGCCCGGGTCACGGCGACGGAGTGGTGGTCGGACCGGCGGCTGGACCCGCGGCTGGAGTCGACCCTGTACTTCGCGACCGTGGACCTGCTCGAGGAGCTGCCGGCCGTCCGGTCGGTCGAGCTGACCGCCGAGGGGGCCGGACGGGTCGCCCGGGTGGCGGTCGTCGGCCGTGCGGCGGGGGACACGCCGGCGGGCCGGTCCCGGCTGCTGACCGACCGGCTGGCCGTCTTCGACGGCACGGTGCGCAGCGACCGGGCGCCGGACGGGGAGGTGACCGTCCTGCTCGACCTGCCGGTCCCGTCCCCGCGATCAGCCGAGGAGGTCGTGCCAGGCGGCGCGGAGCCGGTCCGGGTCGAGTGAGACCTTGCTGAGGAAGCCCCCCGCGCCACAGGCGGACACGTCGTCGAGGTCCTGCACGTCGTAGGTGGACACCAGCAGCACCCGCGTCCCGGCGGTGTGCGGCCCGGTCGTGATCCGGCGGGTGGCCTCCAGGCCGCTGATCCCCGGCAGGCTCACGTCCATCACCACCAGGTCGGGGTGGGTGGCCGCCACCGCGTCCACGGCGGCCTCCCCGCTGTCCACCGCGCCGACCAGCTCGAACTCCTCGACCGCGGAGACCACCGCGCCGGCGGCCCGCCGGAAGGGCTCCTGGTCGTCGACGACCAGGACCCGCACCTTGGCCATGCCCGCCACCTCGCCCGCCACCTCCGAGCCGCCAGCGTGTCCGCACCGGGCCCGGCACGCCAGGGAGCCATCCCCCCGGTCGACGGGGGGATGGCCGCCCTCGCCGCGCGGGCCGCCCGGCCCGTGCGTGCGCTCAGCCGTCCCGGCGGCGCAGCACACGCCCGGCCAGCAGCAACCCGGCGGCGCACCAGGCCACGGTGACCGGCGCGGCCACCGCCGCGGACAGGGACCCGCCGCTGGGATCGGCGCCCATCAGCGCGGCCGCCGCCTCCCCGGGCAGGAACGGCACGACGTCGTTCGCCACCCGCGCCGGCAGCAGCCCCACCAGCGGCGCCAGCACCGCCAGCACCCCCAGCAGCGCGGCCGCGGCGCCGAGCGTGCTGCGCAGCAGCCAGGCCAGCACCTGGCCGAGGACCCCGACGGCGACGGCGTACCCGGCCGCACCGAGCACCACCTGCAGCGCGTCCAGGGACAGCACCGGGACCGCGAGGTCCCGGGTGCCGAGGACGGCCTGGCCGGCGAGGAAGGTGACCGCCGTGGCGACCGCCGTCACGGGCGCCACGAGCAGCGCCAGGGCGGCGGCCTTGGCGGCCACCACCAGCCCGCGCCGGGGCACCGCCGCGAACGTCACCCGGCTCAGCCCGGTCGTGGTCTCCCCGGTGACCTGCAGGATGCCGACGACGGCGGCCAGGAAGGCCAGCGTGCTGACCCCGGTCGTGGTGGCGGCGACGGCGTCGAACCCCGCGGGAGGCGGTCCCTCCCCGTCCTGCCAGACCACCGAGGACACGCTGGTCAGACCGGCGAGCACGGTGAACGCGGCGCCGGCGGCCAGCAGCGCCCAGGTGGAGCGCAGGCTGGTCAGCTTGATCCGCTCCGCGCGCAGGACGTGGGCCAGCGACAGCCGGCCCGTCCCGGTGGGCGCGGTGTCGGCGAGTGGGGTGGTCACGGTCGGGGGTCCTCTCGGGGTGCCCGCGGGACGCCGGGTCCGGCGGGGTGGGGGGAGCGCTCCCCGCCGTCCTGGCCGTACTCGACGGCCCCGGCGGTGAGCTCCACGAAGGCGTCCTCGAGCGACTGCCGTCCGGCGGTGAGCTCGGTGAGGACCACCCGGTGCTCCATCGCCAGGGAGGCGACCTCGTCGGCGTCGAGGTGGCGCACGGTGAGCCGGCCGTCGCCGTCGGGGTCGACCTGCGCGCCCCGGGCGGTGAGGACGGCGCGCAGCCGGTCGGCCTGCGCGGTGCGCACCTGCACCGACGGGGTGGCGCCGGTGAGCAGGTCGTCGGTGGGGGTGTCGGCGATCAGCCGGCCCCGTCCGATGACGACCAGGTGCGAGGCGGTCTGCGCCATCTCGCTCATCAGGTGCGAGGACAGGAACACGGTGCGCCCCTCGTCGGCCCGGGCTCGCAGGAACGACCGGATCCACCGGACGCCGTCGGGGTCCAGGCCGTTGACCGGCTCGTCGAGGACCAGCACCTGCGGGTCACCGAGCAGCGCGCCGGCCAGGCCGAGGCGCTGGCTCATGCCGAGGGAGTAGGTGCCGGCGCGCTCGTCGGCGACCTCGGTGAGCCCGACCAGCCGCAGCACCTCCTCCACGCGGGTCGCGCCCTCGCCGATGGTGGCGGCGAGGGCCAGCAGGTGCTTGCGGGCGGTCCGGTTCGGGTGGACGGCCTTGGCGTCGAGCACCGCGCCGACGGAGCGCAGCGGCCACGGGTGCTCGGCGAAGGGCCGGCCGGCGACCAGCGCGGTGCCCGCGTCGGGGCGGTCGAGCCCGAGGACCACCCGCATCGTGGTCGACTTGCCCGCGCCGTTGGGGCCGAGGAACCCGGTGACGCGTCCCGGGTGCACGGTGAAGCTGAGGTCGTCGACGGCGGTGCGGGTGCCGTAGCGCTTGGTGAGGTGGCGGACGTCGATCACGGGGGGCCTCGCTGGGGGAGGGGGTCGGGGCTCCGCGTCCCGCCTCCCCGGGGGACCGGGGCCGGCCGGTGGACGCGGCCGATCCAGTAGAGGCACGCGGCGGTCCGCGTCCCAGGGAGCCAGTCGCCTCCCCGGCGGGGGTGCGCCGCCGTGCCGCGGGAGGGGTGGCCGCCCGGGTGGTGGCGGGCGCACCGCCCGCCGGCCCGGACCCGGCGGGTCGGTTCCCCGCCCCCGACCGTGCGCCTGTCCCGATCGTGGCGGCGGCACCGCCGGCCCTCCACTGGGAGGGCCACTGCTCCTGCTCGACGAACGGACGGGTCCCTCATGTCCACCACCACGGAGGTCGCTCCCTCGCGCGGCCGGCTGCACCGGCTGACCCGGCGTCGCCCGCTCACCGTGTTCCTCGTGCTCGCCATCGGGCTGTCCTACGCGCTGGTCACCCTCTGGGGGCTCGCCTACCACGGCCACCTGCCGGGCGGGGACCTCCACGAGGTGCTGGGCATCGCCCCCGACGAGCTGACCGGCGTGGTGATCGCGCTGGCGCTGCTGCCCGCCGCGGTCTACGTCACGGGGGTCACCGAGGGGAGCGCGGGCGTGCGGGCGCTGTTCCGGCGCGCGTTCCGCTGGCGGGTGCACCCCGGCTGGTGGCTGACGGTGCTGCTCGCGCTGCCGGTGCTGACGATCGCGCTGGGCGCCGCGATGGGCGACGAGCTGCGCCCGGTCGACGTCGTGCCGGTGCTGGTCAGCCAGGCCGGCCTGCTGCTGGTCAACCTCGTGCTCGTCAACCTCTGGGAGGAGACGGCCTGGACGGGGGTGCTGCAGACCCGGCTGGAACGGCGGCACAACTGGTACGTCGCCGCGCTGCTGGTCGCCGTCCCGTTCGCGGTCGTGCACGTGCCGCTGGAGTTCTTCCTCGACCAGCAGGTGACCCCCGGCGTGCTGCTCGGCGCGCTGGTCAGCTACTTCCTGCTCGGCGTGTTCGTGCGGCCGCTGCTGGCGGCGGTGCGGCGGGGCACCGGCGGCAGCCTGCTGCTCGTCGCGCTGCTGCACAGCGTCTTCAACCGCACCAACAACGACAACGGCATCGCCGCCGAGTTCCTCGACGGCCAGATGCGGGCGATCAGCATGCTCGTCGCCACGGTCCTCCTGACCGTCGCCGTGGCCGTCGTCGCCCGCCGCCGGCTCTCCCGGCAGTACGGCCGCGAGCTCGAGGCGTCGCCGCGCTGATCGGCTCCCGGGCCGGGGGCGGCCTTGCCGCCCCCGCCCCTCCCCCCGACCCCCCACCCCCCCGGGCACCC
>NZ_JBJGYP010000008.1:0-176348 GCF_054050055.1 Geodermatophilus sp. SYSU D00814
GTCGTCGCCCCAGATGGTGCGCAGCATCGACGGCCACGGCGCGGTCAGCACCAGCAGCCCCGTGGAGGGGGGGCCGCGCGGGGGTGCCGCCCGGGGGGGGGGCGGCGGGGGGGGGGGGGGGGGGGGGGGGGGGGGGGGGGGGGCGGGGGGGGCGCGGGCGCCCCCACCCCCCCCCCCCCCCCCCCCCCCCCGCGCCCCCCCCCCCCCCCCCCCCCCCCCCCCCCCCCCACGCGCGCCCCCCCCCGCGCCGGCCCCCCCCCCCCCCCCCCCCGCCGCGGCGAGATCCTCGGGGACCCGTCCCTCCCGGACGACGGGGCCGCCCATGATCCCGGGCACCACGACCGTGCCGGCCTCGGCCAGCACCGACCCGTCGTGCTCGGGCAGCACCGAGAACCCGTCGGCGGTGCGCACCGGGCGCCCGTGGAGGGTGGCCACGCGCACGCGGTAGAGCGGCCGGCCGGCGTCGTCCTCGGCCAGACCGAGCAGCCGGTAGGGCAGGCCGAGCTCGAAGCCGACGACGCGGTCGACCGCGAGCACGACCACCTCGTGCGGGACGGGAGCGGGCATGGCCGGATCCTTGCACCTGTTGTCCTGCGGGCCACTGGTCAGGGGTCGGGAGAGGCGGTCATGCTCTGCGGTCGTGACCACCGCCGCACCCGTCCGGACCGCCTCCCGCGTGCACCCCGCCTTGTGGGTGGCGGCGGTGACCTTCCTCGCGCTGGTCGGCGCCGCGGCGTTCCGGGCAGTGCCCGGCGTGCTCATCGACCCGCTGCGCGCGGAGTTCGGCTGGTCGGTGTCGACGATCTCGGCCGCGGTCGCGGTGAACATGGCGCTGTACGGGCTGACGGCGCCCTTCGCCGCCGCGCTGATGGAGCGCTTCGGCATCCGGCGGGTGGTCCTCGGCGCGCTGCTGCTCACCGCGCTCGGCAGCGGCCTGACCGTGTTCATGACGGCGAGCTGGCAGCTGGTGCTGCTGTGGGGGTTCGCCGTCGGGCTGGGCACCGGGTCGATGGCGCTGTCGCTGGTGGCCACGGTCACCGGCCGCTGGTTCGTCGCCCGCCGCGGGCTGGTCAGCGGCATCCTCACCGCCGGCGGCGCGACCGGGCAGCTGGTGTTCCTGCCCGTCGTCGCCGCGGTCGCCGAGACCTCCGGCGGCTGGCGCGCCGCGTCGCTGGGCACGACGGCGGCCGCGCTCGCCGTCGTCCCGCTGGTGGCCTGGCTGCTGCGCGACCGCCCGCGCGACGTCGGCGCCGTCCCCTACGGCGGGACGGCCGCCGACGACGTCGACCCGGTACGCACCGGCGCCGCCCGCAGCGCCGTCCGCGGGCTGGTGGAGGCGGCGCGGTCGCGGCCGTTCTGGCTGCTGGCCGCGGGCTTCTTCATCTGCGGGGCGTCGACCAACGGCCTGGTGCAGCCGCACTTCATCCCCGCCGCCCACGACCACGGCATGCCGGTGACGACGGCGGCCACGCTGCTCGCCGTCGTCGGCGTCTTCGACATCGCCGGCACCGTGTTCTCGGGCTGGCTGACCGACCGCGTCGACCCGCGGGTGCTGCTGCTGGCCTACTACGCGCTGCGCGGGCTCTCGCTGTTCCTGCTGCCGCCGCTGTTCGGACCCGACCTGCAGGTCAGCATGATCGCGTTCATCGTCTTCTACGGCCTGGACTGGGTGGCCACGGTGCCCCCGACGCTGGCGCTGTGCCGCGAGCACTTCGGCGCGCGGGCGCCGGTCGTGTTCGGGTGGGTGTTCGCCGCGCACCAGGTCGGCTCGGCGGTGGCCGCGTTCGGCGGCGGCGTCGTCCGCGACGTCACCGGCTCCTACGACCTGGCCTGGTTCGGCGCCGGCGCGCTGTGCCTGGTCGCCGCGGTGCTGTCGATCTCGATCCGCCGTCGACCCGTACCGGCCGCCCCACCCGCGGTGCCCAGCGAGCCGACCACCGCCTCGGCCGCGACCACCCACGGCTGAGCGGTGGCGCACTGCCGGCGTTGCTCGTCCGTTGCCGGTCCTGCAGGGCCCGCAGCGCGCGAGGAACGCCCGCAGTGGGTCCGGCCCGGCACCCCGGGGGTCCGGTGAGCACCGATCCGCACAGCGCGCCGGTGCCCCGGTCGGCCTGGGACGCCGACGCCGAGGCGCGGGCCCGCGGCCGGGTGCAGGTGTTCAACGCGACCCGCCCCGGCGGGCTGGACGGCTGGACGATGGACCTCGCCCAGTACGAGCTCATGCGGGCGCACGTCCTCGACACCCTCGACGACCTCGCCGGCCCGGACGGCTGGGTGCTGCTGCGCGACGTCGTCGCCACCGCCCAGGAGCGCTACGCCACGCACCCGCTCTTCCCGAAGGGACGGGTCCGCAACTACTGCACCTACACGAAGGTCGACCTCGAGGCGCGCGGGGAGATCGAGCGGGCGCCCGGCGCGAGCCCCCAGCGCATCCGCCGGCGATCCCCCGAGGCGCCTCCGCCGCGATGAGGGCTCAGCGGTGGCGGCCGTGCACCAGCCTCATCACGCGGGCCAGGGCGTCGGCGGCGGCCGGCGGGCGGTTGAAGGACATGAGGTCGACCGGCAGCGGGAAGCGCTGGCGGGTGATCGCCTTGGCGCGGGTGAACTCCTTGAGCCCGTCCTCGCCGTGGATGCGGCCGAAGCCGCTCTCGCCCACGCCGCCGAAGGGCAGCGACGGCACCCCGGCGAAGGTGAGCACCGAGTTGACGCTGGTCATGCCGCTGCGCATCCGGCGGGCGAGGTCCATCGCGCGCGCCCTCGACCGGGAGAACACCGCCCCGGCCAGGCCGTAGGAGGTGGCGTTGGTGCGCTCGAGGGCCTCCTCGGCGTCGGCCACCCGGGTGATGGTGAGCGTCGGCCCGAAGGTCTCCTCCCGCACCGCGGCCGACTCCTCGGGGACGTCGAGCAGCACGGTCGGCGGGACGAAGACGCCCTCCACGGTGCCGCCGGCCAGCGTTCGCGCGCCGGCCGCGGTGGCGTCGTCGAGGTGGCGCCGGACGACGTCGGCCTGCGAGGGCATCGTCATCGGGCCGTAGGCGGCGCCGTCGTCGGAGCCGGGGCGCAGGTCGCGCACCCGCTCGCCGACCTCGGCGACGAACCGGTCGTAGACGGGCGCGGTCACGTACACCCGCTCGATGCCGATGCAGGTCTGGCCGGCGTTGCTCATCGCGCCCCAGACGGCGGCGTCGGCGGCGGCGGCCACGTCGGCGTCGTCGTCGACGATCATCGCGTCCTTGCCGCCGAGCTCCATGAGCACCGGGGTGAGCGTCTCGGCGCAGGCGGCCATGACCCTGCGGCCGGTCGGCGCCGAGCCGGTGAAGGCCAGCTTGCCCACGCCGGCCCGGCACAGCGCCGCGCCGGTCTCGCCGAACCCGGTGACCACCTGGAGGACGTCGGCGGCGTCGGGGACGGCGGTCCGCCACGCGGCGGCCAGCCACGCGCCGACGGCGGGCGTGTACTCCGAGGGCTTGAAGACGACGGCGTTGCCGGCGGCCAGCGCGTAGGCGATCGAGCCCATCGGCGTGAACACCGGGTAGTTCCACGGGCCGATGACCCCGACGACGCCCAGCGGCTGGTACTCCAGGTAGGCGGCGTGGTTGGCCGCCAGCATCCCCGCGCGCACGCGGCGCGGGCCCAGCACCTTCCGGGCGTGCGCGCCGGCCCAGGCCAGGTGGTCGATCGCCAGGGTGGTCTCGAGGACGGCGTCGGCATGCGGCTTGCCGTTCTCCCGGTGCACCAGGTCGGCGAGCGCGTGCAGCTCGCGGGCGAGGTGGCCGCGGAAGGCGGCCAGCCGCTGCCGGCGGCCGTCGAAGCCGAGGGCGGCCCACCGCTGCGCGGCCGGGCGGGCCCGCTCGACGGCCTCCCGCACGGCGGCCGCGTCGTGCACCGGGAAGACGCCGACGACCGCGCCGGTGGCCGGGTCGGTCGACTCGAGGGTCTCGGTGGCGTCGGCGGTGGTGTCCATCTGCTCGGCGAGCGACATGTGGCGCAGGTTACCCGTGCGTAGCCCCCGCTCCGGCGCCGACCGCGGGTCCGGCACGCTGCCATGCTGGCCGCCGTGGCCGACCCCTTCGACACCGCGGAGCTGCGCCGCCGGGTCCTGGCGGCCTGGAGCGACTCCCCGGCGCGGTTCCGGGAGGACGCCAACGCCGAGGAGGACCTGGTCCGCGGCGGCTACCGCGACCGGCTGCTCGTCGAGCTCGCGCAGAACGCCGCCGACGCCGCCGTCCGGGCCGGGGTCCCGGGCCGGCTGCGGCTGGAGCTCACCGAGGTGGGCGGCGGGGGAGAGGTGCTGCACGCCGCCAACACCGGGGCGCCGCTGGACGCCGCCGGCGTCGCCGGGCTGGCCAGCCTGCGGGCCTCGGCCAAGCGGGACCAGGTCGAGACGGTCGGCAGGTCCGTGGTCCCGGGCGGGCCCCCGATCGCGACGGTGGGCCGGTTCGGGGTGGGCTTCGCCGCCGTCCTGGCCGTCAGTGACGAGCCGGCGGTGCACTCGCGGCACGGCGGGGTGCGCTTCAGCGCCGCCCGCACCCGCGCCGAGGTGGCCGGGGTCGACGCGCTGGCCGGCGAGGTCGCCCGCCGCGAGGGCGTCGTCCCGGTGCTCCGGCTGCCGTGGCCGGCCGACGGCCCGCCGCCGGCCGGGTACGCCACCGAGGTCGTGCTGCCCCTGCGCGCGGGGTCGCGGGCCGCCGTCCGGGCGGCCCTGACGGCGCTCGACGCCGGGCTGCTGCTCGCCCTCCCCGGCCTGGCGGAGGTCGAGGTGGTCGTCGACGGCGCCTCGCGCACCCTCGCCTGCACGCGCACCCCGCCGCTGGCGCGCCTGCGCGACGGCGACACGACCACCACCTGGCGGCTGGCCGAGCGCAGCGGCGAGCTGGACGGGGAGCTGCTCGCCGACCGCCCGGTCGAGGAGCGCGCCCGCCGCGGCTGGACGCTCACCTGGGCGGTGCCCCTCGACGACGACGGCCGCCCCCGCCCGCTGCCGGACCGGCAGGTGCTGCACGCGCCCACGCCCAGCGACGAGCCGCTGTCGCTGCCGGTGCGGCTGATCGCGCCGTTCCCGCTCGGCCCCGACCGCCGGCACGTCGCCCCCGGCCCGGTCACCGACGCGCTCACCGCCGTCGCCGCGGAGGTCTACGCCGACCTGCTCGCCGCGCTGTCCCCGGACCCCGCGGTCCTCGCCCTGGTGCCCCGCGTCGGCCTGGCCGCCGCCGCGCTCGACGCCGCCCTCGGCTCGGCCGTCCTCGACCGGCTGCGTGCGACGGCGTGGCTGCCCGCCGCCGACCCGGAGGAGGGGGAGCGCCTGACGCCCGCCCGCGCCGGCGTCCTCGACGCGGGCACCGACGAGCTGGTCGGCGTCCTCACCGGCGTGCTGCCGGGACTGTTGCCGGCGCAGTGGTCGCGGCGCGAGGGCGCCCCGGCGCTGGCCGCGCTCGGCGTCCGGCGGGTGGGCACCGCGCAGGTGGTCGAGGCGGTCACCGGCATCGCCCGGCCGGCGTCGTGGTGGGCGCGGCTCTACCCCGCGCTGGAGCACGCCGACCGCGAGGAGCTCGGTGCGCTGCCGGTACCGCTGGCCGACGGCCGCACCGCGCCGGGCCCGGGCGGGGTGCTGCTGCCCGACGAGGGCCTGCCGGTCGACCGGCTGGGCCCGCTCGCGCTGCGCATCGCCGCCCCCGAGGCGGTGGCGCCGCTGCCGGCCCGGCGGCTGCTGGAGCGGCTCGGCGCGCGCCCGGCCACCGCCGCCGCGGTGCTGGCCGACCCGGCCGTGCGGGCCGTCGTCGAGCGGTCCGTCGACGCGGTCGACGACGGGTGGGACGACGCCGACCCCGCCGATCTCGCCACCGCGGTGCTCGCCCTGGTCGCCGCCGCCGGGCCCGCACCCGGGGACCTGCCCTGGCTGGCCGAGCTCGCCCTGCCCGACGCCGAGGGCGCGTGGGCACCTGCGGGGGAGCTGCTGCTGCCCGGGGCGCCGCTGGCCGCGGTGCTGGAGGACGGCGCGCTCGGCGTGCTCGACCCGGTCCTCGCGGCCGCCCACGACCCCGCGGCGCTGCGGGCGGTCGGCGTCCTCACGACCTTCGCGACGGTGCGCGCCGAGGACCCCGACGACCTCGACGTCGACGGTGCCGACGCCTGGGCCGACGCCGTCCTGGACCGGCTGCCGCCCGGGGCACCGCCGCCGGCGTGGCCGCCGCTGACCGCCGTCCGCGACCTGGACCTCGTCGCCGACTGGGCCGGCGCGCTGCCGCTGCTCGCCGCGTTGCCCGACGAGGCCTGGGCCGACGTCGTCCTCGACGGCGTGCCGGTGCCCGGCCACCTGCGCTGGTGGCTGTCGACCCACCCGGTGCTCGACGGGCGGCGTCCGGACCGGCTGCGGGCACCGGACGGCGCCGAGCTCGCGGGGCTCTACGAGCCGGCGCAGGCGCCGCCGGAGGTGCTGGCGCGGCTGCGGCCGGCCGCCACGGTCGAGGACGTGCTCGCCGACCCCGACGCCGCGCTGGACCTGCTCGACCGGCTCGGCGACCCCGCGTGCACGGTGCTGCCGGCCGTGCTGCGCGACGTGTACGCGCGGCTGGCCGTCGCCCTCGACGGTCTCGACGTCGACCCGCCGGCGCGGGTGCGCGTGGCGCCGGACCGGGTCGCCGACCCGGCCCGCGAACCGGTCGCCGTGCTCGACGCGCCGTGGCTGCAGCCACTGGCCGACGGCCCGCTGGTGCCCGCCGGCGGCACCCCCGGGCCGGTCGCCGACCTGCTCGACCTGCCGCTGCTCAGCGAGCGGGTGAGGGCCACGGTCACCAGCACCCCGGCGCGCCGCGGACCGTGGGCCGCGGTGCCCGGCGCGGACCTCGCCGCGGCCCGCCTCGGCCTGCCGGCCCTCCCGGCGGAGGTCGCCGTGCACGAGCGGCTGCTGGTGGGGGACCGGCCGGTGGCCTGGTGGCCCGACGGCGCGGTCGACCACGTGGACGGGACCCCGGCCGCGCTCGGCCGGGCGCTGGCCTGGCGGGCCGGCGCCTGGCCGCTGCGGCAGGCGCTGGCCGAGGCGTTCGCCGAACCCGGCCGGGCCGCCGACCTCGCCGCGGAGGACGCGGTCGGCCCCGCCTGGTGAGGGACGGGAACGGCCTCCCCGCAGGGTCCCGGCCCGAGCGTGCGAGGGCCGGGGGGCCGGGAGGTCCTTCCGTCAGTTCCAGCGGGGAGCGGCCAGCGCGCCGGGCGCGTGGCCGTGCGCCGACGGGCGGCCGGCCCGCTGCGGTGCACCGCCGCGGGCGCGGGCGGAACGGGCACCGGCCGTCTCCGCCGACCAGCAGCGGTACAGCGACAGCCACTGCTCGGCGGTGAGCGCGCCGGCCCGGGCGGTGGGCGGCAGCCCGGCGGTGCGCAGCCACCGCACGCCGGACACGCCCGGCAGGCAGGCGCGCAGGACGGCGCCCAGGGCCCCCGACGGCGAGGCGAGCACCCCCGCGGTCAGCCGGTCGAACGCGGCGGCGTCGTCGGCGGACAGGGTGGCGCGGGCCTCGGCGGCCGCGGGGGACGGGGAACGGACGGGACGTGACACGAGGGCCTCCGGAGGGAGGTCGGACCGGCCGCGGACAGCCGGCAGCCAGGAGGGGCGCCCGGATGCCGGGCGGGAGGGGAGCGGGGAGCCGGGGGCTCGACCCGCGGGCGTCGGCGGAGGACGCAGGCGTCGGGACGAGGAGGACTCAGAGGCGCACGTCGACGACGGTAGGGCGGCGCGCCCGCGGCGTCGACGGGTTTTCCGCCGGCTAGCTGTCCCGGCCGGCCCTGCGCGCCTGGTGGGCCTCCCAGCGGGCGCGGTCCTTGGCCCGCGCGCCGGCGTTGCGCTCCCACTTCTCCCGGCGGCGGCGCGCCCGCGCCATCTCCCGCTCCTCGAAGTTGGGGTGGTCGTCCCAGTCCCTCGCCATCGCCAGGACGACGAGCAGGACCAGCCCGAACACGGCCAGGCCGAGCGCGAGCAGCGCGTTGCCGCCGGCCACGAAGGCCAGGACCGACGCCGCCGCCCAGATCACGCCCGCCAGCACCAGCCGCCCGTTCACGCGCCCGAGTATCCCCGCTCCGGGGACCCCTGCGCCGGGTCGTGACGCAGCGCACCTGCCGGGGCCGGGACCGGCCCGCTCACGTGCGCGGACACACCGTCGGGGCCTTGCGCCCCCCCTGCCCCGCGCCTACCGTCCGGGGTGCGGTTCAAACCACCAGCCGTGCACGTCCTGCCGGACTCCGCGCTTGGTACGGCTCACCACCTGCTGTCCTACGCACGGGTTCGCCCTCAGCCGAGAGGCGCACCGTGACCACTGTCTCCCCTCGTCCCACCAGCGAGCTGCTGACCGTCGAGACCGTTCCCACGGACGGCGCCGTGCGCATCGTCTGCGCCGGCGAGGTGGACTGCTCCACCGCTCCGGCCCTGCGCGGGGCACTCGACGACGCCTTCGCGGGCGCGCCGCGGGCGGTCGTGGTGGACCTGGAGGCCGTCACCTTCCTCGACTCCGCGGGCCTGTCGGTGCTCGCGGTGGCGCACCGCACCGCCGAGCAGGCCGGCTCGCCGATGCGCGTCCTCGTCGGCACCCGCGCGGTCAGCCGCGCCCTGCAGGTCACCGGCCTGTGGGACCTGCTCGGCGTCGAGCTCGTCGTACCGGGCGCCGGCGCCGCATAACGGAGGACCCTCCTGCAGGGCCGTCGTCCCAGCACGTCGGGTTCTGGGCACGTCGGCCCCTGGGCACGTCGGGTGCTGCCCACGGCGGAGGAGCAGACTGCCTCCCGAGCCGCCCGGACGCGGGCCGGCACCCACGAGCCGAGGAGGACGCCGTGCGTGACGCGGTCATCTGTGAGCCGCTGCGGACCCCGGTGGGGGGCTTCGGGGGGTCCCTGCGGGACGTGCCCGTGCAGGACCTCGCCTCGACCGTCCTGCGCGCCCTCCTGGAGCGCACCGGGCTGCCCCCGGAGTCGGTCGACGACGTCGTCCTCGGCCACTGCTACCCGACGATGGAGGCACCGGCCCTCGGCCGGGTCGCCGCCCTCGACGCGGGCCTGCCGGTGACCGCGGCCGGCATCCAGGTCGACCGCCGCTGCGGCTCGGGCCTGCAGGCGGTCCTCTACGCCGCGATGCAGGTGCAGAGCGGCTCGGCCGAGGTGGTGCTGGCCGGGGGCGCCGAGTCGATGAGCAACGCGCCGTTCTACTCGACCGCGATGCGGTGGGGCGTCAAGGCCGGCCCCGGCGTCCTGCTGCAGGACGGCCTGGCCCGCGGCCGCGTCACCGCCGGCGGGAAGCACCACCCGGTGCCCGGCGGCATGCTCGAGACCGCCGAGAACCTGCGCCGCGAGTACTCGATCGGCCGCGAGGAGCAGGACGAGTACTCCGTCCGCAGCCACCGCCGCGCCGCCGCGGCCACCGAGGCGGGCCGCTTCGCCGACGAGGTCGTCCCGGTGACGATCACCGGCCGCAAGGGCGACACCGTCGTCGACCGCGACGAGCACATCCGCCCCGACTCGACCGTCGAGACGCTCGCGAAGCTGCGGCCGATCATGGGGAAGGACGACCCGGAGGCCACCGTCACCGCCGGCAACGCCAGCGGCCAGAACGACGGCGCCGCGGCGTGCGTGGTCACCTCGCCGGAGAAGGCCGCCGAGCTGGGGCTGCGCCCGCTGGCCCGCGTCGTCTCCTGGGCGGTGGCCGGCGTCCCGCCGAGGACCATGGGCATCGGCCCGGTGCCGGCGACGGCGAAGGCGCTGGACCTCGCCGGCCTCAAGCTCTCCGACATCGACCTCATCGAGCTCAACGAGGCCTTCGCCAGCCAGGTGCTGGCGGTGACCCGCGAGTGGGGCTTCACCGAGGCCGACTTCGAGCGCACCAACGTCAACGGGTCGGGCATCTCGCTGGGCCACCCGGTCGGCGCGACCGGCGCGCGGATCCTCGCCACGCTGACCCGCGAGATGGACCGCCGCGGCGCCCGCTACGGCCTGGAGACGATGTGCATCGGCGGCGGGCAGGGCCTGGCCGCCGTGCTCGAGCGGGTCGCCTGACGCCGACCGCCCCGCCGGGCGGACGAAGGACCACCCTTCCCCCCACGCCTCGCGCGCTCGGCGCGGGACCCTGAAGGATGGCCGTTCCAGCACGTCACCAGGCAGCCCCTGACCCGAGGAGAACGGCCATGAGCGCGTCCCCCGCCCGCGTCGCCGTCGTCACCGGAGCCGCCCGCGGCATCGGCGCGGCCACCGCCGTGCGGCTGGCCGCTGACGGCTTCGCCGTCGCGGTGCTCGACCTCGACGAGGCCTCGACGGCCGGCACCGTGCAGGCGGTCGAGGCCGCCGGCGGGCACGCGATCGGGGTGGGCGCCGACGTCGGCGACGCCGGGCAGGTGCAGGCCGCCGTCGACCGGATCGCCGCCGAGCTCGGTCCGCCCGTGGTGCTGGTGAACAACGCCGGGGTCACCCGCGACAACCTGCTGTTCAAGATGACCGACGCCGACTGGGACCTGGTCATGACCGTGCACCTGCGCGGCTCGTTCCTCATGACCCGCGCCTGCCAGAAGCACATGGTCGACGCCGGGTGGGGC
Source organism: Geodermatophilus sp. SYSU D00814 (assembly GCF_054050055.1). Taxonomy (NCBI): domain Bacteria; kingdom Bacillati; phylum Actinomycetota; class Actinomycetes; order Geodermatophilales; family Geodermatophilaceae; genus Geodermatophilus; species Geodermatophilus sp. SYSU D00814. The sequence goes on from NZ_JBJGYP010000008.1 coordinate 10,563, forward strand.
CGGATCGTGAACCTGTCGTCGACCTCGGCGCTGGGGAACCGCGGCCAGGCCAACTACGCCACCGCCAAGGCCGGGCTGCAGGGGTTCACCAAGACCCTCGCCATCGAGCTGGGCCGCTTCGGGGTCACCGCCAACGCCATCGCCCCGGGCTTCATCCAGACCGAGATGACGAAGGCGACCGCCGAGCGCATCGGCCGGGACTGGGAGGAGTACGTGGCCGAGCGCGCGGCGGCGATCCCGGTGGCCCGCGCCGGTGTGCCCGAGGACATCGCGCACACCGTCTCGTTCTTCGTCAGCGAGGGCGCCGGCTTCGTCTCCGGCCAGGTCGTCTACGTCGCCGGCGGCCCCCGCACCTGAGGAAGGACCCCCGTGCCCCCCACGCCTCGCGAGCTCGGCGCGGGACCCTGCACGAGGGCCGTTCCAGCACGTCACTGCGACGGGTCGCGGTCGGGGTAGCGGGCGCGGGCCAGCGCGTAGACGCCGAACGCCGCGAACCCCACCGCGACCACGGTGAGCAGCGCCGGCCCCGCACCGGAGCGGCCGATCGTCGTCACCGCACCGTCGAGGCCGGTGGCGGTCGAGACGTCGGCAGTCGTCGCGGCGCGGAACAGCAGCACGCCGACGACGCCGAACGCCACGCCCTTGGCCGCGTACCCCACCCGCCCGACGGCCTCGATCACCGGCTCCCACCGGTCGGGCGCGGCGGGCAGGTCGACGTCGCGCATGAAGCCGCCGGTGGCCCCGCGCCACAGCGAGTAGGCGCCGACCGCGACGACGCCCACCGCGGCCGCGCCCACCGCCACCGCGCCGCCGGGCACCTCGAGCGTCTCCCCGGTGAGCTCGCGCAGCCGCTCGTCGGCCTCGTACTCCGCACCCACGGCGAACAGCAGCGCGGTGACCCCGAGGACGGCGTAGACGGCGGCCTTGGCCAGGCACTTGGCGCAGACCACCGCGGTGCGGGTCCGGTGCGCGGGGTCGAGCAGGCCGTGCCACCACAGCAGCACCTCCCCGCCCTGCCACAGCGCCAGCGCCAGCAGGCCGAGCCCGATCGCCCACAGCAGCAGCGCACCGCCGGGGCCGGCGGCCACCGTCTGCAGCGCCCCGGTCTGGTCGGCGTCGGTGGCCTCCGACCCGCGGGACACCCGCCAGGTCAGCCAGCCGATGAGCAGGTGCACCACGCCGTAGGCGACCAGTCCGACGCGGGCGAGGGCGCGCAGCACCAGGTGGTCGGTGACGCCCCGCGCGGCCCGGACCGCCCGCTGCACCCGGCCGAGGACGCCGCGCGGGCGCGGCACGCTCAGGTGCGCTCGGGGTAGCGCGCCCGCACGAAGCAGTAGGCGCCGAACGCCGCGATGCCGACGGCCACCAGGGTGAGCAGGAACTTCCCGAACGGCGCGTCGAGGATGGTGCGCAGCGCGCCGTCGAGACCGGAGGCCTTGGCGGGGTCGAAGGTGACCGCCGCGTACACCAGCAGCGCGCCGACGACGCCCAGCGCGACGCCCTTGGCGGGGTACCCGACCTGACCCAGCCGGGTCACCAGGTGCCGGGCGCTCGGCGGCGCGGAGGCGAGGTCGACCTGCTCGAGGAACTTCTTCGTCACGCCCTTGACCACGTGGTAGACCCCCACGCCGACCACCACCAGGCCCACCAGCCCGACCAGCCAGCGCCCGGCCGGCCAGCCGAAGACGCCGGCGGCGGTCTGCTGCTGCTGACCGGAGCTGGACTGCCCGCCGCCGGTGGCGAACCGGAACGCCAGCACCGCCAGGGCCAGGTAGACGACCGCCTTGGCCACCGCCTTGGCCGACCTGCCCAGCGCCTTCTTCCGCGCGTCCCCGCTCGCCGACCAGCCCGACCGCCAGCGCAGCACCTCGGCGGCCTGCCAGAGCGCCAGTGCGACCAGGCCGACAGCGAGGACCCACAGCAGGGGCGTGCCGACGGGGGACTCCGACAGCGTGGCCAGCGCGCCGGACTGGTCGGCGGACTGGCCGCTGCCGCCGCCCCAGGCCAGCTGCAGGGCGATCCAGGCGATGAGCAGGTGCACCAGGCCGTAGGCGATCAGGCCGATGCGGGCGAGGTGCTCCAGCGCGTCGCTGTTCCCCGCCCGCCCGGCCGCACCCGTGACCGACCCGGTTCCGCTCATCGTCGCCGCCCTCCCGTGCGCACCCCCGTGTGGTGATCAGCGTGGCACGGTTGCGATCACCGCGCGGGTCGAACGGGGTCCGCCGTCGGCCGGGCGTGCCCGCGGCGCCGGCCGCGGGTGCGGGACACTGGGCCCGTGGCGACACCAACGACAGCACGCAGCACGGCAGGCACCACGGCAGGCACCACGGCGGGGACACCGGCACGGACGGCGGCGGGCGCGCCCACCGAGCAGGAGACCGCCCGCCGGGCCTGGCCGGTGCGGGCGGCGCTCGGGGTCGTCCTGGTCGTGCTCGCGGTGGCCGCCGTCGTCACCGGCGACCTCGGTGCCCGCCTGCTGCTCGGCGGCCTCGGGCTGCTCGCCGCCGGCCGGGGCGCTGTCCTGCTGCGGGCCGGGTCGGTGCCCGCCGGTGCCGCGGCCGTGGCCGGCGGGATCGCGGCGGCGGTGGTGGCGGCGGTGTCGGCCGCCGCCACCGGCTGGGTCCTCCTGCTCGGCGTGCCGCTCGTCCTGCTCGCCGGTGCCGGGATCGCCCTCGCGCGGGGTGGTGCCGCCCGCCGCGCCGGCACCGCGCTGCTGGTGTGGGCGGTGCTCGTCGGCGGCCTGGTGGCCGCCACCGCCGCCTCCCAGGGGACCGGCCGCGCCGCCGACGTCGCCGCCGTGGTCGCCGCGCTGGTGACCGGGCTGGCGGCCGTGCCGCTGCTGGTGGCCGCCGCCGGACTGGGCGAGGTGGCCCGCCGCCCGGTGCCGGCCCGCCCGCTCGGGTGCGCCGGCTGCGCCTGCTCGGGAGGCGGCTGCGGCGCCTGACCCGCGCCGGACCGCTCCGCTCAGCCGACCAGCCACACCCCCGGCCGGCCTGCGCCGTCGGCTCCGCTGACCCACACCGTCGCGCCGTCGGAGGCCGTCGCGACGTCGGCCGCCTGCCCGGCCGCGGCCAGCCGGAGCGCCTCGGTGGTGCCGGTGGCCAGGTCGACGACGAACAGGTGCGGCACGCCCGCGACCGAGCCCGGCAGGTAGGCGGTCGCGCCGGCCGGGTCGACGGCGAGGTCGCCGCCGGGCACCGCGCCGGCGGGCAGGTCGATCTCCTGCAGCACGTCGCCGGACACGCCGACCAGGCGCCACGTGACGTCGGCGGGGTCGGCCGGGTCCCAGCCCGCCACGGTCACCCAGGCGGTCCCGTCGCCGCCCACGGCCACCTCCCCGACCCCGCTGGCCCCCTCGCCGGAGCCGAGGTCCACCGGCCCGCCCGGCGCCTCGGCCGACGCGGCGTCCACGGTGGTGAGGACCGCGCGCGGCTGCACGCCCTCGACGTCGACGTCGGCGTCGAGGGCCACCACCAGGTCCCCGTCGGGTGCGACGGCCACGTCCTGCGGGAGCGCGGTCGTGGCGCCCGGGACGGCCAGGCCGGTGGTGGCCAGCACCCCGCCGTCGGCGGCGTCGACGGCCACCAGGTTCGGCGCCTGCGCCCCGGCGCCGAGCGCGAGCACCAGCGTGTCCCCGCCCTCGGTGAGGACCGTGGCGCGGGTCCGGCTGCCGGCCAGCTCGGGGGAGTCGACGGCGACGGTGTCGGTCCGCCCGCTCGGGTCCACCCGCAGCAGCCCCCAGCCGGCGGTCCCGTCGGGCCGTGTCAGCTCGCCGACCACCAGCACGCCGTCGGCGGTGGCCTGCAGGTCGACCAGCTCCGACGCCGCGGGCACCGCGACGGACGAGACCGGCTCGGGGGTCACCGGGGACCCCTCCCCGCCGCCGTCGGCGGTGACCGGGCCGACGTCGACGAGGACCGCGCCCGCGGCCGGGTCGGAGGGGTCGCGGTCGAGCCACACGAGGACGCCGTTGCCGCCGTCGGCGGCCAGCGCCACCGCGGCGCCCCTTGGTCCGGCGTCGGTGCCCAGGTCGGCGAAGCCGAGCACCTCGGTCAGGCGCGCCGTCGGCCGGTCCCCGGGCCGGCCGGGGACGTCGGACACCGCGAGCGTCCCCGGGCCGGCCAGGGTCGTGGTGCCGGTTCCGGCGGCGGCGCAGGCCGGGAGCAGCAGCGCGGCGGCCAGGCAGCCGGGCAGCACGAGGCGGCGGGGGATCACGGTCGCGACCCTCGCCGGGCGGGCTTGCACCGGTCCTGCGGACGACTTGCGGGCGCGGCCGTTCCGGAGGGCGGGTCCCGGGGGTAGGTCCCCGGGCGTGAGTGGACACGTCTTCGTGGTCGGCGCCGACCTCACCCGCCTGTCCTGCGACGACGTGCTGGTGCCCACCGGGCGCACCCTCCGCGTGGCCGCGAGCTGGCGGGACCTGCTGCCGGCCGACCTGGTGCGCGACGAGGACGAGCAGGGGGTCTGCGTCGACCTCGCGTGGTGCGGCGACGAGCGGGTGCTGCCGGTGCCGGGCGGCGGGCCGCGGCAGGCGTGGCTGCTCGACACCGTCGACGACGACGGCCGCGGCCTGGACTGGCTCCTCGACGGCGCCCGCGAGGCGCTGGCCGCCGTCGCCGGCCGCGAGGTGGCGCAGCCGGTGCACGGCCGGGCCCGGCGGCTGGTCGGCCTGCCGGCGCTGGGCACCGGCTGGGGCGGCGCGGCCGGGCGCCGCGGTGACCTCATCCGGCAGCTGCTGCCGGTGCTGCGCGAGGCCGCCGACGAGCACGGGTTCGACGTCGCGCTGGTGCTGCGCGGGTCCAGCGACCTGGCCGCCGCGCAGCGGATCCGCCGCGGGGAGGGCACCGGCTGGGACCTGCCCCAGCCGCTGTGCGTGCTGGCCGAGCAGCTGGGGGAGCGGGCGCGGCGCGGCCAGCTGGCGCTGTTCATCGGCGCCGGCGTGAGCGCCGCCGCGGGCCTGCCCACGTGGGAGCAGCTGCTCGGCGAGCTGGCCGGGCACTCGGGCCTGGGCGAGGACCTGCGCGAGGGCCTGTCCCGGCTGCCGCCGCAGGACGCCGCGGCGCTGCTGGCCCGCGAGCTGGGCCGCGAGCGGCTGGAGGAGTTCGTGCAGGATCGCTTCGGGCCCGGCCCCTACGCGCTGGCGCACGCGCTCATCGCCGACCTGCCGGTGCAGGAGTTCGTGACGACGAACTACGACCCGCTGGTGGAGCTCGCCGCCACCGACATCGGCCGCGACCTGTCGGTGCTGCCCTACGACGAGGCGCGGCCCGGCCGGCCCTGGCTGCTCAAGCTGCACGGCGACGCCGCACACCCCGACAGCGTCGTCCTCACCCGCGAGGAGTACCTGCAGCTGGGCGACTCGCGGGCCGCGCTGGCCGGCGTCCTGCACTCGCTGCTGCTCACCCGGCACGTGCTGTTCGTGGGCACCTCGATGCTCGACGACGACCTGATCCGCATCGCCCACCAGGTGCGCAGCGCCGTGCAGGGCTCCCGGGAGTCGCGTCCGTCGGGCACCGTGCTGGCGCTGCAGGAGGACGTCGCCCGCAGCCGGCTGTGGGAGCAGGACGTCGAGACGGTCGCCATGGCCAGCGGGGACACCTCCCCCACGGAGGCGGCACGGCGGCTGGAGGTGCTGCTCGACCTCATCGGCTGCCTGTCCACCCCGCCGACGGGCTACCTGCTCGACCCCGCCTACCGCGGCATGCTCGACGCCGACGAGCGCGGCCTGGCCGAGGCGCTGCAGGAGGTCGCCACCCGGCTGCCGGAGGGCACGGCGACGACGTCGGCCGCCGGCGAGGTCGCCGCGCTGCTGCGCCGGCTGGGCCACGGCCGCTCGGCGGGCCGGCGCGACGACCGCCTGGACGGGGCGGCGCCGCCCGACACGGCGACCGAGCCGCGCGACGACCGGCTGCAGTCCCAGCGCCCCGGCTGAGCGGTTGCCGCCCCCCGGTCCGGGGCACGGGCCGACCCATGCGTCTGGAGAACTCCCTCGCCCTGCTGGCCAAGGGCTACGCCTGGCTGCCCGACCTGCGCCGCGCGCACGGCGGGCAGGCGGTCGGCACCCGGCTCGCCGGCCTGCCCGCGGTGGGGATCGAGGGCCCGGAGGCCACCCGCTTCCTCTACGACGAGGACCACGTGCGCCGCTCGCACGCCATCCCCGAGCCGGTGCAGGGGACGCTGTTCGGCAAGGGCGCGGTGCACACCCTCGACGGCGAGGCGCACCGCGTCCGCAAGGCGCTGTTCGTCCAGGTGCTCATGGACCCCGCCGGCATCGACGCCCTCGTGCAGCGCGCGACCGCGGCCTGGGACGACGCGGCGCGGGAGTGGGTCACCCGGCCGCAGGTGGTGCTCCTCGACGCGTCGTCGGAGGTGATCGCCGGCGCGGTGACCCGCTGGGCGGGCGTGCCGGTGTCCGACGCGGAGGTGCCGGCGCTGGCCGCCGACCTGCGCGCGATGGTCGACGGCTTCGCCACCGCCGGCCCGCGGCACTGGCGCGCCCGCCGGGCCCGGGGACGGCGCGAGCGGTGGCTGGCCGGGATCGTCGAGCGGGTCCGCTCCGGCGAGCTCGACGCACCGTCCGGGTCGGCGCTGCAGGTCACCGCCGCGCACCGCGACCTCGACGGCGGGCTGCTCGACCCGCGGCTGGCCGCCGTCGAGCTGCTCAACGTCATCCGGCCGACGACGGCGGTGTCCTGGTTCACGGCCTTCTCCGGGCACGCGCTGGCCCGCTGGCCGCAGTACCGGCAGCGGCTGGCCGGCGCCGACCCGGCGTTCGCCGAGGCGTGGGCGCACGAGGTCCGGCGGTTCTACCCGTTCGCGCCGTTCATCGGCGGCCGGGCACCGCGGCGCCTGGAGTTCGGCGGGCAGACCATCCCGCGCAACGCGATGGTGCTGCTCGACCTCTACGGGCAGAACCACGACCCGCGGCTGTGGGAGGACCCCTACGCCTTCCGCCCCGAGCGCTTCCTCGGCCGGGAGATCGGCGCCGACGAGCTGGTGCCCCAGGGCGGCGGCGACCCCCGCACCGGCCACCGCTGCCCGGGCGAGCAGATCACCGTGGCGCTGCTCGCGGCGCTGGCCCCCTGCCTGGCGCGGTTGCCCCTCGACATCCCCGCCGACCAGGACCTGACCATCTCGCTGCGGCGCATCCCGGCCCGCCCGGCCAGCGGCGTCGTCCTCCGCCCGGTCGCCGCCCGGGAGTAGTCCCGGCGGCGCTCGTGCTCTCCCCCGCGGTGGGGGGCAGAGCACGAGGACGTGCAGAGAACTCTTCGCAGGATCGTCGTGCTCTGCCCCCAGGTGGGGGCAGAGCACGACTGCCGGCGGGACACCTCCCCGGGGCGGCGTGCGGTGACGGGACCGGACGCCCTCGACACCGCGATGGCCCGCGCCCTGGAGCTCGCCGCCGCCGCGCAGGAGTGGGGGGACACGCCGATCGGCGCCGTCGTCCTCGGGCCCGGCGGGCAGGTGCTCGCCGAGGCGGCCAACGAGCGCGAGCGGCTCGGCGACCCCACCGCGCACGCCGAGGTGCTGGCGCTGCGCGCGGCCGCGCGGGTGCACGGGGACGGCTGGCGGCTGACCGGCGCCACGCTGGTGGTCACCCTCGAGCCGTGCACGATGTGCGCCGGCGCGAGCGTGCTCGCCCGGGTCGCGCACGTCGTCTACGGCGCCGACGACCCCAAGGCCGGTGCCGCCGGGTCGCTGTGGGACGTCGTCCGCGACCGCCGGCTCAACCACCGCCCGCAGGTCACCGGGGGAGTCCGGGCGGAGGAGAGCGCCGCGCTGCTACGCGCGTTCTTCCGCCGGCAACGGGGCCTGTAGTCTCTTCGGCGGTGGCGTGTCCGAGCGGCCGAAGGAGCACGCCTCGAAAGCGTGTGAGGTGCAAGCCTCCGTGGGTTCAAATCCCACCGCCACCGCCAGCGGTCCACGACGGCGGCGTCCCCCTCCAGGGACGCCGCCGTCGTCGTCTGCGGGGTCAGGCGGTGTCCGGGTCAGGCGACCACGTCGAGGTCGATCAGCAGCCGGCCGTCGTCGGCGCGGACGAACGTCACCGCGTGCGTCTCGACCAGCCGCTCGCCCGGGTTGAGGAACTCGACCTGTGTGGTGGCGGTGATGCGGTCGCCCCGGTCGGTGACGTCGCGCACGTCGAGCAGGTTGACCTCCGACCAGCGGCCGAAGAAGTCCTCGTAGTACCCGTAGCTGGCGCGGGACTGCAGGGTCGGCCCGGTGAGCTCGTAGGCGCCGGCCGTGTCCCCGGGCAGCAGCGCGTAGTACTGCTCGAGGGTCTCCCGTGCCTCGGTGTCCGGGTCGGCCGGCGCCTCCTCCGCGGGCGGTGACTCCGCGGAGGGGCTGTCCGTCGCCGGCGGTGGGCTCTCCGCCGACGGCTCGCCCGCGGACGACCCGTCGGCCGGCGCCCCGCCGTCGCCGGAGGGCTCCCCGGTCGCGTCGGCCGGGGCCGAGGAGGTGGCGCCGGCCGACGTCCCGCCGTCAGGGGCCGCGCTGCCGCCGCGGGTGGCCAGCCAGGTGCCCCCCAGGGCGACCAGCGCGACGGCGAGCACGACCAGCAGCGGACGGCGGCGCCGGCGCCTCGGGCCGACCAGCGGCCCCGACCGCGGCGGCGGGCCCGCGGGAGCCGGCTCGGGCGGGTCCGGGTCGCTGCGGTCCCCGGCCGGCGGGCCGGCGAGCGTGTCCGGCGGGACGGGGACCGGCGCGACGGGGGTCGGCGGGTCGACGGCCTCCGCGGGCGGGCCCACCGGCAGCGGGGGGTCCGGCTCGAGCTGGGCGGTGCGGCTGCGGCTGGGCGCCGCGCCGAGGGCGGTGCGCGCCAGCAGCACCGTCGTCGGGTCGCCGTCGCGGCCGGCGGCCAGCCGCGCCAGCTCGTCGCGGACCTCGCCCATCGACGGCCGCCGGGCCGGGTCGGCCTCCAGCATCCGCCGCAGCGGCCGCTCCAGCGAGCCCGCGCGCCGCGGGGGGCGCACCTGCCCGCCGGCCACCCGGTGCAGCAGGCGCAGCGCGTTGTCGTCCATGCCGAAGGGCGGCTCGCCCTCCAGGCAGGTGTAGAGCGTCGCGGCCAGCGAGAAGACGTCGCTGGCCGCCGTCATCTCGCTGCCCTGGGCGACCTCGGGCGCGAGGAAGGCCGGCGTCCCGGTGATCTGGCCGGTCTGGGTGAGCGTGACGTCACCGCTGGCGTGCGCGATGCCGAAGTCGGTGATCTTCACCAGGCCGTCAACCCGCCCACCCCGGCCGACCAGCACGTTGCCGGGCTTGACGTCGCGGTGGACGATCCCGGCCTCGTGCACGGCCACCAGCGCGTCGGCCAGCTGCGCCCCCACCTGCGCCACCTGGTCGGGGCGCAGCACGCCGTCCTGGTGCAGCACCTCGGCGAGGCTGCGGGAGGGCAGGTACTCCATCACCAGCCACGGGACGCCGTCCTCGAGGGCGACGTCGAAGACCGAGATCGCGTGCGGGTGGGTCAGCCGGGCGGCGATGCGGCCCTCGCGCAGCGCCCGCTGGCGCTGCTGGTCGGCGACCGCGGGGTCGGTGCCCGCCGGCAGCAGCACCTGCTTCACGGCGACCTCGCGGCCGAGCAGCTCGTCACGCCCGAGCCACACCGCGCCCATGCTGCCGCGGCCCACCCGCGACACCAGCCGGTAGCGGCCGGCCACCAGGCGGCCGGGGACGGTCGAGGTCACCGGCGCTCCCTACCCCGCCGGGGTGCGCCCGGCACGCCCGGCTCAGACGGTGCTGGGGACGCCGTACCGACGGGCGTACTCCTCCTGTGCGCCCGAGGGCAGCACGTCGTAGAGGCCGCCGAGCTCCTCGACGGCGCCGGGCGGGAGGTCGTCGAAGAGCCGCTCCCACGTCGGCGGCTCGTCGTAGCTGCGGGTCAGCAGCAGCTCCCACGCCTGGGCCTGGCGGTCGCGCTTGCTGCGCTCGGCGGCGAACTCCGAGAGGTAGCGGTCCTTGGCCGCGGCCTTCTCCTCCGCCGTGGCCGAGGGCGGCAGCCCCGCGGGGTCGGCGCCACGCAGGACGGCCACGATCTCGTCCACGACCTCCGGTCGGACCTGACCCGGCTCGCTCATCGTCCTGCTCCTCGACTCTCGTGCGCCCCCCGACCTCGACAGCCTGCCCCGTGCCGCCGCGGCCGACCACCCGGGGTGGCGCACCACACGCCGCGGACCGTCCGCTGACCGCCGCGGTGCCGCCCGCTACCATCGGGGGCACGGGAGGATTCGCCTAGTGGCCTATGGCGCTCGCTTGGAAAGCGGGTTGGGGGCAACCCCTCGGGAGTTCGAATCTCCCATCCTCCGCACCGCGACGACGGGCCCCGGCAGATCGCCGGGGCCCGTCGTCGTTCACGCGCCGGTCGCCCCGACCGGCGCCGCCCGGCGGCCCAGCTCGCGCACGTAGAGCCCGGCGACCGCGGCGAGCAGCAGCGCCCCGCCGGCGACGGCGGCCGGCTCGAGCCGCTCCCCGAGGAACGCCGTGGCCAGCACCGTCGCCGTCAGCGGCTCGAGCAGCGTGACGATCGAGGCCACCGCACCCGGCACCGTGCGCACGCCGGTGAAGAACAGCCGGTAGGCCAGCGCGCTGGGCACCAGCCCCAGGTAGAGCAGCACCGCCACCACGACGCCGTCGGACGGGACGGTCAGCCCCTCGGCGAGGACGACCGGGGTGAGCAGCAGCGCGCCGCCGGCGAACCCGGCCAGCGTCACCGGGACACCGGCCGGCACGCCGCCGCCGGCCAGCGTGACGACGGCGTAGCCGAGCGCCGAGCCGGCCGCCGTCAGCGCGCCGAGCAGCACGGTCGTCCCGGTGTCGGCGCCGGCGGAGACGCCCACGAGCAGGGTGAGCCCGACGAGGGCGACCGCCAGCGCGACGAGGGTGGCCCGGTTCGGCCGGCCGGCGCCGAGCAGGGTGCCGCCGACGGCGACGAGCAGCGGCGCGAGGCCGAGCGCGACGAGCGTGGCGATGCTCACGCCGGCCCGCTCGACGGCGCTGAAGTAGGCGAGCTGGTAGGCGGCCAGCCCGGCGCCGATGAGGACCAGGCGGCCGGCCACCGGCCGCGTCACCGGGACGGCCGGCCCGCGGCGCCGGGCGGTCAGCGCCCAGGCCGCGAACAGGGCGGCTGCGCCGATCGCCAGGCGGTACCAGGCGATGTCGAGCGCGGACAGGCCGCTGCGGTCGGCGACGACGCGGCCGGACAGGCCGGAGGTCCCCCAGCACAGGGCCGCGAGGACGACGAACGCGAAACCCCGCCGGGACGACGGGGAGTCGCGCCGGGAGGCGAGGGAGAGGGAGGGGGTGGACATGACGCTCCTGGGCGCTGGTTCCGGACGGGGCGGCGGTCCGGAGCACGGCGCAGTGGCGGCCGGCACGTGCCGGCCGCGCGGATCAGCCCGCGGTGCTCCGGGTCAGGAGCGGGGCGGGGGCAGCACGAGGGCGTGCCGGGGCGTCATGCCCCGGGAGCCTAGCGACCGCCGTCCTCTACAGTGGTGTGCAGACCCCTCGTGTGGCGTCACCCTGTGAACCTCCCCAGGGCCGGAAGGCAGCAAGGATAAGCGGGCTCTGGCGGGTGCACGGGGGGTCCCTTCTTCCCCCGGCTCACAGCCGGCTCACAGGTCGACCGGCCAGCATCCGCGGTCCGTCGAGGGAAGGAGACGCCATGGCCCGTCGTCGTCGCACCTGGTGGATCGTCGGAGGGGTCCTCGCGCTCCTCGCCCTCGGGATCGGCGTCGGCCCGCTGCTCTACGCCGCGACGCAGGAGGACGCCGCCGCGGCGCCGACCGTCCAGGCGCAGCCCTCCGACGTCGAGCTGGTGCCCGAGACCGACGGCACGTGGACCGTCGTCCCGGGCTCCTCGGCCGGCTACCGCGTCGACGAGGTCCTCAACGGCGCGAACGTCACCGTCGCCGGCACCACCGACCAGGTCACCGGGTCCGTCGTCATCCAGGGCGGGGACCTGGCGTCGGCGGAGGTCTCGGTCGACGTCGCGAGCATCCGCACCGACATCGGCCAGCGGGACTCCTACTTCCGCGGCAACGTCATGGACGTCGACACGTACCCGACGGGGACGTTCACCGTCCGCGGACCGGTCGACCTCCCCGAGCTCTCCGGCACGCCGGTGACCGTCCCGGTGACCGGCGACCTCACGCTGCGCGGGCAGACCCGGCAGGTGCAGACCGACCTCGCCGTCGTCCGCACCGCCGAGGGGGTGGAGGTCTCCGGTGCCGTGCCGGTGGTCTTCGCCGACTTCGGCATCACCGCACCCAACCTGGGCTTCGTGCGCGTCGAGGACCGCGGGCAGGTCGAGTTCCTGCTGCGGCTGGCGATGACGCCCTGACCCGGTGGCGCCCTGACCCGGTGACACGGGCGGCGTCCCGGTGTCCCCGGGACGTCGTCCCCGCCACGTAACCTCGCCGCGTGGCTCTGGCGCTCTACCGGAAGTACCGCCCGGCGACCTTCGCCGAGGTGGTCGGCCAGGAGCACGTCACGACGCCGCTGGTCAACGCCGTCGACGGCGGCCGGGTCAACCACGCCTACCTGTTCAGCGGACCGCGCGGCTGCGGCAAGACCTCGTCGGCGCGCATCCTCGCCCGGTCGCTGAACTGCGAGCAGGGCCCGACGTCGACGCCGTGCGGCGTGTGCGCCTCCTGCGTGGCGCTGGCGCCCGACGGTCCCGGTTCCCTCGACGTCATCGAGATCGACGCGGCCAGCCACGGCGGCGTCGACGACGCCCGCGACCTGCGCGAGCGTGCCTTCTTCGCCCCGGTGAGCAGCCGCTACAAGGTCTACATCGTCGACGAGGCGCACATGGTGACCACGCAGGGCTTCAACGCCCTGCTCAAGGTGGTCGAGGAACCGCCGGAGTTCCTGGTCTTCGTCTTCGCCACGACGGAGCCGGACAAGGTGCTGCCGACGATCCGCTCGCGCACGCACCACTACCCGTTCCGGCTCGTGCCGCCCACGACGCTGCGCGGGCTGCTGGAGAGGACCTGCGCCGCCGAGGGCGTGCAGGTCGAGCCCACGGTCTTCCCGCTGGTGGTGCGCGCCGGCGGCGGCTCGGTGCGCGACTCGCTGTCGATCCTCGACCAGCTGCTGGCCGGCGCCGGGCCCGAGGGCGTCACGTACGCCTCCGCGGTGGGCCTGCTCGGTGTCACCGACGACGCCCTGCTCGACGAGGCCATCGACGCGCTGGCCGCCTCCGACGCGCCGGGTGTCTTCCGCGCCGTCGACCGCGTCGTCGAGGCCGGGCACGACCCGCGCCGCTTCGCCACCGACCTGCTCGACCGGCTGCGCGACCTCATCGTGCTCGACGCCGTGCCCGAGGCGGGCGGCAACGGCCTGCTCGACTGCCCGCCGGACCGGCTGGACCTGATGACCTCGCAGGCGCGGGCGCTGGGGTCGGCGACGCTGTCGCGGCTGGCCGACACCGTGCACGCCGGGCTGTCCGAGATGCGCGGCACCACCGCGCCGCGGCTGCTGCTGGAGCTGGTCTCCGCCCGCATGCTGCTGCCGGCCACCGACGGCTCCGCGGCGGCCACCCTGCAGCGGCTCGAGCGGCTCGAGCGGCGGCTGTCGATCGCCGGCGACGGCGCGGCCGCCGACGTCCCGGTCCGCGACACCCCCGTGCGCGACACCCCCGTTCGCGACGTCCCCGTTCGCGAGGCGCCGCGCCCGGCGCCGGCCGGCGACGAGCCGACGCCCGCCGAGCGGGGCGGGGCGTCGCGGCGGGAGTACGTCCGGCCCTCCCAGCGCACCCAGGCCGCGGCTCCGCCGGACGCGGCCACCCCCGCCTCCGCACCGCCCGCCGCGTCCCGGCCGGCGCCCGCCGACGCGGCCCCCGCGGCCGGTGACGACTGGCCGGAGACCACCCCGCCCGGCTCGGGCTCCCGTCCGGCGGCGGCCCCGGCGCCCGCGTCGGCCCCGGCGGCCGACGACTGGCCGGAGACGACGCCACCGGGTTCCGGTGCCGCCCCGGCGCCGGCCCGGACCGGCCCGCGCGTGGCGCAGGGCGAGCCGGACATCCCGCTCCCGCCGGAGCCCACCGACGACGAGGACCACCCGCACCCGCCCCGCCCGGACGCCGTCCGCGCCGCCGCGGCCCGCGTGGCCGAGCCGCGCCCGCCGGCGGCCGCGCCGCGCGCCGCGGCCGAGTCCGCCCCCGCCCCGCGGGGCAGCGAGCCCACCCCCGTGGTGTCGGCGAACCCGCCCGGCGCCGGCACCGGTGGCGACGGCGAGCTGACCACCGGCGACGTCCGCCGGGTGTGGCCCGAGCTGCTCGCCGTGGTCAAGCGGCACAAGCGCACCACCGAGGCGCTGCTGAAGAACGCGCAGGTGCACGACCTCGCCGGCGGCGTCCTGACGCTGTCCACGACGTCCCCGGCGCTGGCCCGGCGCATCGGCGACGACCTCAACAAGGACGTGCTGCGCGAGGCGCTCAACGAGCTGCTCGGCGTGCGCTGGCGGGTCGAGGCGGTCGTCGAGGGCGCGGCCGGCCGGGCCCCGGCGGCGGGTGGGGGCCCCGAGGGAGCCCGCGAGGCGGCGCGCGCCGCCGAGGCCGCCGAGGCGCGCGAGCTGCTGGCCCAGCGGGCCGCGGAGCAGTCCGAGGACGGCGGCGAGCGCGAGCACGTCCCCGCGGTCGACCCCGAGCAGGCGGCCCTCGCCCTGCTGCGCGCGGAGCTGGGGGCCCGGCCGGTCGAGTCCTGAGCGGCGCGGGGCCGGTCGGCGCCGTTCCCGCCACCCGCCACGTCCCGCCGGATGTCGTCCCCTCGGCCTACCCTCGGGGCATGTTCCCCGGTGGTGGTGGCCAGCCCGACCTGCAGGCGCTCCTCGCGCAGGCCCAGCAGATGCAGCAGGCCCTGGCCGCCGCCCAGGAGCAGCTGGCGAACGAGCAGGTCACCGGCTCGGCCGGCGGTGGGCTGGTCACGGCCACGATGTCGGGCAGCGGTGAGCTCACCGCCGTCACCATCGCCCCCTCCGCCGTCGACCCCGACGACGTGGAGACCCTCCAGGACCTCGTCGTGGCCGCCGTCCGCGACGCCGCCCGCCAGGTCGACCAGCTGACCGCCGACCGCATGAGCCCGCTGGCCGGTGGCCTGCCCGGCATGCCGGGGCTGCCCGGCGCCTGACCGGGCCCGCGATCCCACTTCCCCGAGGAGCACCGTGTACGAGGGGGCCGTCCAGGACCTCATCGACGAGCTCGGCCGCCTGCCCGGCGTCGGGCCGAAGAGCGCCCAGCGCATCGCCTTCCACCTGCTGGCCGCCGAGTCCGCCGACGTCGGCCGGCTGGTCGCCGCGCTGCAGCGCGTGCAGGCCGAGGTCCGCTTCTGCGTGACCTGCTACAACGTCGCCGAGGGCGAGCAGTGCCGCATCTGCCGCGACCCGCGCCGCTCCGCCGACGTCATCTGCGTCGTCGAGGAGCCCAAGGACGTCGTCGCCATCGAGCGCACCCGGGAGTTCCGCGGCCGCTACCACGTCCTCGGCGGGGCGATCAGCCCGATCGAGGGCGTCGGCCCCGACGACCTGAGGGTCAAGGAGCTCATGACCCGGCTGATGGACGGCACCGTCACCGAGCTGATCATCGCCACCGACCCCAACCTCGAGGGCGAGGCCACCGCGGCCTACCTCGCGCGGCTGGTCGGCCCGCTGGGGCTCACCGTGTCCCGGCTGGCCAGCGGCCTGCCGGTGGGCGGCGACCTGGAGTACGCCGACGAGATCACGCTGGGCCGGGCGTTCGAGGGCCGCCGCCGCATCGACGCCTGAACGGTTCCTGCCCCGGGCGGGTCCCTGCGGGCGGGCGGTCCCCGTGGGGTGAGGGGTGCTGAGGGCCTGCTCAGGTTGCGAATCGGTGTCGAAACGCATCCCCCTGTCATCGAGGTCACAGGCCGGACCTAGGGTCCCTGTGCACGCCGTCCGGAGGTCATGCGCCGGCACGGCCGTCCACCACGGATCACCCGGCCCAGGACGGGCCGAGAAGGCAGGTCTTCTGCGATGCAGCGTCGACCACAGCGAGTGCTGGCCGCCTCCGCGGCCGCACTGACCGCCGTCACCCTGGCCGCCTGTGCCTCCAGCGACCGGGACTCCGACTCCGGCTCCGGCGGGGAGGGCGGCGAGGCCCAGTCCGGCGGCACCCTCGTCTTCGGTGCAGCCGGCGACCCGGCCATGTTCGACCCGGCGTTCGCCAGCGACGGCGAGACCTTCCGGATCGCGCGCCAGATCCACGAGGGGCTGTTCACCAACGAGCTCGGCGGTACGGAGCCCGTGCCGCAGCTCGCGGAGGACTACGAGGTCAGCGAGGACGGCCTGGAGTACACCTTCAGCCTCCGCGAGGGCGTGCAGTTCCACGACGGCACCGACTTCAACGCCGAGGCGGTCTGCTTCAACTTCGACCGCTGGTACAACTTCGAGGGGCTGGCCCAGAGCCCCAGCGCCTCGTACTACTACCAGGCGGTCTTCGGCGGCTTCGCCAGCACGCCGGACACCCCGAGCATCTACGAGAGCTGCGAGGCCACCGACGAGAGCACCGCGGTGATCCGGCTGACCCAGGTCACCTCGAAGTTCCCCGCCGCGCTGTCGCTGCCCGCCTTCTCCATCCAGAGCCCGACGGCGCTGCAGGAGGGTGACGCCGACAACCTGTCCGGGTCGGAGGACGCGCTCACCTACAGCCAGTACTCCCTCGAGAACCCGGTCGGTACCGGGCCGTTCCGGTTCGAGAGCTGGGACCGCGGCAACGGCGAGGTGACCATCGTCCGCAACGAGGACTACTGGGGCGAGCCGGCCCTCCTCGACGAGATCATCTTCCGGACCATCCCCGACGCGAACGCGCGCCGTCAGGAGCTGCAGGCCGGCTCGATCGACGGCTACGACTTCGTCGCGCCGGCGGACTACCAGACCCTCGAGGACGAGGGCCTGCAGATCCTGGTGCGCGACCCGTTCAACATCCTGTACCTCGGCTTCAACGGCGGGAACGTGCCCGGCACGCAGGCCAACCCGGCGCTGCAGGACCCGCGCGTGCGCCAGGCGATCGCGCACGCCATCGACCGCGAGACGATCGTCAACTCGCTCCTGCCCGAGGGCGCCGAGGCGGCCACGCAGTTCATGCCGCCGACCGTCGACGGGTGGGCCGAGGACGTCACCACCTACGACTACGACCCCGACCGGGCCCGCCAGCTGCTCGACGAGGCGAACCCGGCCAGCCGGACGCTGCGGTTCTACTACCCGACCGAGGTCAGCCGGCCCTACCTGCCGGACCCGGCCGCGATGTTCCAGGTGATCAACCAGAACCTGATCGACGCCGGCTTCACCATCGAGCCGGTGGCGCTGCCGTGGAACCCGGACTACCTCAACGCGGTCCAGGCCGGCCAGGCCGACATCCACCTGCTCGGGTGGACCGGTGACTACAACGACGCCTACAACTTCATCGGCACGTTCTTCGCCGAGGCGGGGAACGGCCAGGCGTCGGCGGAGTTCGGGTCGTTCAGCAACCCGGAGATCTTCGCGGCGCTCGCCGAGGCCGACGCCGAGCCCGACGCGGCGGCCCGCACCGAGCAGTACCAGGAGGCCAACCGGCTGATCATGGACTACCTGCCCGGTGTCCCGATCTCGCACTCCCCGCCGGCGCTCGTGGTGGCGGAGAACGTCCAGGGCCTGGAGCCCAGCCCGCTGACCGCCGAGACCTTCGCGACGGTGTCCCTCAGCGACTGAGCCCCACCGCCGGCCGCGCCGGGACAGGCTCGTCCTGTCCCGGCGCGGCCGGTCCCGTGTCCGGTCGTGCCCCGTCGTGGAGAGGTGACCCGAGCGCGTGCTCCGCTTCATCGTCCGGCGGCTCCTCCAGCTGATCCCGATCCTGCTGGGGCTGTCGCTCCTGCTCTTCGCCTGGCTGCGCGCCCTGCCGGGCGGGCCGGCCCAGGCCGCCCTCGGCGAGCGCGCCACACCCGAGGCGATCGCGCGCTACAACGAGCTGTTCGGGCTCGACCAGCCGCTCTACGTCCAGTACCTGCGCTTCCTGGGCCGCGCCGTCCAGCTCGACTTCGGCAACTCCTCCCGCACCGGGCGCCCGGTCACCGAGGAGTTCCTCGAGCGGATGCCCGGCACCATCGAGCTCACGGTCTTCGCGATGGTGTTCGCGATCGGCGTCGGCATCCCGCTGGGCTACCTGGCCGCCCGCAAGCACGGCAGCTGGCTGGACTCGGCGTCGGTCATCGGGTCACTCCTCGGCGTCGCGATCCCGGTCTTCTTCCTCGCCTACCTGCTGCGCCTGCTGTTCGCCGTCGAGCTGGGCTGGCTGCCCGGCTCCGGGCGCCAGGAGGTGCGCATCGACGCCACCCGCGTCACGAACTTCTACGTCCTCGACGGCCTGCTCACCCGGGAGTGGGACGCCGCCTGGGACGCCTTCACGCACCTGGTGCTGCCGGGCATCGCGCTGGGCACCATCCCACTGGCGATCATCGTGCGGATCACCCGGGCCTCGGTCCTCGACGTGGTGAACGAGGACTACGTGCGCACGGCCAACGCCAAGGGCCTGGCGACGGCGACCGTCCGCCGGCGGCACGTCCTGCGCAACGCGCTGCTGCCGGTGTCGACGACGATCGGCCTGCAGACCGGGCTACTGCTGTCCGGTGCGGTGCTCACCGAGACCGTGTTCGCGTTCGGCGGCGTCGGCTCGGCCATCTTCGACTCGATATTCGCCCGGGACTTCGCCGTCCTCCAGGGCTTCATCCTCATGCTGTCGGTGATGTATGTGCTGATCAACCTGCTGGTCGACATCTCGTACGGTCTGCTCGACCCGCGGGTGCGTGTCCGGTGACCGCGATCGGGGACGTCCGGCGGCGGCGCATCGACGAGCTCGCCGCCCGCGCCGGTCAGGTGCCCGAGGGCGAGGGCGGCCTCTCGCTGACCCGCAGCGCCTTCCGCCGGCTGCGGCGCAACCCGGTCGCCATCGCCGGCGCCATCATCGTCGTCGTCTTCCTGCTGGTCGCGGCCTTCGCCCCGCTCCTGGCCCCGCGCGACCCGTACGCGCAGTACCTGCTCAGCGAGATCCGGCCGGGCTCCATCCCCGGCAGCCAGGAGGGCTTCCCCCTCGGCGTGGACAACCTCGGCCGCGACCTGCTGAGCCGGCTGATCGTCGGGTCCCGGCAGTCGCTGCTCATCGGCGTGGTGTCCACGCTGCTCGGCGCCACGGTCGGCATGGCGCTGGGCGTGCTGGCGGGGGCGTTCGGCGGCTGGGTGGACACCGTCGTCATGCGGTTCGTCGACATCCTGCTGTCGCTGCCCAGCCTGCTGATGGCGATCAGCATCTCGGTGCTCCTGGGGCAGAACCAGTGGTCGCTGATGATCGCCATCGCGGTCACCCAGGTCCCCGTCTTCGCCCGGCTGCTGCGCGGGTCGATGCTGGCCCAGCGGGACAGTGACTACGCCCTCGCCGCGCGGGCCCTGGGCATCCGCCGCAGCCGGATCGTGTTCGGGCACGTGCTGCCCAACTCGCTGTCACCGGTCATCGTCCAGGCGACGCTGTCGCTGGCGACGGCGATCATCGAGGCGGCGGCGCTGTCCTTCCTGGGTCTCGGCGACCCCGACCTCGCCCGTCCGGAGTGGGGGGCCATGCTGTCCAACGCCCAGGCGTTCCTGTCCATCCGGCCGGAGCTGGCCATCTACCCGGCCCTGTGCATCATCGTGGTCGCGCTCGGCTTCACGCTGCTGGGCGAGTCGCTGCGCGAGGCGCTCGACCCGAAGTTCCGGAGGTGACCCGGTGACCATCGAGTCGCTGCCGGCCCGTGAGGCGGGCACCGTCGGTGCCTCCGTCCTCGACGTCGACGAGCTCACCGTCACGTTCACGCGCCGGGGCGAGCAGCCCACCCGCGCCGTCGACGGGGTCAGCTTCTCCGTCGGGCCGGGGGAGACGGTGGGACTGGTCGGGGAGTCCGGCTGCGGGAAGTCGGTGACCTCGCTGGCGGTCATGGGACTGCTGCCCGGCCGTGGCGTGGAGGTGGGCGGCTCGGTGCGGCTCGACGGCCGCGAACTCCTCGGGGCCGGCGACCGGGCGCTGCGCCGGCTGCGCGGCGCGGACATGGCCATGGTGTTCCAGGACCCGCTCTCGTCGCTGAACCCCACGGTGCCCATCGGCACCCAGGTCACCGAGGTGCTGCTCGAGCACCGGGAGATGTCGAAGAAGGAGGCGGTCGACGAGGCCACCCGCCTGCTCGACCGCGTGGGCATCCCCGACCCCTCGCGCCGGCTCAAGGAGTACCCGCACCAGCTCTCCGGCGGCATGCGCCAGCGGGCGCTCATCGCGATGGCGCTGGCCTGCGCCCCACGCCTGCTCATCGCCGACGAGCCCACCACCGCCCTCGACGTCACCATCCAGGCGCAGATCCTCGAGCTGCTGCGCGAGCTGGTGGTCGACTCCGGCACCGCGCTGGTGATGATCACCCACGACCTGGGCGTGGTGGCCGGGCTGTGCGACCGGGTGCACGTCATGTACTCCGGCCGGATCATCGAGTCCGCCGACCGCCACGAGCTGTTCGCGCGGCCCCGCCACCCCTACACCGGCGGGCTGCTCGCCTCGGTGCCGCGGCTCGACGCCGCCCGCGGCGCCCCGCTGCACCCCATCCGCGGCTCCGCCCGCGACGCCATCCCGTGGACCGAGGGGTGCGCGTTCGCCCCACGGTGCGACAACGCCCAGGACGACTGCCTCACCGAGGTCGCCGGCAGCACCGTGCCGCTCGAGTTCGACGGCCCCGGCCGCGAGCTGCGCTGCCGCCACCCCCTGCAGCACCCGAGGTCCCCGGCCGGGGCCACCGCGTCCGGAGCCGCCCGATGACCGCCGTCCCCGCCGTCGACAGCACCGCCGCCGACCCGCTGCTGCGGGTCGAGGGCCTGCAGGTGCACTTCCCGATCAAGCGGGGGGTGGTCGTCGACCGCACGGTGGGACACGTCCGGGCCGTCGACGGGGTGGACCTCAGCATCGCCCGCGGCAGCACCTACGGGCTGGTGGGGGAGTCCGGCTGCGGGAAGTCCACCCTCGGCCGCGCCGTCCTGCGGCTGGTCGAGCCCACCGCCGGCAAGGTCGTCTTCGACGGCACCGACGTCGCCTCGCTGCAGGGTGAGCCGCTGCGCACGATGCGCCGCCGGATGCAGATGGTCTTCCAGGACCCGCTGGGCAGCCTCGACCCCCGGCAGAACGTCGAGTCGCTCCTGTCCGAGCCGCTGCACGCGCACGGCCTGGGCGGTGGCAAGCGCGGCATCGCCGAGCGGATCCGCACGCTGCTCGACGCCGTCGGGCTCCCCTCGGCGGCGCTGCGCCGCTACCCGCACGAGTTCTCCGGCGGCCAGCGGCAGCGCATCGGCATCGCGCGCGCCATCGCGCTCGAGCCCGACCTGCTCATCGCCGACGAGCCGGTCTCCGCGCTCGACGTCAGCGTCCAGGCGCAGGTGGTCAACCTGCTCGAGGAGCTGCAGGAGCGGCTCGGCCTGACCTACCTGGTCATCGCGCACGACCTCGCCGTGGTCCGGCACATCAGCGACGTCATCGGCGTCATGTACCTGGGGTCGCTGGTCGAGCAGGCGCCCTCCGACGTCCTGTACGCCGAGCCGCTGCACCCCTACAGCCGAGCGCTGCTGAGCGCCGTCCCGGTGCCCGACCCGGTGGTCGAGGAGAGCCGCGAGCGCATCCTGCTCGCCGGTGACCTCCCCTCACCGGCCAACCCGCCGAGCGGCTGCCGGTTCCACACCCGGTGCCCGTGGCGGCAGGAGACCCGGTGCGACGACGAGGTCCCAGCGCTGCGCGAGCTCGGGACGGGGCACCTGGTGAGCTGCCACTGGGCCGAGGAGATCCGCGACGGCGTGCTGCAGCCCCGGTCGGCCGAGGAGGTGGCCGCCACCCAGGGCGTCAGCGTGCGCCCGACGGGGGTGGCCAGTCCGGAGTCCGACGCGCTCGTGCAGGGCGTCGACGAGCCGATCGAGTGGCGCTGACGGAGGACCCTCGCCCCCGCCACCCCCAGGCTCGCGGCGGGTCCCTCCGAGGGGCCGGCGTCACTCCACCACGACGTCGTCGCCGCGGCGCAGCGCCTTCCTGACCCGCAGCCGCAGCAGGTGCGCGTAGCCGCGGACGAACTGGGTGTAGCCCGGGGTGGGTCCGTGGTAGCCGAGGAAACCGCGCGGGCCCGCCACCATGTCGCCGGTGCGGACGTCGTAGCGCGCCTGGTGCCACGGGCAGACCAGGCAGCCGTCGGCGTCCAGGCTGCCCTCCGACAGGTCGGCGAGCTGGTGGCGGCAGCGGCGGGAGACGGCCGAGTACTCCCCGTCGCGGTTGACGACGGCCCACGACCCGGCCCGGCCCACCGTCCCCGGGGGCAGCTGGGCGGCGGGGATGCGGTCGGTCTCGCTCACGGGGGTCCTCCTGGGGCCGGGGCCGGGTCAGGAGCCCACTACCCGGTCGTGCCCGTCCTACCCGGCGCCGTCGTTCCGGCGGCGACTCCCCGGCGCCCGACCTAGGGTCGGGCCGTGCGCCGGATGGTGGGAGTCCTCGCGGTCGCGGCGGTCCTGGTGCTCGCCGGCGGCGGACCGGCGCTGGCCGAGCAGCCCCTCGAGGTGCCCGGCGAGGTCACCGACCTCGTCGGCGCGCTCGACGGCGGCGGTGTGTCGCGGGTGCAGCAGGCGGTCGACGAGCGGCAGGCCGACGACGGCACCCAGGCCTTCGTCGTCTACGTGTCCTCCTTCGACGGCCTGGACTCCGGCGAGTGGGCTGCGCGGACCGCCCAGTTCTCGGGTCTGGGCGGCAGCGACGTGCTGCTCGCCGTCGCGGTGGGCGACCGGCAGTACGGCTACTGGGTCGACGACGGCTTCCCGCAGAGCGACGCGCAGGTCGAGGACTTCCTCGCGCGCGACGTCGAGCCCGAGCTCGCGGCCGGGGACTGGGCCGCGGCGGGAGTGGCCTTCGCCGAGGGGATCGGCGCCGCCTCCGGCGCGGGCGGGTCGGGCGACACCGGCGGCGACGGGTCGGGGGCGACGACCCTGGCGGTGGTCGGGGGGATCGCCGTCCTCGGCGGTGGCGCCTACCTGGTGACCCGCTCCCGGCGGCGCCGGCGGGACGCGCAGCCGCCGCCCACCACCCGGCTGGAGCGGCCCGACCCGCACGCCGGCGTCCCCACCGCGGAGCTGCAGGGGCGGGCGAGCGCGGCGCTGCTCGACCTCGACGAGGCGGTGAAGACCTCCCAGCTCGACCTGGACTTCGCCCGGCTGCAGTACGGCGAGGCGGCCGTGGCCGGGTTCGCCGACGCCCTGGCGCAGTCGCGGCAGGAGCTCACCCGCGCCTTCACGCTGCGCCAGCAGCTCGACGACGAGGTGCCCGAGGACGAGCCCACCCAGCGGGCGATGCTGGCCGAGATCCTCTCGCTGACCTCGACCGCCGACGCGCGCCTCGACGAGCAGGCGGAGGCCTTCGAGCAGCTGCGCGACCTCGAGCGCACCGCTCCCCAGGTGCTCGAGGGTCTCGGCGGGCGGATCACCGCCCTGCACGGCCGGCTGCCGCAGGACGAGGAGCGGATGGCCCGGCTGCGACGGCGCTACGCCGACACCGCGCTGGCCCCGGTCGCGGACAACGTCGAGCAGGCCCGCGCCCGGCTGGCCGCCGCCGAGCACGAGGCGGCGGAGGCCCGGGAGGCGCTGCAGGCCGGGTGGTCGGGCGAGGCGGTGGGTGACCTGCGGGCCGCCGAGGACGCCGTCGCCCAGGTGGGCACCCTGCTCGACGCCGTCGGCCGGCTCGAGCGCGACCTCGAGGACGCCGCCGCGCGGCTGCCCGCCGTCCGCGCCGAGGTCGAGGAGGACCTCGCCGAGGCCCGCGCGGTGGTGGCCTCCGGCGACGCCGGCGGGCTGCGGCCCCAGGTGGCCCGCGCCGAGGCCGGGCTGGCCGCCGCCGACGAGGCGGTGCGTCCCGGCGGCGGCGGGCTGCCCGACCCGCTGGCCGCGCTGCGCCGGCTGGAGGAGGCCGGCCTGGCGCTGGAGCAGGCGCTGGCCGTGGCCCGCGACGCGCAGACCCGCGCCCGCCGGGCGGCGGCCGCGCTGGACCAGACCCTGCTGCGGGCCCGCTCCACCGTGGCCGCGGCCGCCGACTTCGTCGCCACCCGGCGCGGCGCGGTCGGTCCGGAGGCCCGCACCCGGCTGGCCGAGGCGCAGCGCCACCTCGACGCCGCCGTCGGCGTCGGCCGCAGCGACCCGGAGGGCGCGCTGCGGGAGGCCCAGCTGGCCGACCAGCTCGCCCGGCAGGCGCTGGAGCTCGCCCAGTCCGACGTGGCGACGTGGTCGTCCGGCTACGGCGGCGGGTTCGGCGGTGGCTACGGACCGGGGTACGGCGGTGGCTACGGCGGTGGCTACGGACCGGGGTACGCGCCCGGCTACGGCCGTCGCGGCGGCGTGGACCTCGGCAGCCTCGTGCTCGGCGGCATCCTCGCCGGGGGCATGCGCGGCGGCGGGTTCGGCGGCGGCTTCGGCGGTGGTCTGGGGGGCGGCCGGCCGCGGGGCGGCAGCTTCGGGGGCTCCGGCGGCCGGTCGGGTGGCGGCGGCTTCGGCGGCGGCGGACGCTCCGGCGGCGGCCGCTTCTGACGCCCGTTCGTGTGCACTTCCGCGGAAGTGCACACAGGGTCCTGCCGGAGTGTCGGTGCCCGGTGGGACGGTGCCCTCCCCGCACTCCCCGAGGAGGAGCCATGCCCACCCGGAACACCCCCTGGCCCGACGGCACGCCCTGCTGGGTCGACTACGGCGCCGCCGACGTCGCGGCCGCGAAGTCCTTCTACGGCTCGCTGCTGGGCTGGGAGTGGACGGCGGACTCACCCGAGTTCGGCGGCTACGTCAACGCGCTCAAGGACGGCCACCAGGCCGCCGGCCTCGGCCCGCTCATGGAGCCGGGCGCCTCGCCCTCCTGGACGACGTACTTCGCGGCCGGTGACGCCGCGGCCACCTGCGACCGCATCCGCGCGGCCGGCGGCACCGTCGTCGTCGAGCCCATGGAGGTCGGGCCGATGGGCACGATGGTCGTGGCGCGCGATCCGCAGGGCAACCAGTTCGGGCTCTGGCAGGCCGGCACGCACACCGGCGTCGAGGTCCACAACGAGCCCGGGTCGCTGGCGTGGAACGAGGCCGCCGTCGACGACCCGGCCGCCGCGCAGGCCTTCTACGCCGCGGTGTTCGGCTTCCGCTTCGACGAGCTCGAGGGCATGGGCGGCTACGCGACGTTCGCCACCGGCGAGCGCCCGCTGGGCGGTCTCGGCGGGGTGACGCCGGGGGCGCCGAAGGGCTGGTCCACCTGCTTCTCGGTCGCGTCCACCGACGAGACGGTGGCGGCGGTCGAGGCGGCCGGCGGGAAGGTCACCATGGCCGCGCAGGACACCGAGTTCGGCCGGTTCGCCGTCGTGCAGGACCCGTGGGGCGCCGGCTTCTCGGTGATGGAGGAGTCCGGGAGCTGAGTGCCGCGGCCGGCCGGTGCGCGCGCGGCACCGGCCGGCTCAGCCGCGGACCTGGCCGTAGGTGTGCTCGGGCCGGAAGCGGACCACCAGCCGCCGGTCGGCGACCATCGCCCGGCGGTAGTCGTCCCAGTCCTCGTGCTCGCCGGAGACCCCGCGGTAGTAGGCGACCAGCTCGTCGACGGTCGCGTCGTGCGGGTCGGCGGCCACCGGGGTGAGCTCCGCGGTGCCCTCGACGGCCACCCAGGACCAGAAGTCGTCGGAGGACACGTGCAGGGTCACCCGCGGGTCGGCCTGCAGGTTGCGGGTCTTCGCCCGGTCGGCGGTCACCGACACCCGGAACAGCCGCTCGGACGGGTCGTAGGCGTACCCGACGTTGGACAGCTGCGGCCGGCCGTCGCGCTTGACGGTGGCCAGCACGCCCCAGCGGCGCCCGGCGAGGAACTCGAGCATGCGGTCGTCGACGGTCACCGGACCCTCCCGCGGGCCTTGAGCGGCACCGGCGGCAGCGCCGGGGCGAGCTGGCGCTCGTCCCCGGCGAACCCCGGGACGGCGCCGAACCGCTCGTCCTCGGCGTTCCACCGCTCGGCGTACTCCACGATCTCCTCGCCGGACCGGCCGACGAAGTTC
Source organism: Geodermatophilus sp. SYSU D00814 (assembly GCF_054050055.1). NCBI lineage: Bacteria > Bacillati > Actinomycetota > Actinomycetes > Geodermatophilales > Geodermatophilaceae > Geodermatophilus > Geodermatophilus sp. SYSU D00814. The sequence goes on from NZ_JBJGYP010000008.1 coordinate 36,647, forward strand.
CACCACATGACCAGCCGCTCCGCGAACGGCTCACCGCCGAGCAGCAGCAGCCGGGCGGGCGCGTCGGTCCGGATGCGCACCGACCGACGGCCGGTGCCGAGGTAGACCATCGCCCCGTGTGACAGCGGCGCGCCCTCGACCTCGGCCCCGCCCGCGGCGCCGAGCAGCGCGTGCTCGAAGTCCGGCTCGAGCGGCACCTCGACGTCGGCCCCGGCGGCGAGGTCGAGGTCGACGCCGACGATCGGGGTGTGCGCCGTGCCCGGGGAGGTCGCCCCGCCGAAGCCGCCCAGGAGCACCGTGGCAGTCAGCCCGTCGGAGGTGAACCCGGGCAGGACGGCGTGGTGCTCGAACGCCGGTGCGGTGTCGCGGGCGGCGTCGGGCAGCGCCACCCACAACTGCGCGCCGTGCAGGAACCGCGGGTGCGGCACCGGCGACTGCTCGGCGTGCGCGATGCCGTGCCCGGCGGTCATGAGCGCCAGCTCGCGCGGGCCGAAGACCACGTCGCTGCCGAGGGAGTCGCGGTGGTGCACGCGGCCCTCGATCAGCCAGGACACCGTCTGCAGGCCGGTGTGCGGGTGCGGCGTGACCTGCATGCCGGCGCTGCCGGACACGTCGTCGGGACCGTAGTGGTCGACGAACGCCCAGGCGCCGACCATCCGCCGGCCCAGGGTGGGCAGCAGCCGCCGCACCGGGGTACCGGGGCCCAGCATCACCTCCCGCCCGGGGAGCAGGTCGAGGGCCGGCCCCGCGGAGGTCGCGTCGAGCCCGCCCACCTCCCGCGGGGTCGGGCGCGGTTCGGTGTCGCTCATGACCGGCTTCCTACTCCTGTCCGGCCTCGCCGTGGACCCCGGCGTGCGGGACGGCGGGGGAGGAGTGGACCGCCGGGACCGAGCCGAGCCGCCCGGCGCGGAAGTCGTCGAAGGCCTCGACCAGCTCCTGGCGGGTGTTCATCACGAACGGGCCGTACATCGCGATCGGCTCGCGGATCGGCCGGCCGCCCAGGACGACGACGTCGAGCGCCGGCGTCCGCGACTCCTGGTGCACCGCGCCGCGGACGGTCACGGTGTCGCCGGGGCCGAGGACGGCCAGTTGCCCGGTGCGCACCGGCGCCCCGTCGATGCCCACCGAGCCCGCGCCGGAGAGCACGTAGACCAGCGCGTTGAAGTCCGGCCGCCACGGCAGGTCGAGGACGGCGCCCGGCGCGACCGTCGCGTGCACCATCGCCATGGGCGTGTAGGTGGAGCCCGGGCCGGTGTGCCCGCCGACGTCGCCGGCGATGACCCGCACCAGGGCGCCGGCGTCGGGGCTGGCCAGCAGCACCGACTCCCGCGCGCGCAGGTCCTGGTAGCGCGGCTCGACCCACTTCTGCGCCCGCGGCAGGTTCACCCACAGCTGCAGGCCGTGGAACAGGCCGCCGCTGGCGACCAGCGCCTCCGGGGGCCGCTCGATGTGCAGCACACCACCGCCGGCGGTCATCCACTGGGTGTCGCCGTTGCTGATCGTCCCACCGCCGCCGTGGGAGTCGGCGTGCTCGAAGGTGCCGTCGATGATGTAGGTGACGGTCTCGAAGCCGCGGTGCGGGTGCCAGGAGGTGCCCTTGGGCTCACCGGGGGCGTACTCGACCTCACCCATCTGGTCCATGTGCAGGAACGGGTCGAGGTCGCGCAGGTCCACCCCGGCGAACGCGCGGCGCACGGGGAAGCCCTCGCCCTCGAGGCCCGACGGCGCCGTGGTCACCGTGCGCGTCCGGCGGCGGACGGTGCGCGGGGCGGGCAGCGGGACACGGGGGAGGGTGGTGGTGTCCTCGACGGTGACGGCGGGCATGGCCGGCCTCCTGGTTGAGTGTTCAACTGGTGGCGACCGTAGCACCGGACGGGCCCGCAGTGTTCCCGCGTCGCGGGTCAGGAGGCGAGCTCGTCCTCGTCCGCCGCGGCCGGCGGGCCGTGCTCGACGATGAGCGCGGTGTTGGCGACCTCGGCGTCGTCCAGGTGGACGGCGTCGCGCGGGTCGGTGGTGTCGAGCATCCGCGTCTCGTGCCCGCGGCCGACGACCAGGACGACGTCGGCCGGGCCGGCCGCGCGGACCGCCGCGTGGATCGCCGCCCGCCGGTCGGGCACCGTCCGGACGGCGGCGGTGCCCCCGAGCAGGCCGATCCGCAGCTCGCCGATGATCGCCGCGGGGTCCTCGCCGTGGCTGCCCTCGTTGGTCAGCCAGACCACGTCGGCGGCCCGGGCGGACTCGCCCAGCCCCTGCCGCTTGTAGCGGTCGCGGCGGCCCCGGGCGCCGAGCACCAGGTGCAGCCGCCCGCCGGGGCCGCACAGGTCCCGGGCGGTCGCGACGGCCGCGGCCAGGGCGCGCGGGGTGTGCGCGTAGTCCACGACGACGACCGGCCGCCCGGACCCGCCGAGCACCGTGTTGCGCCCGCGCGGCGGGGTGGTGGCGGCCAGGCCCGCGGCGACGGCGTCGGCCGGGACGCCCAGGGCCCGCCCGGTCGCCCACGCCGCGGCCAGGTTGGTCACGTGCACCCGGCCCACCAGCGGGCTGGACACCCGGTGCCCGCCGGTGTCGTCGCCGAGCAGGACCTCCGTGCCGGCCGCCCCGGTGCGCCAGCCGAGCACCCGGACGTCGGCGTCCTCCGCCGTCCCCACGCGTGTCACCTGCACCGGCGCCTGCTCGGCCAGCCGGCGTCCCCAGGGGTCGTCGACGACGACCACCCCGGCGGCCGACCGGTCCCGCTCGAACAGCCGGGCCTTGCTGGCCCAGTAGTGCTCGATGGTGCCGTGGTGGTCGAGGTGGTCCTCCTCGAAGCCGGTGAAGACGGCGACGGCGAAGCGCAGGCCGTCGATGCGGCCCATGTCCAGCGCGATGGAGGAGGCCTCCACCACCGCCCGCCGGGCGCCGGCGTCGATCATCCAGCGCAGCAGCTCGTGCAGCTCTGGGGCCTCGGGGGTGGTCAGGGGGGTGCGGCGCGTGCGGGCGCCCACCCGCGCGCCCAGCGTGCCGACGACGCCCGTGCAGGTGCCGCCGGCCTCGAGGACGCCGCCGACCAGCGTGCTGGTCGTGGTCTTGCCGTTGCTGCCGGTGACGCCGACCAGCCCCAGCGCGTCGGCGGGGTCACCGGCCAGCAGCGCGCCCAGCGGCCCGAGCCAGGCCCGCACCGAGGGGACCGACAGCGTGGGCAGGGCCACCTCGACCGGCCGGTCGGTCACCAGGGCCGCCGCGCCCGCCCGGGCGGCTGCCGCGGCCCACCGGTGCCCGTCGCTGGCCGCGCCCCGCACGCAGGCGAACAGGCAGCCGGGGACGACCCGCCGCGAGTCGGTGACCAGCCCGCGCAGCCTCAGGCCGTCGTCCCCGCCGGACCGGGTGACCGGCCCGCCGGGGACGGTGCGCGCCCGGCGCTCGACGGACGACCAGGTCACCGCGGGGAGGCGCACTCCCCGGACGATAGGCGGGGCACGACCTTCTTGCAGGTCGACCGATCGGGGCCCACGGGTCAGCGCAGCAGGCGCGCGACCCCGGTCAGCTCCTCCTCGGCGTCGGCGTCGGGCAGCACCTCGCTGCGCTCGGCCAGCCGGGGCCGCCAGGCGGGGGGAGCCTGCTCCAGCCAGTCGGCACCGGCGTCGGTCAGCCGGCCGTCGGAGCGCAGCGGCGCCCAGCCGCGCAGGAACCGCAGCCCCTCGGCGGCGGTGACCAGGGTCTGGGCCACGCCCCGGCGGCGGTACACCGGCTCGACGGTCACGTCGTCGACCAGGCCCGAGCGGGTCCACCAGCGGACCTCGGCGATGCGGTCGGTGGGGGCGACGCCGGCGGCGGCCACCTCGTGCAGGCCCACCAGCGCGCCGGGCCGGAAGGCGGTGCCGCGGAAGGCCAGCAGGGAGGTGCAGGGCACCGGGGAGGACGCGTGGTGGACCTCGGCGAACCACATCGGCGGGCAGCGGTCGGAGATCTCCTCGGCGACGTCGATGCGGACCACGCGGCCGTCGGCGGCGCGGTGCCGCACGTCGACCTGCCAGCCGGCGGGACGGCGGCCGCGGGCGTCGACGGCGGTCATGTCGACCGGCGTGCCGTCGGGGAAGCGGTCGGAGTTGACGGCGACCAGCGAGTACTCGACCGGACCGGGACCGCGGCGCAGCAGCCGCGCCCACCACAGCGCCGTCGTCTCGGGGGCGGGCTCGACCAGCGGCGGCACCGCCCGCAGACGGGGGGTCGCCGGGGCCGGGATCGCCGCGTGGGGAGCCGCTGCCGTCATGCTCATGTCGTCCTCCGCTCGTCCGCCCCGGGTGCCCCGGGGTGTGCTGGGACCGACTCTCCGGACGCGACTTGCGACGGCCTTGGGGTCCACTAGCGGCCACGCGCCGGGCGGTCCCCCGGCCCGGGGATACTGGCTCCCTGATGACCTGGACCCGCCGGTGAGCGCCCCGCTGAACCTGCTCGCGCTCGAGCGGGTCTCCAAGGCCCACGGCACCACCGTGCTGCTCGACGACGTCTCCCTCGGTGTCGCGGCCGGGGAGCGCATCGGCGTCGTCGGGCGCAACGGCAGCGGCAAGTCCACGCTGCTCGGCGTCCTCACCGGCCGCGAGGAGCCCGACGGCGGGCGGGTCACCCGGCGCGGCGACCTCGCCGTCGGCGTCCTCGACCAGTCCGGGTCGCTGCCGCCCGGGGAGACCGTCCGCGACGTCGTGCTGCCGGCCAGCCTGTTCGCCGCCGAGCACGAGTGGGCCGCCGACCCCGCTGTCCGCAGCGTCCTGACCGGCCTGGAGCTCGACCGGCTCGGCCTCGACTCACCCGTCGCGCCCATGTCCGGCGGCGAGCGGCGGCGGGTCGCGCTGGCCGCGCAGCTCATCCGGCCGCTGGACCTGCTGGTGCTCGACGAGCCGACCAACCACCTCGACGTCGAGGGCGTCGCGTGGCTGGCCGACTTCGTGAAGCGGCGCGTCGGGGCGCTGGTCGTCGTCACCCACGACCGGTGGTTCCTCGACGAGGTCTGCACGCAGACCTGGGAGGTCGCCGACGGCGCGGTGCACTCCTACGAGGGCGGCTACGCGGCCTACACGCTGGCCCGCGCGGAGCGGGCGCGGGTCGCGGCGGCCACCGAGGAGAAGCGGCTCAACCTGGTGCGCAAGGAGCTGGCCTGGCTGCGCCGCGGGCCGCCGGCGCGCACCAGCAAGCCGCGGTTCCGCATCGAGGCCGCCGAGGCGCTGATCGGCGACGAGCCGCCGCCGCGGGAGACCATGGCGCTCAAGGGCTTCGCCGCCCGCCGGCTCGGGCGGACGGTCTACGACGTCGAGGACGTCGACTACGCGGTGCCCACCGACACCGGCCCCCGGGTCCTGTTCGACGACCTCACCTGGCACGTCGGGCCCGGCGACCGGATCGGCGTCGTCGGGGTGAACGGCGCGGGGAAGACGTCGCTGCTGCGTCTGCTGGTCGGGGAGGTCGAGCCCGACCGCGGCCGGGTGGTGCGCGGGCAGACGGTGGCACCGGCCTACCTGTCCCAGCACGTGACCGAGCTGCCCGGGCGGCTGCGGGTGCTCGAGGCGGTGCAGGAGATCGCCCGGATCGCCCGCATCGGGCGGCAGGAGATCTCGGCGTCGTCGCTGGCCGAGCGGTTCGGGTTCCCGGCGTCGCGGCAGTGGACGCCGGTCGGCGACCTCTCCGGCGGCGAGCGGCGGCGGCTGCAGCTGCTGCGGCTGCTCATGGCCGAGCCCAACGTGCTGCTGCTCGACGAGCCGACCAACGATCTCGACATCGACACGCTCACCCAGCTCGAGGACCTGCTCGACTCCTTCCCCGGCACCGTGCTCGTGGTCAGTCACGACCGGTACTTCGTCGACCGGGTGTGCGACTCGGTGGTGGCCCTCATGGGCGACGGCTCGCTGGCGGCGCTCCCCGGCGGCGTGGAGGAGTACCTGGCCCGCCGGGCCGCCGGTGAGGCCGCGCTGCCCTCGTCGGCGGGCGGCCCGGCGCCGGCCGCGGCACCGGCGCCGGCGGGTCCCTCGGCGGCCGAGGTGCGGGCCGCCCGCAAGGAGGCCGCCCGGCTCGAGCGGCGGCTCGAGCGGCTGAGCAGCGACGAGGAGCGGCTGCACGCCGACCTCGCGGCCGCGGCCACCGACCACGCGCGGGTGATGGAGCTCGACGCCCGGCTGCGCGACCTGCTCGCGGAGAAGGAGCAGGTCGAGACCGACTGGCTGGCCGCCGCGGAGCTCGCCGAGGGCTGACCGCGCCCGCCCGTCCTCCCCAGCACGTCCTGGCTCACCGCAGTGCGTCCTGGCTCACCTCCCACGGTGAGCCAGGACGCTGCACGATCAGGTGACCTGATCGTGGATCAGGCGGCGACGGCGGCCTCGGCGCGGCGGCGCTGCAGCATCCGCAGCCCGACGACGACGGCCGGCACCGCACCGACCAGCGCGAAGCCGGCGTAGAGCAGCGGGGTGAAGGTCAGCACCGCGGAGGCGACCAGTGCCGCCACGGCCGGGAGCAGCACCCACCAGCCGATGACGCCGGCCCGGGCCAGGCCCGCGTAGCCGACCAGCGGGCCGAGCAGGCCGAACAGCGTCACGGTCCCGACGACGCCGACGGCCGCCTGGCCCTGCACGGACGAGAACAGCGCCAGCGCGGTGTCGGCGGGCAGCTCGCGGCCGATGCCGCCGGTCCAGAAGTCGTAGAGGACCAGGCCGGTCACCGTGACCAGGCCGATCGCCGACATCAGCGCGCCGACGATCGTCGGCACCCGGCCCCGGCGGCCGCGGACGAGCGCCGGGGCGGCCAGCCACGCCAGGCCGAGGGCCATGTTGCCGTAGTGCAGCAGCAGCGCCGACAGCGCCGTCTGACCCTCGTCGCGGGCCAGGGACGCGATGTAGTCGGCGTCGGCCATCGAGTCCGCCGGGGGCGAGGTGGCCAGGCCCGCCACGTAGAGCAGCGAGCCCGCGACCAGCGCGCCGCCGGCGAGGGTGAGCATCGTCGAGCCCGCGCTGCGGACCGGGTGCTCGGCCGGGCCGGTGACGGGGGAGCGGGTGGGGAGCGGGGAGGTGGTCATCGTTCCTCGTCGGTTCGGGCACCGCATCGGTCGGTGCGTCGGCGAGGACTCTGCTGGCGAGGGGACCCGCCGCACGTCCGTCCCGGCGGACCGACCGTCCTCCGTCGCACGGGGGAGGCGACGGCCCCGTCCATCGGCCGCGTGGGTGATCCCGGGCGACCCCGGCGGCACCTAGCGTGCTCGCCGTGCCCCGCTGGTCCTCCTCTCCCGCCACCCGCCGCCTCGTCTGGCCGGTCCTCGGGCTGCTGCTGGCGCTGCTGTCGGTCGTGGAGAACGCGATCGACGAGACCTACGACTTCCCGCTGGTCACCGTCGCGCCCGGCGTCGTCGTGGGCGGGCTGGTGGCCGTGTGTGCGCGCCGGCCCGTGGCCACGGCGGTGGCCGGCGCGCTGTGCGTGCTCGGCAACTACGCGCTGGGCACCCCCGGGCCCGGCGGCGCCCAGCTCATCGCGATGGCCGTGCTGATCGGCCACGCCGCCGCCGTGCTGCCGGCCGCGCGGGGGCTGCGCGTCGCGGTGGTCTCGTCGCTCGTCGTCGTCCTCGCGGGCGTGCTGCTGGGGCCCTCGACCTGGGAGAGCGTCTTCTACGTCCTCGTCACCGGCACCGCCTGGGGCGTGGGGGCGCTGGTGCGGCAGTCCCACGAGCGCGCCCGCGAGCTGCAGGTGCTCGCCGCCCGGCTGGCCGAGCAGCAGGAGGCGGTCGCCGCGGCGGCCACCACCGCCGAGCGCGCCCGCATCGCCCGCGAGGTGCACGACTCCGTCGCCCACGCGGTGAGCGTCATGGTGCTGCAGATGGGCGGCCTGCGCCGGCTGCTGCCCGACCACCCCGAGGCGCAGGACGTGCTGCTGGGGCTGGAGCGGCTGGGCCGGGAGTCGGTCGACGAGATGCGCCGCGTCGTCGGCATCCTGCGGGAGGGCTCCACCGGGGACCCCGCGCCGCAGCCCTCGCTGGCCCGCATCGACGCCGTCCTCGCCGAGCTGCGCGCCGGCGGGATGCCGGTCGAGCTGGTCGTCACCGGCGAGTCGGCCGAGCTGCCGCCGCTGGTCGACGTCTCGGCGGTGCGGGTGGTGCAGGAGGCGCTGTCCAACGTCGTCCGGCACGCCGGCGCCGCGGCCACCCGGGTGGAGGTGGCCTGGACGCCGGGGCGGGTGACGGTCACCGTGACCGACGACGGCCGGCCGCGGGTCGAGCCCACCCCGCACGCGCCCGGCGGGCACGGGCAGCTGCACATGCGCGAGCGGGTCGCCGTCGCCGGCGGCGACCTGCACGTGGGCCCGGTGCGCGGCGGGGGCTACCGGGTCCGGGCCGGCTTCCCGGTGCCCGCGCCGGTGACCGTGCCGCCCGCGGCGGTGGGCGCGTGACGATCCGGGTGGTGCTGGTCGACGACCAGTCGATGATCCGCACCGGGCTGCGCATGGTGCTCGCCGCCGAGCCCGACATCGAGGTGGTCGGTGAGGCCTCCGACGGCGCCGCCGGGGTCCGGGTGGTCACCGAGCTGGTGCCCGACGTGGTGCTGCTCGACGTCCGCATGCCCGGCACGGACGGGCTGGAGGCGGCGCGGCAGATCCTGGCCGCGGGCCTGCCCACGCGCGTCGTCGTCCTCACCACCTTCGACGAGGACGAGTACGTGACCGCCGCGCTGCGCGCCGGGGTCAGCGGCTTCCTGCTCAAGGTCGCCCCGCCGGAGGACCTGGTCGCCGCGGTGCGCACCGTCGCCTCCGGGCAGGGCCTGCTCGACCCGGCGGTGACGCTGCGGGTGATCGGCTCCTTCGCCGCGGCCCCGGCGCCGGACCCGGCCCGGGCGGCCGCGCTGGCGACGCTGACCGAGCGGGAGACCGACGTCCTCGCGCTCGTGGCCGCCGGGCTGTCCAACGCCGAGATCGCCGCCCGGCTCTACCTCGGCGAGGCGACGGTGAAGACCCACGTGAGCCGGGTACTGCTCAAGCTGGGCCTGCGCGACCGGGTGCAGGCCGTGGCCTTCGCCTACGAGTCGGGGCTGGTCAGACCCGGCAGGTAGCCTGGTGGCACCGCCGGCCGTCGTCCGACCGACGTACCTGGTGTCCCCGAGCCGCCATCGACTCCCGGAGACACGTGACCGCTCTGCTGCTCCTCCACCTGATCGCCGGCGTGCTGGCGCCCGTCCTGGTGCGGTGGTGGGGGCGGCAGGCCTTCCTCGCGCTGGCGCTGGTGCCCGCCGCGTCCTTCGTCTGGACGCTGCTGCAGCTGCGCACGGTCCTGGCCGGGGACGACGTCCGCGAGACGGTGCCGTGGATCCCCGCGCTCGACCTCGACCTCGCGCTGCGGCTGGACGCGCTGGCGCTCACCTTCGCCGCGCTGGTCACCGGCGTCGGGGCGCTGGTGCTGGTCTACTGCGCCCGCTACTTCGCCCCGGACGACGAGGGCACCGGCCGCTTCGCCGGCTCGCTGACCGCCTTCGCCGGCTCCATGCTCGGCCTGGTCCTCGCCGACGACGTGCTGCTCCTCTACGTCTTCTGGGAGCTGACGACCGTCTTCTCGTTCCTGCTGATCGGCGGGTCGGGACGGCGGCTGGCCGCCCGCCGGGCCGCGTCGCAGGCGCTCGTCCTGACCACCGCCGGCGGGCTGGCGATGCTGGTCGGGCTCATCGTCATCGGCCAGGCCAGCGGGTCGTTCCTGCTCTCGGAGATCCTCGCCGACCCCGGCAGCGGCCCGGCGATGGTCTGGGGCGCGGTGCTCGTGCTGGCCGGGGCGGTCACCAAGTCCGCGCTGGTGCCCTTCCACTTCTGGCTGCCCGCGGCCATGGAGGCGCCCACGCCGGTCAGCGCCTACCTGCACGCCGCGGCCATGGTGAAGGCCGGCGTCTACCTGGTCGCCCGCCTGGCCCCTGCCATGGCCGACGTCCCGGGCTGGCGGCCGCTGGCGCTGGGGATGGGCGTGGCCACCATGCTCGTCGGCGGGTACCGGGCGCTGCGGCAGAAGGACCTCAAGCTGCTGCTGGCCTTCGGCACGGTCAGCCAGCTGGGCTTCCTCGTCACGCTGGTCGGCGCGGGCAGCCGGGAGCTGGCCGCCGCCGGGCTGGTCATGACGATGGCCCACGCGCTGTTCAAGTCCACGCTGTTCCTCACCGTCGGTGTCGTCGACCACGCCACCGGCACCCGTGACCTGTCGCGGCTGTCGGGGCTGGGCCGGCGGCTGCCGCTGCTCGCCGTCGCCGGCACCCTCGCCGCGGCGTCGATGGCCGGCCTGCCGCCGCTGCTGGGCTTCGTCGGCAAGGAGGCGGCGTTCACCGCGCTGCTGGACGGCGGGCTGGCCGACCGCACCGCCGCCCTCGTCGTCCTGGTGGGCCTGGTGGCGGGCTCGGTGCTCACCGCCGCCTACACCGCCCGCTTCGTCTGGGGTGCCTTCGCCCGCAAGCCGGGGGTCGCCGACACCGAGGTCGGGCACGCCCCCGAGCCGCTGTTCCTGGCCGCCCCCGTGCTGCTGTCGCTCACCGGGCTGGTCCTCGGCCCGGCCAGCCCGCTGCTCGACGGGCTCGTCGCCGGCTACGCCGACACGCTGCCGCTGCTCGCCCCGAAGGTGGAGCACCTGGCGCTGTGGCACGGCTGGCAGCCGGCCCTCGCCCTCTCGGCGCTCACCGTCGCCGGTGGTGCCGCGCTGTTCGCCCTCCGCGGGCCGGTGGGGCGCCTGCAGCGGCGGATGGCCGTGGGCGCGTCGGCCGACGAGGGCTACTGGAACGTCCTGCAGGGCATCGACCGGCTCTCGGTGCTGGTCACGGGCACCACCCAGCGCGGGTCGCTGCCGGCCTACCTCGGCACCATCCTCGTCGCGGTGCTCGCCCTGCCCGGGGTCCTGCTGCTCACCCGGGCACCGTGGCCGGACCAGTGGCGGGCGTGGGACACCCCGGTGCAGGCCGTCGTCGGGGTCGTCGTGGTCACCGCCGGGGTGCTGGCGCTGCGCATCCGGCAGCGCCTGTCCGCGGTGCTGGTCGTCGGCGTCACCGGCTACGGCATCGCCGTCGTCTTCGCGCTGCAGGGCGCCCCCGACCTCGCGCTCACCCAGTTCCTGGTGGAGACGCTCACCCTCGTCGTCTTCGTGCTGGTGCTGCGCAAGCTGCCCAAGGACATCACCGAGCGGCACCGCCCGCGCGAGCGCGCCGTGCGCGGGGTGATCGCGGTGGCGGTCGGGGCCTTCACGGCCGCGGCCGGGGCCGTCGCGCTGTCGGCCCGCACGCAGGCGCCGGTGTCGGAGGGCTACCCCGAGCCGGCCTACGACTACGGCGGCGGCAAGAACATCGTCAACGTCACCCTGGTCGACATCCGCGCGTGGGACACCCTCGGCGAGGTCTCCCTGCTGGTCGTCGCCGCGACCGGCGTCGCGAGCCTGGTCTTCCTGCGCCGGCGCACCGGTGGGGTGGAGCGCGCGCCCCGTACACAGCTCGCGCGGCCGGAGCGGGGACGCCGCGCGCCGCGGGACCGCTGGCTGGCCGCCACCGCGACGCTGGACCCCGCCCGGCGCTCGGTCGTGCTCGAGGTGGTCACCCGGCTGCTGTTCCACACGATCATGGTGTTCTCGCTCTACCTGCTCTTCTCCGGGCACAACGAGCCCGGCGGCGGGTTCGCCGGCGGCCTCGTCGCGGGCCTGGCCCTCGTGCTGCGCTACCTGGCCGGCGGGCGCTACGAGCTGGGCGAGGCCGCGCCGGTCGCCCCGGGCCTGCTGCTGGGCGGCGGGCTGCTGCTCGCCGCCGGGACGGGCGTCGTCGGCCTGGCGCTGGGGGCCGGCGTCCTGCAGACGGCGATCCTGGAGACGACGCTGCCGGTGCTCGGCGACGTCAAGCTGGTGACCTCGCTGTTCTTCGACATCGGCGTCTACCTGATCGTCGTCGGCCTGGTGCTCGACGTGCTGCGCAGCCTCGGGGCGGAGCTCGACCGCCAGGAGGACCAGGACGACCCCGTCGAACTCGACCCCGGTGAGGTGGTGCTGCGATGACGCCCACGATCGTGTTCCCGCTCATGATCGGCGGTCTCTACGCGGCGGGTGTCTACCTGCTGCTCGACCGCAGCCTCACCCGCGTGCTGCTGGGCTTCGTGCTGCTGGGCAACGCGACCAACCTGCTGCTGCTGTCGGCCGGCGGCGTGGCGGGGCTGGCGCCGATCCTCGGCTACTCCGACGCCGGGGAGATCGCCGACCCGCTGCCGCAGGCGCTGATCCTCACCGCGATCGTCATCACCTTCGGCGTCTCGGCGTTCGTGCTGGCGATCATCCACCGGTCCTGGCGGCTGGTGCGCGAGGAGGTCGTGGGCACCGACGAGGAGGACCGCCGGGTCGCCGCCCGCCGGGGGACCGACGCCGACGAGCTCGACCCGGACGAGCTGGCTCCCGACGACCGCATCGCCGGGCACGCCGACAGCCTGCACGAGGACGTCGAGGGGATCGCCGACGACGTCGACCTGCCCGCGGGGAGCGGACGACGGTGATCGAGGTCCTCGCCCCGCTGCCGGTGCTGCTCCCGCTCCTCGGGGCCGCCGGTGCGCTGCTGGCCAGCGGGCACCCGACGTTCCAGCGCACGCTCAGCCTGGTGGTGCTGAGCGCGGTGCTCGCGGTGTCGGTGGTCCTGCTGCTCGTCGCCGACGCCGAGGGTGCCGGCGCGGTCTCGGTCGGGGGCTGGCCGGTCCCGCTCGGCATCGTGCTCGTGGTCGACCGGCTCTCGGCGCTGATGCTGGTGGTCGCCTCGACCGTGGCCCTCGGCGTGCTCGTCTTCGCCGTCGGCCAGGGCGCGGCCGACGGGTCGGAGGAGACGCCGCTGTCGATCTTCCACCCGACGTTCCTGGTGCTGGTCGCGGGCGTGAGCAACGCCTTCCTCGCCGGCGACCTGTTCAACCTCTACGTCGGCTTCGAGATCCTGCTGATGGCCTCCTACGTGCTGCTGACCCTCGGCGGCACCGCGTCGCGCATCCGCGGCGGCATCACCTACGTCGTCGTCAGCCTCACCAGCTCGCTGCTGTTCCTCGCCGCGATCGCACTGGTCTACGCCGCCACCGGCACGGTGAACATGGCGCAGCTGGCGGTGCGGCTGGGTGAGCTGCCCGAGGGGACACAGCTGCTGCTGCAGTCGATGCTGCTCATCGCGTTCGGCATCAAGGCCGCCGTCTTCCCGCTGTCGGCGTGGCTGCCCGACAGCTACCCGACCGCGCCGGCCCCGGTCACCGCCGTGTTCGCCGGGCTGCTCACCAAGGTCGGCGTCTACGCGATCATCCGCACGCAGACGCTGCTGTTCCCCGGCGGGGCGCTCGACGAGCTGCTCATGTGGGCGGCGCTGGCCACGATGCTGGTCGGCATCCTGGGAGCGGTCGCGCAGAGCGACCTGCGCCGGATGCTGTCGTTCACCCTGGTCAGCCACATCGGCTACATGGTGTTCGGCATCGCCCTCGGGACGGCGGCCGGGCTCGCCGGTGCGGTCTTCTACGTCGCCCACCACATCGCCATCCAGACGACGCTGTTCCTGGTCGCCGGGCTCGTCGAGCGGCAGGGCGGGTCGACGTCGGTGCACCGGCTCGGCGGCCTGGCGCGGCGGTCCCCGATGCTGGCGGTGCTGTTCTTCGTGCCGGCGATGAACCTGGCCGGCATCCCGCCGCTGTCGGGGTTCATCGGCAAGCTGGGACTGCTGCAGGCCGGCGTCGCCGAGGGCAGTGTGCTCGCGTTCACGCTGGTCGCCGGCGGGGTGGTGACCAGCCTGCTGACGCTGCTGGCCGTCGCCCGCGTCTGGACCCGCGCCTTCTGGCGGCCGGCGAGCCAGCCGCCCGCCGAGGAGACCGCGGCCGCCGCGGCCGCCGACGCCACCGCGCGCCGCCGGCCCGACGGCGAGACCGGCGACGAGGTCGGCGACGAGGGCGGCGACGAGGGCGACGGGGTCGGCGAGGAGGGCGACGGGTTCCCCGACGGCCGGCCGCGGACCGCCCTGCAGGACGCGTGGCGGCGGCACACGGCGGTCGCGCTCGCGGCCGAGCCGGGTCTGCCGCCCGCGGCGGGGGCGGTCCGGGCGCTGCGCCCGCTGCCGAGGACCATGGTGGGGGCGACGACGGCGCTGGTCGCGCTCACCGTGGCCCTGACCGGGCTGGCCGGGCCGCTCTACGGCCTCGCCGACCGGGCCTCGGTCGACCTGATCGACCGCACCCCGTACGTCACCGCGGTGTTCGGGACGGAGGAGGTGCCGTGACCGTCGAGCCGGCCGCCACCCGGTTGCGGCACCAGGTCCCGCTGATCGCCTGGCTGGTCCTGGTGTGGATGCTGCTGTGGGGCACCTGGTCGTGGGCCAACCTGCTCTCCGGCCTGGTCGTCGCCCTGGTCCTGCTGGTGCTGCTGCCGCTGCCGCACGTCGTCGGCGGCACGCGGGTGCGCCCGCTGGCACTGCTCGTCTTCCTGGGGCACTTCGTCGCCGATCTCGTCGTCTCCGGCGCCGAGGTGGCCTGGCAGGCGCTGCGGCCCGGCGGGGTGCGCAGCACGGCGATCGTGCAGGTGCAGCTGCGCGCCGACTCCGACCTGCTGCTGACGATGGTCGCCGAGGCGACCTCGCTGGTCCCCGGCTCGCTGGTGCTCGACCTCGACCGGGAGCGCCGGGTGATGACCCTTCACCTGCTGCCCGTGCGCGACCTCGACGACGTCGAGCGCAAGAAGGCCCACGTCCTGGTGGTGGAGACCCGGCTGGTGCGCGCGTTCGGCTCGGACGAGGACGTCGCGGCCCTCGAGCGGGAGGAGGGGCAGGTGCTCGCCTCGTGACCGTCGTCAGCGGCGCGCTGTACGCGATGATCGCCGGGGGAGCGGTGCTGGCGCTGTACCGGCTGGCCCGCGGTCCCTCGCTGCTGGACCGGGTGGTCGCCACCGACACCCTGCTGGTGATCATCGCGGCCGGCCTGGCGGTGCACGCCGCGCTGGTCCGCGACCCGACGCTGGTCCCGGTGCTGGTCGTGGTCTCCCTGCTGGCCTTCGTCGGCTCGGTGTCGGTGGCCCGCTACATCGGCGGGATGCTGCTGCGCTCGCGCACCGGCGACGGACGCGACGTCGGCCTGCCCGTGGCCGCCGAGGAACGGGAGGCACGGTGACCGCCCTCGCCGACGTCGTCGCCTTCGCCTGCCTGCTGAGCGGCGCGGCGCTGTGCCTCACCGCCGGGCTGGGCCTGGTGCGCTTCCCCGACGTGCTGTCGCGGATGCACGCCGGCACCAAGCCGCAGGTGCTCGGCGTCCTGCTGGTCATGGTCGGCGCGGCCATCCGGCTCGACGGCTGGGCCAACGCCTGGATGCTGCTGCTGGTGGCGGCCTTCCAGCTGCTCACCGCGCCGGTGAGCGCGCACCTGATCAGCCGGGTGGCCTACCGCCGCCGGCACGTGCGCCGCGACCTGCTGCTGGTCGACGAGTACGCCGCCGGCGGCCACCAGGACGAGCGGTACCGCGGGGACGAGCCCGGCGACGCGCCGCCCGAGGACCCGCGCGCCGCGGCCGGCCGGCCCGGCTGAGCGCCGGGCCGGCCGCACGCGGCGGCTACCGCAGGGCGCGGTTGACCGCCGAGACGACGGCGCGCAGCGACGCGCTGACGATGTTCGGGTCGACGCCCACGCCCCACAGCACCCGCTCGCCGACGGCGCACTCGACGTAGGCAGCGGCGCGGGCGTCGCCGCCGGCGCTCAGCGCGTGCTCGGCGTAGTCGAGGACGCGGACGTCGACGTCGAGGGTGCCCAGCGCGTCGACGAACGCCGCGATCGGGCCGTTGCCGCGCCCCTGGACGGTGACCGGCACGCCGCCGTCGACCAGCTCGACGACCATCTCGTCGAGCTGCTCGCCGTGCGCCTGGTGGCGGTGCCCGGCGAGCGCGAACCGGCCCCACGAGGCGTCGGGGTCGGGCAGGTACTCGCTGCTGAACGCCGCCCACATCTGCTGGGCGGTGACCTCGCCGCCCTCGTCGTCGGTGTGCCGCTGGATGACCCCGCTGAACTCGATCTGCAGCCGGCGGGGCAGGTCGAGCTGGTGCTCGGTCTTCATGATGTAGGCGACGCCGCCCTTGCCGGACTGGCTGTTGACCCGGATGACCGCCTCGTAGCTGCGGCCGACGTCCTTGGGGTCGATCGGCAGGTAGGGGACCGCCCACGGCATCCGGTCGACCGGCACGCCCGCGGCGGCGGCGTCGGCCTCCAGCGCCCGGAAGCCCTTGTTGATCGCGTCCTGGTGGGAGCCGGAGAAGGCGGTGTAGACCAGGTCGCCGCCGTAGGGGTGCCGCTCGTGCACGCCGAGCTGGTTGCAGTACTCGACGGTGCGGCGGATCTCGTCGATGTCGGAGAAGTCGATCTGCGGGTCGATGCCCTGGCTGAACAGGTTCAGGCCCAGGGTGACCAGGTCGACGTTGCCCGTGCGCTCGCCGTTGCCGAACAGGCAGCCCTCGATGCGGTCGGCGCCGGCGCGGTAGCCGAGCTCGGCGGCGGCGACGGCGGTGCCGCGGTCGTTGTGCGGGTGCAGGCTGAGCACGACCGCGTCGCGCCGGCCCAGGTTGCGGTGCATCCACTCGACCTGGTCGGCGTAGACGGTGGGCTCGGCCATCTCCACGGTGGCCGGCAGGTTGAGGATCGTCGGCCGGTCGGCCATGGGCTCCCACACGTCGGTGACCGCGTTGCAGATCTCGACGGCGAAGTCCAGCTCGGTGCCGGTGAAGGACTCGGGGCTGTACTCGAAGCGGACCTCGGTGTCGCGCAGCTGCTCGGCCAGCTTGCGCACCAGCTGGGCGCCGTGGACGGCGATGTCGACGATGCCGGCGCGGTCGCTGCCGAAGACGACGCGGCGCTGCAGCGTGCTCGTCGAGTTGTACAGGTGCACGATCGCCTGCCGCGCGCCGCGCAGTGAGTCGAACGTGCGCTCGATCAGCTCGTCGCGGGCCTGCGTGAGCACCTGGATGGTGACGTCGTCGGGTACCAGGTCGTCCTCGACCAGCTGGCGGACGAAGTCGAAGTCGGTCTGGCTGGCGGCCGGGAAGCCGACCTCGATCTCCTTGTACCCCATGCCCACCAGCAGGTCGAACATCCGCCGCTTGCGGTCCGGCGACATGGGGTCGATGAGCGCCTGGTTGCCGTCGCGCAGGTCGACGGCGCACCAGCGCGGGGCGACGGTGGTGACCCGGTCGGGCCAGGTGCGGTCGGGCAGGTCGACCGGCTGGAACGGGGCGTAGCGGTGCACCGGCATCTGCGAGGGACGCTGCGGGTTGCGGGCGTGCGGGTGCTGGGGGCTGCTCACGGTGGTCTGACTCCTCTGGCGCGGGCTGGACTGTCGCTCCTGTGGGGCGGTCAGCAGGCGCCGGGGGACGCGCTCACGTCACGGCGGGATCTCCGCGGCGAGGGGGCCGACCTAGGAGAGGGCCTCGCCGCGGCGGGTAAGCAGGAGGTCGCCGCGCACGGGCCCACGGTAGCAGCGGGTCAGCCGACGTCGCAGGAACACGCACAGTCGTCGGCGTGCGGCCCGGGTTGACCGGGGACCGGCGGGAGGTCCTCCAGGAGCAGGTTGTCGCAGGCCGGCGGGCACTCGCAGCGGAACTCCTCGAGCGGCGGCAGCAGCCCGGCGGCGCGCCGGCGCTCGAGGTCCTCCTCCCGGGCCCGTCGCGCGGCCGCCCGGCGGGCCCGCGCCCGGTCGAGGAGCGCGTCCCCCGGCTGCGGCAGCTGGTGGTCCTCCGGGGTGCCGCGGCGTCCGCGCAGCTCGTCGCGGTACCACCGGACGCGGGTGAACGTGTAGGTGACCGGGTCGCGGTCGAACCGGTGCGGGCCGTGCCACCAGCCCTCGTCGCCGTGCCGGGTGTCGAGGTGCGCGGGGAAGCGCCGCCCGCCGCCGTCCCGCACGGCCGCGCCGTCCATGGGCGCCACCTCCGCGCCGTCCGCGTCCACCAGCGCGAGCCGCAACCCGGCCACGGCCGCCAGGCGGGCCAGCGCCCGGGCGTCGAGCCCTCGCGTGCCGGCCTCGATCGCCGCGACCGTCGACTTGGACAGGCCCGCCGCGGCCGCCAGTTCCCGCTGTGAGAGGTCGGCGGTCCTGCGGATACGGCGCAGGGCGCCGGCCACGTCGAACTCGGTCACCCGTCGAGGGTGGAGCGACGGTGCTCTCGGACCGGGTCGCCATGTGTGCCTGTGGAAACTCGTGCTCTGCCCACAGGTGCGGGGCAGAGCACGAGTGACTGTGCGGTAGTGCCGGGACGCTCCTTCGCGCTCTGCCCACAGACGCGGGGCAGAGCACTACCGGGTGGCGGACACCACACGGCGGGGGACAGGTGCGCCCGGCGCCTGCTCCGCGGGGCCGGGGCGGGGACTGCGCTCAGAACTCGCCGCGGCGGCGGAGGCGGAGGGGGCGGCCGTCGGGGTCGTCGACCAGCCGGTACACCGGCGTGGCCCACAACCGGGTCGCGAGGGAGAGCTGCTCGGGAGCGTGGTGGCGCAGCCGGCCGCGCGGGCGCGGGCCTCGGCGGCCGCCCTCGTGCCAGGCGTCGAGCTCGGTGGCCTGGGCCTCGAGGGTGGCGACGAACGCCTCGGGGTCGATCAGGTCGGCGTCCTCGCTGCCGTCCCCGGCCCGGTCGGTGTGCTCCCGCGCGAGGACCAGCCGCAGGTCGCGGGCGAAGGTGCGCGCGCCGTCGCCGGTGCCGGCCGGGTCGCGCGGCTCCCGGGGGTCGAGCGTGGTGTCGAGCACGGCGCTGGAGAGCTCGCTGTCGTGCGTCCAGGACCGCCGGTTGAAGTTGTCGCTGCCGACGCTGGCCCACACGTCGTCGACCACGCACACCTTCGCGTGCACGTAGACGGGCGTGCCCTCGTGGTTCTCCACGTCGAAGACGTGCACCCGGTCGCGCCCGGCCCGGCGGCACATCTCCAGCGCCTGCCACCGGCCGACGAACTGCGGCCGCGACGCGAACGCCCCGTCCTGGTCGGGGACGCGCGGCACGACGACGACCAGGTGCAGGTCGGGGTGCTCGGCCAGCGCGTCGGCGAACAGCTGCGCGACCTCGCCGGACCACATGTACTGGTCCTCGAGGTAGATCAGCCGCCGCGCCCGCTTGATCGCCTTGGAGTAGCCGCGGGCGATCGAGCGCTCGCCGTCGGGGGCGAAGTCGTAGCGCGGGCGGACGGCGGGATAGGTCCGCAGGTTCTGCACCAGGTGCGGCCCGGCCGGCGGGGGCGGGGGCAGCTGCGGGGGCAGCCGGTCGGCGTACATCCGGCTCCGCCGCAGCCGGTCGATCACGTGCGCGATCGGGTTGCCCTCGTCGGGGTCGGTGGGGTCGTCCCAGCGCTCGCGGAACACCGTGTCCAGCGCCGCGACGGCCGGACCGCGGACCATGAGCTGCACGTCGTGCCACGGCGGCGTGGGCCCGTACGCGGCGGCCATCGGCACCGCCTGCGGGTCGCCGCGGTGCTCGGCGTCGTCGCGGCGGCTGTGGCACAGGTCGATGCCGCCGATGAAGGCGACGTCCTTCGTCGCGTCCTGGTCGTGCCGGCAGACGACGAGCTTCTGGTGGTGGCTGCCCATCCGGCGCACCCGCTGGTCGAGCACGACCAGGCCGCCGCCGTCCTCCACCTCGCGGTCCAGCGCCCGGTTCTCCCGGCTGCTGAACGACAGCCAGTCCACGTGCGAGCGCCACACCAGCCCGCGGACGGTCACCCCGCGGCGCACCGCCTCCGTGAACAGCTCGGCGACCGTGGGACCGCCCGGGCGCAGCTCCTCGTCGGGGTCGCCGCGCCAGTCGGTGAAGAACAGGTGGTCGTTCTCGTCGAGCACCTCGACGGCCGAGACCAGCGCGTCGAAGTAGGCGCTCCCGTGCACCAGCGGCACGGCGAGGTTGCCCTCGGTCCAGGCCGGCAGGTCGGTGGCCGTGTTGCCCCGCTCCTCGGGGCCGAGCAGCCACTCCGCGGGATCGGTCACCTCGTGATCACATCGCGCCGGGGAGGGGCACGCAAGGGACGGGCCTGCCTGGATCCCGGTGCCCGGCCGGCACATCGGTAGCCTGTGGACCCGTGGCCCTCGTCGTGCAGAAGTACGGTGGCTCCTCCGTGGCCTCCGCCGCCCACATCAAGCGCGTGGCCGAGCGCATCGTCGCGGAGAAGAAGGCCGGCAACGACGTCGTCGTGGTCGTCTCGGCGATGGGCGACACCACCGACGAGCTGCTCGACCAGGCCGCGCAGATCACCGACGACCCGCCCGGCCGCGAGCTGGACATGCTGCTCACCGCGGGCGAGCGCATCTCCATGGCGCTGCTGGCCATCGCCATCAACACCCACGGCTACGAGGCGCGGTCCTTCACCGGCTCCCAGGCGGGGGTGATCACCACCTCCAGCCACGGCAAGGCGCGCATCATCGACGTCACGCCCGGCCGGCTGCGCTCGGCGCTCGACGAGGGCTCGATCGTCATCGTGGCCGGGTTCCAGGGCGTCAGCCAGGACACCAAGGACGTCACCACGCTCGGTCGCGGCGGCTCCGACACCACCGCCGTCGCCGTCGCCGCGGCCCTGCGCGCCGACGTCTGCGAGATCTACACCGACGTCGACGGCGTCTTCACCGCCGACCCGCGGATCGTCCCCAACGCCCGCCGGCTGGACACCATCACCTACGAGGAGATGCTCGAGCTGGCCGCCTCCGGCGCGAAGGTGCTCATGCTCCGCTGCGTGGAGTACGCCCGCCGCTACGGCATCCCGGTGCACGTCCGCAGCTCCTACTCACAGCTCCCCGGCACCGTCGTGACCGGCTCGATGGAGGACCTCAGCGTGGAACAGGCGATCATCACCGGCGTCGCGCACGACCGCAGCGAGGGCAAGATCACCGTCTACGGCGTGCCCGACCGGCCGGGTGAGGCGGCGCAGATCTTCCGCGTCCTCGCCGACGCCGAGATCAACATCGACATGATCGTGCAGAACGTCTCGGCCGAGGCCAGCAAGCTCGCCGACATCTCCTTCACGCTGCCCAAGAGCGACGGGCCGACGGCGCTGGCCGCGCTGGAGAAGGTCAAGCACACCGTCGGCTACAGCGACGTCCGCTTCGACCAGCACATCGGCAAGGTCAGCCTGGTCGGCGCGGGCATGCGCAGCCACCCCGGCGTCTCGGCCCGCTTCTTCGGCGCCCTGGCCGACGCCGGCGTCAACCTCGAGCTGATCAGCACCTCGGAGATCCGCATCTCCGTGGTCTGCCGCGACACCGACGTCGACGTCGCCGTCCGCGCGGTGCACGACGCCTTCGACCTGGGCACCGACGACGAGCAGGCCGTGGTCTACGGAGGGACCGGACGATGACCTCAACCAGTGACGGGCTCCGCGTCGGGATCGTCGGCGCCACCGGCCAGGTCGGCGCCGTCATGCGCCAGGTCCTCGCCGAGCGCCGCTTCCCGCTCGCCGAGCTGCGCTTCTTCGCCTCCGCCCGCAGCGCCGGCAGCACCCTGCCGTGGGGGACCGGCGAGATCACCGTCGAGGACGCCGCCACCGCCGACCCCACCGGCCTCGACGTCGCGCTGTTCTCCGCCGGTGCGGGCACCTCCCGTGTCCAGGCACCGCGGTTCGCCGAGGCCGGTGTCACCGTCGTCGACAACAGCTCGGCGTTCCGGCGCGACGCCGACGTGCCGCTCGTCGTCGCCGAGGTCAACCCGCAGGCGCTCGACGAGGTCCCGCGCGGGATCATCGCCAACCCCAACTGCACCACCATGGCCGCGATGCCGGTGCTCAAGCCGCTGCACGACGAGGCGCAGCTGGTCCGGGTGGTCGCCAGCACCTACCAGGCGGTCTCCGGCAGCGGGCTGGCCGGCGTCGAGGAGCTCGACTCGCAGGTCAGGGCCGTCGTCGACAAGGCGGCCGAGCTGACCCACGACGGATCGGCGGTGGCGTTCCCGGAGCCGCGGAAGTACGTCCGCCCCATCGCCTTCAACGTGCTGCCGATGGCCGGCAGCGTCGTCGACGACGGCTCGGCCGAGACCGACGAGGAGCAGAAGCTCCGCAACGAGAGCCGCAAGATCCTCGGCATCCCCGACCTGCGGGTGTCCGGCACCTGCGTGCGGGTGCCGGTCTTCACCGGGCACTCCCTGTCGCTCAACGTCGAGTTCGCCCGCCCGCTGACCGCCGCCCGGGCCACCGAGCTGCTCGCCGGCGCGCCGGGCGTGCAGCTCACCGACGTCCCGACCCCGCTGCAGGCGGCCGGCCAGGACCCGAGCTACGTCGGCCGCATCCGGCAGGACCGCAGCGTCGACGGCGACCACGGCCTGGTGCTGTTCGTCAGCAACGACAACCTCCGCAAGGGCGCGGCGCTCAACACCGTGCAGATCGCCGAGCTGCTGCTCGCCCGCCGCGGCCGCTAGCCGGACGGCGCCGGTGCTCGTCCGGGTCGGGGGGTTCCTCGCCCTGGTCGCGCTGGTCGCGGTCGTGTCGGTGGTCGTGCCCAACGACCCGTGGCACGACTTCTTCGACCTGCGGGTGTACCGCGGCGCCGTCGCCTCCTGGCTGGAGGGCCGGCCGCTCTACGACTACACCTACGGCCGCAGCCCCTACGGCTTCACCTACCCGACGTTCGCCGCGCTGCTGGTCCTGCCCATGGCGCTGGTGCCCTACCCGGTGGTCGCCACCGGCCACGTGCTGCTCAACGCGGCCGTCCTCGTCGGGCTCACCCGGTGGCTGGTCACCCCGCTGGCCCGCCGGCACGGGTGGCCGCTGCCGTGGGCGTGGCTGTTCGCGCTGCCGCTGGTGTTCGTCGTCGAGCCGGTGCGGGAGACCATCGGCTTCGGCCAGGTCAACCTGCTGCTGATGGCGCTGGTGCTGGCCGACGTGGCGGCGCTGCGCCGCGGGTCGCGGTGGGCCGGCGTGGGCATCGGGCTGGCCGCGGCGGTCAAGCTCACGCCGGCGCTGTTCGTCGTCTGGCTGCTGCTGACCCGCCGCTGGCGCGCGGCCGGGGTCGCCGTCGCCACCGCCGCCGGGGCCACCCTGCTGGCCCTCGCGGTGGCCCCGGCGACGGCGTGGCGGTTCTGGACGCAGACGCTGTGGCAGACCGAGCGGGTCGGCGCGCTGGACAAGACGTCCAACCAGTCGCTGCTGGGCGCGCTGGCGCGGCTGACCGACCCGGCCGAGCCCCCGCGCCTGCTGTGGGCGGTGCTGGCGGCCGTCGCGCTGGCGCTCGTGCTGACCCGCGCGGTGCGCGCGACGCGGGCCGGCGACGACCTGGCCGGCGTCGCGCTCACCGGCCTGGCCGCCTGCCTGGTCAGCCCCGTCTCCTGGTCGCACCACCTCGTCTGGCTGGTGCCCGCCCTGGTCGTGCTCGTCGACCTCGCCGCCGGGACCTCGCCGGCCCCGGGGACGCCGCGGTGGTGGCGGGACCGCTCGCGGCTGCTGGCCGGGGCGCTGGCCGGCGTCACCACGCTGGTGCTCGCCTCGTCGGCGATCTGGTTCGCGTTCGCCACCTCCGGCCACCACCACGACCGCGGCGTCGTCGGGGTCGTCGTCGAGGACCTCTACCTGCTGGTGACCCTCGCCGTCGTCGCGCTGCTGCCGGCCCGGGTCACGGCCGCACGTGGCGCAGCGCGAACGACAGCGCCGTCTCGACCTGCCGGATCGTCTCCTCGATGACCAGGGAGCCGTGCCCGGCGTCGAAGCGGTACACCTCGTGCGGCTTGCCGAGCTCCTCGAGGCGGGCCAGGTAGTTCTCGATCTGCCGGATCGGGCAGCGCGGGTCGTTCGCCCCGGCCACCACCAGCACCGGCGCCCGCACGGCCTCGACGTGGGTGATCGGCGAGGAGCGCACGTACCGGTCGCGCACCTCCTCCGGTGAGCCGCCGAACAGTGCCCGGTCGTAGGCCCGCAGGCCCTCCATCTCGTCCTCGTAGGCGGCCAGGTAGTCGGCCACCGGCACCTCGGCGATGCCGGCCGCCCACCGCTCCGGCTGCGTGCCCAGCGCCAGCAGGGTCAGGAAGCCGCCCCACGACCCGCCGGTGACCAGCGCCCGCTCCGGGTCGAGGAGGCCCTCGGCGACCAGCGCGTCGTAGACGGCGGCGACGTCCTCGAGCTCGGTGGGCCCGGGCCGGCCGGTGAGGGCGTCGCGCCAGGCGCTGCCGTAGCCGGTGGAGCCGCGGTAGTTGACGTGCACGACCGCGTAGCCGGCGTCGACGTAGGCCGCGCGGCGGGCGCGGTAGCTGTCGTCGTCGGCGGACTCCGGCCCGCCGTGGACGAGGAACGCCGTGGCGTACGGGGGCTCCCCGGCCGGCCGGACCACCAGTGCGTGCACGTCGCCGCCCGGCCCGGGCACCCAGCGGTCCTCGACCGGGTGGGCGGCCGGTGGCTCCTCCCCGGGTGCGGCCAGCACCACCGGCCCGTCGGCGCGGCGGATCACCGGCGGGCGCTCGGAGTTCGACCAGGCCAGCTCCACCGTGCCGTCGGGCCGGGCGGTGGCGCCGCGGACGACGCCGCGCGGGGTGTTCAGCCGCTCCAGCGCCCCGGTGGCCAGGTCGTAGCGGTACAGCTCGCTGCGGGCGGCGTGGTCGTGGCCCACCAGCAGCGCCGAGCCGTCGGGGTACCAGCCGGCGGTCACGTCGCCGGGCAGGTCGAGCACGATCTCGGTCTCGGTGTCGGCCGCGACGTCCCAGACCAGCAGCTCCTCGCGGCCGCGCCGCTCGTGGCCGACCAGCAGCCGCCGGTCACCGGGCAGCGGGGCGAACTCCAGCGCGTGCAGGCCCAGGCCCTCGCCGTCCCACTTCTCCGTGACGACGTCGGCTGCGTCCTCGGTGGTGGTGGCCGTGCGCAGCACCCGCAGCGCCGGGTAGCGCGGGTCGCCGTGCTCGGAGTGCGAGATCACCAGCAGCTCGTCGTCGAGGGTGAGCGCGTCGACCGAGGCGGGGTCCTCGTGCCGGTAGACCACCCGCGGCGTCCCGCCGGCGGGAGCCAGCCACAGCTCGCTGCCGTCGTCGGTGGACCGGCCGATCGCCGCCAGCGAGGAGCCGATCTCCAGGCCGGCGGGGTAGGCCGGCCCGACCTCGGGGACGGCGACCCGGTCCTCGCCGCCGGCGAAGGGCTGCACCATCCACACGCCGAACTCGTCGCCGTCGGTGTCGGCGAACCACCAGACCTGCTCGCCGTCGGGGGACAGCGTGCCGATGAGCGTGCCGTTGGGCCGGTCGGTCACCTGCCGGTGGACGTCGGTGTCGCGGTCCCAGGCGTACTGCTCGACGACGCCGCTGACGTCGGAGGCGTACAGGCTGCGCTGCGGGGCGTGCAGCGCCCAGTCGGGCAGGCTCACCCGCGGCGCGCGGAAGCGGGCCTGCCACCGGGCGGTGACGTCGGGCGGGAGGAGGGGGGCGGTCTGCTCGGCGGTCACCGGCCCATCGTGCCCGCACCCCTCCGGCCCGCCGCCGGGGTGTCGGGCTCAGCCCATCACCAGGCCCTCGATGTCGTGCTTCTGCACGATCGGCCGCAGCTCGTCGACGACGGGGCAGCGCAGGTGGTCGCGGACCCGCTGGGGGAGCTGCTCCCAGTAGTCGTGCGTCACCGCGAGGTCGTGGTGCTCGTCGTTGCCGGCGCCGGGCGCGTCGACGCCGAGGACCAGGACGGGGCGGGAGAGCTGGGAGCGGTTCTCCGTCCCGCGGTGCAGCGTCAGGGCCGAGCGCACCGAGACGTCGCCCATCTGCGGGTACTTTCGCACCGCCAGCGCCTCGTAGCGCGGGTACTCGCTCCTCGGCGGGAACATCCCGTGGTCGAAGTCCTCGCCGGTCTCCCACTGCGTCCCCGGCGCCACCTCGAAGGGCCCCATCTCGTCGACGGTGTCGACCGTGGTGACGTTGAAGGCCAGGGAGGTCAGCCGCCGCTCCTCGCGCGTCTCCCGCGGGCTGGGGAAGTCCCGGTGCCACGGCTGGTCCTTCGCGCCGGGGAAGGGCGTGTCGAAGCCGACCTCGACGATCGCGTAGTCGGGCCCGAGGACGGCCTCGCAGGTGGCCCGCACCCAGGGGTGGTCGACCAGGTCGACGAACCCGCGCAGCGCCTGCGGGTGGATCTCCACGTACCAGCGGTTGGGGCCCCGGCCGACCGTGCCGCCCTCGCGGCCGCGGGCCTCCTCGAAGGCGGCGTCGACGTCCTCGCGCAGCCGGGCGACCCAGTCGCGGGAGAAGGCGCCCTTCCGCGCGGTGATGCCGTCGGTGTACAGCGCCTCCCGGACGGCGGCCCGGTCGATGCCGTCGTCGGCGGGGTCCGCGCCCCGCGTGCCGGTGGGTGCGTCGGTGCTCATCGCCGTTCCCCTCGTCGGTGTGCGACCCGTGCCCTCGATGGTGCACCGTCGCCGGTCCACAGGCCCGTCCTCAGCGGCCTCCGGCGCCGGCCCCGCTCGGGTACCCGGCCCGGCCGCGGCCGCCGCGGGCGGACCGGTCGGCCCGGTCGGCCCGGTCGGCCATCGCCCGGGTGTGCTCGGCGGCGGCGTCGCGCACGTCGCCGATGAGCAGCTCCAGCACGTCCTCGAGCGCCACCAGGCCCACGGTCCGCCGCTGCCCGCCGTCGGTGCCCACCACGCCGCCGAGGTGGGCGCCCTGCGCGCGCATCTCCGACAGCACCTCGGGCAGCTTCGTCCCGGGCGCGATCGGCACCAGCGGCGTCAGCAGCTCCTCGGGCAGCGGCCGGTCGCGGTCCTCGCCGGTGGTGCGCAGCGCGTCCTTGACGTGCACGAAGCCGAGCAGCGCGTCGTCGTCGCCGGCCACCGGGTAGCGGCTGAAACCGTGCTCGGCGACGACGGCCTCCAGCTGCCGGGGGGTGGTCGAGCGGGGGACGGTGACCACGCCGTCCATCGGCAGCAGCACGTCCTCGACGGTGTGCTGCTCGAACTGCAGCGCCCCGGCGGCCAGCTCGCTCACCTCGGTGCCGAGCAGGCCCTCCCGCCGGGACTGGGTGATCATCGAGCGGATCTCGGCCTCGTCGAAGCTGGCGGCCACCTCGTCGGTCGGGGTCGCGCCGAACAGCCGCACGAAGACGTTGGCCGTGGTGTTGAAGAACCAGATCACCGGCCGGAGCAGGCGGGTGAAGGTGGCCAGGGCCGGCCCGAGCACCAGCGCCGCGCGGTCGGGCCCGGCGATGGTGATGTTCTTGGGGACCATCTCGCCGAGCACCATGTGCAGCACGGTCACCAGCGACAGCGCGATCACCAGCGCGATGGGGTGCAGCAGCGCGTCGGGGACGTGCGCGGCGTGCAGCGGCGCCTCGATGAGGTGGGCGACAGCGGGCTCGCCGACGGCGCCGAGGCCCAGCGAGCACAGCGTGATCCCCAGCTGCGCGCCGGCCATGTTCCGCGAGACGTCGCGCATCGCGGCCAGCGTCCTGACCGCCCGGGGGGAGCCGGTCGCGGCGCGCGGCTCGATCTGGTCGACCCGGGCCGACACCAGGGCGAACTCCGCGGCCACGAAGAAGGCGTTGCCCAGCAGCAGCGCGACCAGGATCAGCAGGCTGACGACGTCGCTCACGCCGCCACCGCCCGCTCGGCGCGCTGCCGGGCCGACGCCGTCGCCCCCGCCGGCAGGAACACGGTCTGCTCGGCGCGCACCCGGGCGACCCGCCGGCCGTCGAGGCTCTCCACGGTCAGCCGGGCGCCCTCGAGCTCCACGGTGTCGCCCACCTCGGGGAGCCGCTGCAGTCGCTCGGCGAGGAAGCCCGACAGCGTCTCGTAGCGGCCCTCGGGCACCGCGATCCGGGTGCGCTCGAGCACCTCGTCGGGCCGCAGCAGGCCCGACAGGACCCACTGGCCGTCGGCGAGCCGGCGCAGCGTCCGCAGCGGGCGGTCGGTCTCGTCGGTGATCTCGCCGACGAGCTCCTCGACGATGTCCTCCAGCGTCACCACCCCGTGCGTGGCGCCCCACTCGTCGACGACGAGGGCGATCTGCAGGCCCTGCTCGCGCAGCAGGTCCAGCAGCCGCTCCAGCCGCAGCGACGACGGCACCGCCAGCACCGGGTCGGCCAGCTCCCCGGCGGTGCGGTGGGCGCGCTCGGCCTCGGGCACCGCGACCGCCCGCTTGACGTGCACGACGCCGGTGACCTCGTCGAGGTCGGAGCCGTACACGGGGAACCGCGAGTTCCCCGACTCGGTGGCCGCGGCGATGACGTCGGCGGCGCTCGCGCTGGCCCGCAGCGTCCACAGCCGGGTGCGCGGGGTCATGACGTCGGTGGCGTACTTCGCGCGCAGCCCCAGCGAGCGCTCCAGCAGCCGGGCGGCGACGGGGGAGAGGTCGCCCTCCTCGGCCGAGCGCCGGGCGACGGCGGCGAGCTCGTCGGCCCCGCGGGCGGAGTCCAGCTCCTCCCGCGGCTCGAAGCCCAGCCGCCGCACGATGGCGTTGGCCAGCCGCTGCAGCGACCGGACGACGACGCCGAAGACGGCGGTGAACGCCCGCATCCCCGGCGCCACCCGGCGGGCGACCCCCAGCGGGTTGGCGATGGCGAGGTTCTTGGGCCCCAGCTCGCCGAGCAGCATCTGCAGCGTCGTCGCGAGGGCCAGCGCCAGGCCGTAGGAGACGCCGGTGGCCGCCCCCGGGGACAGGCCGAGGGCCTCCAGCGGGCCGTGCAGCAGCTGGCCGATCGCGGGCTCGGCCAGGTAGCCGACGACCAGGGTGGTCAGCGTGATCCCGAGCTGGGCCGCCGACAGCTGGGTGGACAGCGACCGCAGCGCGGTCACCACGCCGCCCGCGCCCGCGTCGCCGGCCCGGGCGGCCTCCTCGACGCGGCCGCGGTCGACCGTCGTGAGGGAGAACTCGGCCGCGACGAAGAAGCCGGTGCAGGCCGTGAGCACCACGGCGGCGAGGAGGAGCAGCCACTCGGTCATCGGGCTCCTCGGTGCCCGCCACGGGGGGAGTCCAACCGGAACGGGGCCGGAACGCGCTCAGGGGCCGCCTTCCGGCGGCCCCTGAGCGGGAGGTCGGGGTGACAGGATTTGAACCTGCGGCCTCGTCGTCCCGAACGACGCGCGCTACCAAGCTGCGCCACACCCCGGGTGTGACACGACCACTCTACCGCCCCGTGTTCGCGGCCCCTCTGCAGGGTCCCGCCGCGAGCCTGCGAGCGGTGGGGCAGCGGGGCCCTTCCTCAGGGGGTGCGCGCGGTCAGCGTGAGCAGCGTCGCCTCCGGCGGGCAGGCGAACCGGGCCGGGGCGAAGGGGCTGGTGCCCAGGCCTGCGGACACGTGCAGCCAGGTGCCGGCCGGCCGCTCCGGCGAGGGCCCGGCCCAGCGGTGCAGCCAGCGGGCGTGGGTGCGGTCGATGCCGCAGTTGGTCACCAGCGCGCCGTAGAACGGGACCCGCAGCTGGCCGCCGTGCGTGTGGCCGCACAGCAGCAGGTCGTAGCCGTCGGCGACGAACCGGTCGAGCACCCGCGGCTCGGGGGAGTGGACGACGCCCACGCGCAGGTCCGCGGTGGGGTCGGCGGGCCCGGCGACGTTGTCGTAGCGGTCCCGCCGCAGGTGCGGGTCGTCGAGGCCGGCGAAGGAGATCCGCCGCCCCGCCACGGTGAGCTCGCCCCGGGCGTTGGTGAGGTCCAGCCAGCCACGGGCGGTGAAGCCGTCGCGCATGTCCCGCCACGGCAGCTCCTCGCCGTGCACCCGCTTCTGGCTGCGGGTGAGGTAGCCGACCGGGTTCTTCGGGCGCGGGGCGTAGTAGTCGTTGGACGAGGTCACGAACACGCCGGGGCGGTCGAGCAGCGGGTCCAGCGCGCCCAGCACCGCCGGGACGGCGTCGGTGCCGGCGAGGTTGTCCCCGGTGTCGACGACCAGGTCGGGCTCCAGGCCGTCGAGCGCGGCCACCCACTCCTGCTTGGAGCGCTGCCCGGCGGTCATGTGCAGGTCCGACAGGTGCAGCACGGTCAGCGGCGCGGAGCCCGGGGCGAGCACGGGCACCTCGAAGCGGCGCAGCGTCCAGCGGGTGCGCTCGTACAGCGAGGCGTAGGCCACGGTGGCGGTGCCGGTGGCGACGGCGGCCGTGGGCAGGGCGGTGTACCAGCGCACGGTGCCCGAGCCTACGGGCCCCCCGCGCCACCGGCGTGGGCGTGCCGGCGACGTCGTGCCAGGCTGGGAGCGTGTCCGACCTCAAGGGCCGGCTGCGCGCCGACCTCACCAGTGCCATGAAGTCCCGCGACGAGCTGCGCACCGCCACGCTGCGGATGGTGCTCGCGGCGGTGAGCGCCGAGGAGGTCGCCGGCAAGGAGGCCCGCGAGCTGTCCGACGACGAGGTGACGGGAGTGCTGCGGCGCGAGGCGAAGCGGCGCCGGGAGGCGGCGGAGGCCTTCGACGCGGCCGGCCGCGCCGAGCAGGCCGGCCGCGAGCGCGCCGAGGGCGAGGTCGTGGCCGGCTACCTGCCCGCGCAGCTCGACGACGCCGACCTCGCCGCGCTGGTCGCCGACGTCGTCACCCGCACCGGCGCGACCGGGATGAAGGACATGGGCCGGGTGATGGGTGCGGCCACCGCGGCCGTCGCCGGCCGCGCCGAGGGCGGCCGGGTGGCCGCGGAGGTCCGCCGCCAGCTCGGCTGAGCTGCCGCTAGCCGCCGCTAGCCGCCGTTCCACCAGCCGTTGCCGCCGTTCCCGCCGTTGCGGCCGCCGTTGTTGGCACCGTTGCCGCGGTCGCCGCCGGGCGCGGCGGGAGCCGGGCCACCGCCCATCAGCGCCGGGTCGACCGGCGGGAAGAACGTGGTGGGCTTGTCGGCCAGGTAGGGCTCGAACGCGTCCCGCCAGATCGCGGCCGGCATGTTGCCGCCGTAGCCGCCCACGTCCTGCTTCTCCTTGGGGTTGAACACCATCACGCTGCCCGCGTACTCGGGCAGGACCCCGACGAAGGCCACCGAGTCGCGGCCCTGGGCGGTGCCGGTCTTGCCGGCCACCCCACGCCCGGGGATCCCGGCCCGCTGGCCGGTGCCCACCGGGCTGGACGTGTCGCCGATGAGGATGGTGGCCAGCGTGTTGGCGATGTTCGGCGGGATCGACTCCGGGGTGCAGTTGTCGTCCTGGACCAGCGGCTGGCCGTCCTCACCGGTGAGGGGCTGACCGTTGCGGTCGAGGACCTGCAGGATCGGGGTCGGGGTGCACCGGGTCCCCTGGGCGGCGAGGGTGGCGTAGGCGTTGGCCAGGTCCATCGGGCTGGTGGCCTCGGCGCCGAGGGTGAACGAGCCGAAGTTCCCGTCGATGATCTCGTCGGCGGAGTTCTGGGTGGGCTGGTCGAAGGTCATGCCCATCCGCTCGGCCATCCGCACCGGGCCCTCGACGCTGCCCAGGCGGTCCTCCAGCGCCAGGAAGTAGGTGTTGGAGGAGCGGACCAGCGCGTCGACCATGTCGAGGGTGTCGGGGTAGTCGCCGACGTTCTGGACGCAGTACATGCCGTTGGACTGCTCCCGGTCGCCGCCGCAGGAGGGGCCGCGGAACACCCGGGAGGTGTACTGGTCACCCGGCGTCGTGATCACGGTGCGGGCGCCGATGCCGGCCTCGAGCGCCGCGGCGGCGGTGAAGGTCTTGTAGGTGGAGCCGGCGCCCTTGCTGGCCGCGGTGTGCAGGACGACGGACTCGCAGTCGGGGTCGTCGCACCCGTAGCGCCGGTTGACCGCCATCGCCATCACGTCGCCGGAGCCCGGCTTGAGGGCCGTGAACACCGCCGCCAGCGGGTCACCCATCGGCAGCGTGTTGAGCACCGACTGGTCGGCGAGGGTCTGCAGCTGCGTGTCCAGCGTCGTCTGGATGGTCAGCCCGCCGTTGTCGAGCTGCTCCTGGGTCAACCCCAGGACGCCGGTGAGGTAGCCCTGCGTGTAGGCGCAGAAGAAGCCACCGATGACGGCGTCGATGCAGCCGTTGGCCGGGCTGAGGCCCTCGGCCACCTGGACCGGCTGGGCGGAGATGTCGGTCAGCTCGGCCTCGGTGATGTAGCCGAGGTCGAACATCCGCTGCAGCACCTGGTTGCGCCGCGTCTGGCCGTTCTCCGGGTTGGCGATCGGGTCGTCGTTGGACGGGCTCTGCACCAGCCCGGCCAGCATGGCGGCCTGCGGCAGGGTCAGGTCGATGGCGTTGACGCTGAAGTAGCGCTGGGCGGCGGCCTGGATGCCGTAGGCGCCGCGGCCGAAGTACACGATGTTGAGGTAGCGGGTGAGGATCTCGTCCTTGGAGTAGGTGTCCTCCAGGGCGAGGGCCAGCCGGGCCTCGCGCAGCTTGCGGGACAGGCCCTCGACGCCGTCCTGCTCGGTGGCCGCCGTCCGCTCCTCCGGGGTGTCGGCGGTCTCCAGCAGGGTCTGCTTGACCAGCTGCTGGGTGATCGTCGAGCCGCCCTCCTGCACCGACCCGGCCGTCAGGTTGGTCACCGCGGCGCGCAGCGTGCCCTGCACGTCCAGGCCGTTGTGGTCGTAGAAGCGCGAGTCCTCGATCGCGACCAGCGCCTGCTTCATGACCTCGGCGATCTGGTCGGCGGTGACCACCGTGCGGTTGTTCGTGTAGAAGTTCGTGATCAGCGACCCGTCGGCCGCCAGCACGCGCGAGTTGCCCGCCGGCGTGGCGTCGGTCAGCTCCACCGGCAGTGCGTCGAGCAGGGACGCGGAGTTGCGCGCCACCACACCCGAGCCGCCGACGACGGGCAGCAGCATGCCGGCGACGAGTGCGCCGGCGACGACGATCAGCGCGACGAGCTTGGCCAGGGCCCTGGCGCGGGAGGCAGCAGACATCGCCGCCAATGTACGGCGTGACCGGGTCCGCAGCCCGGTCTCAGCCGCGGCGCGCGGGCAGCACGCGGGTGCGCGGCACGCCGGTCGGCGTGTCGTCGTCCGGGCCGGTCAGCGCCTCGGCCATCACCTGCAGACCCTCCAGGTCGTGCACGTCGCCGGCCGCGGCCGGGACCGCCCGGATCCCCACCTCGGGGTGGGCGCTGGTGAACCGGTCGGCCAGCCGCTGCTCGCGCATCGCCAGCGTCATCCGCTCGGCGTGCACCCGCAGCGCCCCGGCGACCAGGGCGGCCGGGGCGCCGTCGCCCTCGTCGACGGACTCGGCGGCGGCCTCGGCGCGGGTCGCCGACAGCCGGGTGCTGGCCGGCGGGTGGGTCCGGTTGAGCACCAGCCCGGCCAGCGGCATGCCCTCGGCGGAGAGCCGGTCGACGAAGTAGGAGGCCTCGCGCAGCGCGTCGGGCTCGGGCGTGGCGACGACGACGAACCACGTCCCCGGCCGGCGCAGCAGCTCGTAGGTGGCGGTGGCCCGCTCGCGGAACCCGCCGAACATCGTGTCGAGGGCCGAGACAAACGCGGAGATGTCGCGCAGCAGCTGGCCGCCGAGGACCTTGCTGATGATCCGGCTGAAGAACAGGAAGCCGGCGCTGGCGAACCTGAACCCGGCGCGGCTGGGGGCCGTGAGCAGCCGGATCATCGTGCCGTCGAGGAAGCGGCTCATCCGGTTCGGGGCGTCGAGGAAGTCCAGCGCCGACCGGGAGGGGGGCGTGTCGACGACGATGAGGTCCCACGTGTCGGCCGCCCGCAGCTGGCCCAGCTTCTCCATCGCCATGTACTCCTGCGTGCCGGCGAACGACGAGGAGAGGGTCTGGTAGAAGGGGTTGGCCAGGATCTGCTCGGCACGTTCGGGCGTCGAGTGCGCCACGACGATGTCGTCGAACGTGCGCTTCATGTCCAGCATCATCGCGTGCAGCTCGCCGTCGACCCCGGGGGCGTCGACCCGCCGCGGCTCGTTGTCGAGCTCCTCGAGGCCCAGCGACTGGGCCAGCCGGCGGGCGGGGTCGATGGTGAGGACGACGACCCGGCGGCCGGTCTCCGCGGCGGCCAGCGCCAGCGCGGCCGACGTCGTCGTCTTGCCCACCCCGCCGGAGCCGCAGCAGACGACGATGCGGGTGTCGGGGTCGGTGATCAGCGCGGCGAGGTCGACCGGCGGCGCGTGCCGTGCGGTGCCGGCCGCGCGGGCGGGCCGGGGCGCGTCCCCGGGGGCGGCCGCGCTCACGCCGCCACCTCCGCGCCGAGGTGCTCCTCGAGCCGGCCGGCCAGCTCGAACAGGCAGCCGAGGTCCATCGGACCGGGCAGCAGCGGCAGCTCCACCGTCGGCCGGCCGAGGGACTCCACGCGGGTGCGCAGCGCGTCCTGTGCGGCCCACCGCTGGGCGTGCTCGACGACCTCGGCGGCCAGCGCCTCGGCCAGGTCGGGGTCCTCGGGCAGGCCCGCGGCGCCCAGGCCCGGCGCGAGGTCGGCCCCGGTGAGCCCGCCCTCGGCGGCGCGGACGAGGTCCTCAGCCGGGAGCGCCGGTTCGGCGGCCATGTTGACGATCACCGACCCGATGGGCAGCTTCGCCTCGGTCAGCTCGGCGATCGCGTCGGCGGTCTCCTGCACCGGCATGTCCTCCAGCAGGGTGACCAGGTGCACCGCCGTCTGCGGGGAGCGCAGCACCGCCATGACGCCGTCGCTCTGGGTCTTGATCGGGCCGGAGCGGGCGAGGCCGGCCATCTCGCTGGTGACGTTGAGGAAGCGGGTGATCCGGCCGGTGGGCGGGGCGTCGACGACGACGGCGTCGTACACGCGGCGCCCGTCCTCGCGGCGGGTGACCGCCTCCTTGATCTTCCCGGTGATCAGCACGTCGCGCAGGCCCGGCGCGATGGTGGTGGCGAAGTCGACGGCGCCCATCTTGCGCAGCGCCCGGCCGGCGCGGCGGAGGTTGTAGAACATCTCGAGGTACTCGAGCAGGGCCTCCTCGACGTCGATCGCGAGGGCCCGCACCTCCCCGCCGCCGCGGGTGACGGCCACCCGGCGCTCCTCGTAGGGCAGCGGCGGGGTGTCGAACAGCTGGGCGATGCCCTGGCGGCCCTCGCACTCGACGAGCAGCACGGTGTGCCCGTCGGCGGCCAGGGCCAGGGCCAGGGCGGCGGCCACGGTGGTCTTGCCGGTGCCGCCCTTCCCGGTCACGACGTGGCAGCGGACGGGGAAGTCGGGGCTCACCCGGTCAAGCCTAGGAGTCGAAGGACCCTCCTGCCCTCCACCGTTCGCAAGCTCACGGTGGGGCCCTGCAGGAGGGCCGAGGCGGGGGCCGGGACGGGGCCGGGGTCCTGCGCTAGCGTCGGTGCCCATGAGCGAACCGGCCCGCCGCAGGTGGGAGTACGCCACCATCCCGCT
This sequence comes from Geodermatophilus sp. SYSU D00814, assembly GCF_054050055.1. NCBI lineage: Bacteria > Bacillati > Actinomycetota > Actinomycetes > Geodermatophilales > Geodermatophilaceae > Geodermatophilus > Geodermatophilus sp. SYSU D00814. Next base: position 71,765 of record NZ_JBJGYP010000008.1, read on the forward strand.
GCTGATCCACAACACCAAGGCGATCCTCGACTCCTGGGGCACCGACGGGTGGGAGCTCGTGACGGTGCTCCCCGGCCCGGGCGGGTCCGAGCAGCCGGTCGCCTACCTCAAGCGCCCGATCGGCTGAGGCGGCTGTCGATGACCTCCGGCGAGGACACCCAGGCCCCGAGCTGGCTCGCCCGGCTCGCCCAGCTCGGCATCCGGCTGCCCCCCGTGGCGGCCCCGGTCGCCTCCTACGTGCCGGCCGTGCGCTCCGGCAACCTGGTGTTCACCAGCGGCCAGCTGCCGTTCGTCGACGGCGGGCTGCGGCGCACCGGCAAGGTCGGCGGCTCGGTCGACCCCGAGGACGCCGCCGCCGACGCCAAGATGTGCGCGCTCAACGCGCTGGCCGCCGTCGACGACCTCGTGGGCCTCGACCAGGTCGCCCGCGTGGTGCGCGTCGTCGGCTACGTGGCCAGCGCCGAGGGCTTCAGCGGCCAGCCGCGCGTGGTCAACGGCGCGAGCGAGCTGCTCGGCAAGGTCTTCGGCGACGCGGGGCACCACGCGCGCAGCGCGATCGGCGTCGCCGAGCTGCCCCTCGGCGCCCCGGTCGAGGTCGAGCTCACCGTCGAGCTGAGGGGATGACGGCGGCCGTCCGCCCGGCCGCCACGGTCCTGCTGCTGCGCGACGGCGCGGCGGGACTGGAGGTCCACCTGCTGCGGCGCACGCGGGGGATGCCGTTCGCCGGCGGGATGACCGCCTACCCCGGCGGCGGGGTCGACCCGCGTGACGGCGACACCGACGTCGCCTGGTCCGGGCCGCCGCCGGCGCAGTGGGCGGCGGCGCTGGGCTGCGACGAGCGGCTGGCCCGCGAGCTGGTGTGCGCCGCGGTCCGGGAGACCTTCGAGGAGGCCGGCGTCCTGCTGGCCGGCTCGCCGGAGGGCGCCGACGTCGTGCCGGACGTCTCCGGTGAGGACTGGGAGGTCCAGCGGCAGGCGCTGCTGACCCGGGAGCTGTCGCTGGCCGGGCTGCTCGCCGAGCGCGGGCTGGCGTTGCGGGCGGACCTGCTGCGGCCCTTCGCGCACTGGATCACGCCGCCGCAGGAGAGCCGCCGCTACGACACCCGGTTCTTCGCCGCGGCCCTGCCGGCCGGGCAGGAGGCCCGCGACGTCTCCGGCGAGGCCGACGAGGCCAGCTGGCTCACGCCGCAGGCGGCGCTGGCCGAGCTGCGCGCGGGCACCCGCCCGATGCTGCCGCCGACCATCCACACCCTCGGCCAGCTCGCGGCCTTCCCCGACGTCGCCGCGGCCCTGGCCGGCAGCCCGCCGGAGCCACTGGTCCCGATCATGCCCGAGCTGCGGACCACCCCCGAGGGCCGCTACGCCGAGCTCCCGGACGGCACCCGCATCGGCCTGGTCGTCCCGCTCCCCAGCTGACGTCGAACGCGAGAGGCCCAGGACCCGTCGGGTCCTGGGCCTCTCGCGTCGGGTCGATCAGCGCGCGCGGCGGCGGAGGCGGTCCTCGTCGAGGACGACGACCGACTTGCCCTGCAGCTGGATCCAGCCGCGGTGCACGAAGTCGGCCAGCGCCTTGTTCACCGTCTCCCGGGAGGCCCCGACCAGCTGGGCCAGCTCCTCCTGGGTGAGGTCGTGCTTGACGCGCAGCCCGTCGGCCTCGCGGCTGCCGAAGCGGTCGGCCATCTGCAGCAGCGCCTTGGCCACGCGGCCGGGCACGTCGGTGAAGATCAGGTCGGCCACGGAGTCGTTGGTGCGGCGCAGCCGGCGGGCCAGCACGTGCAGCAGCCGCTCGCCGACCTCCGGGTGCGCCTCGATCCACGGGCGCAGCACCGACTGCGGCATCTTCGCCAGCTTGACGTCGGTGACCGCGGTGGCCGTCGCGGTGCGCGGGCCGGGGTCGAACACCGACAGCTCGCCGAACTGGTCGGAGGGGCCCATGACGGCGAGCACGTTCTCGCGGCCGTCGGGGGAGCGGCGGGACAGCTTGATCTTGCCGGTCAGCACGATGTACAGGCTGTCGCCGGGCTCACCCTCGTTGAACACCACCCGGCCCCGCGGGAGGGTGATCGTCTCCAGACGGCTGGCGACCGGGTCGACGGCCTCCTCCGAGAGCCCCTGGAAGAGCCCCGACTGAGCCAGCACCTCGTCCACCACGTGTCTCTCCACCCCATCGTCAGCGTCCACCTGCGGACGTGACCGCCCGCATCCGTAGGGAGTCTAGGCGGCTGTGCCCGTCGTCACCCGATCGGTGCGGGGAGGGCACCCCCGACTGGGGAGCCGGCGTGCCGGCTCAGACCAGGGGTTCGGCGCTGCGCTGGACGCGGGAGCGGCGCCGGCGGCGCCACCGCGCCATGGCCCGGCGGATGCCGGAGGCGGCCAGCGTGTCGACCTCGCCCGGCGTGGCCGACGAGAGGAACTCGGCCACCTCGCGCGGCGACGTCGGCCGGCGGAGCGGTTCCTCGACGCGCTCCATGACGAGCAGGAACGCGATGACCATCGGCGGGAAGAGGATGACGATGAGCGCGACCACGCCACCTCCCGGGTCCGGTCGCTGCTGAGCGGGCCTGCACGGCCATGGTGGCACGCCCCCGGCGGTGTCGCCGGTGACGCCTACCCTCGACCGCGTGTCCACGCCGGCCTACGCCCGTCCCGCACGGCGCCGCCCGCCCGCCTCCCCGGCCTCGCCGTTCGACCCGGACGAGACGCCGCTGGCCCGCACCCGCCGGGCCCGCCGCATGGCCCGTGAGCTGGCCGTCCTCCACCCCGACGCGCACTGCGAGCTCGACTTCACCAACGCCTTCGAGCTGCTGGTGGCCACCGTGCTGTCGGCGCAGACCACCGACAAGACGGTGAACAAGGTCACCCCCGCGCTCTTCGCGACGTACCCCGACCCGGTCGCGCTCGCCGGCGCCGACCGGGCCGACCTGGAGGAGATCCTCAAGCCCACCGGCTTCTTCCGCGCCAAGGCCGGCTCCGTGCTCGGGCTGGCGCAGGCGCTGGTCGAGCGGTTCGACGGCGAGGTCCCCGGCCGCATGGCCGACCTGGTCACCCTGCCCGGCGTCGGCCGCAAGACCGCCAACGTCGTCCTGGGCAACGCCTTCGGCGTCCCGGGGCTGACCGTCGACACGCACTTCGGCCGGCTGGTCCGCCGCTTCGGCTGGACCGCCGAGGAGGACCCGGTCAAGGTCGAGGCCGAGGTCGCCGGGCTGGTGCCCAAGCGCGACTGGACCATGTTCAGCCACCGCGTGATCTTCCACGGCCGCCGCGTGTGCCACGCCAAGAAGGCCGCCTGCGGCGCGTGCGGGCTGGCCCGCTGGTGCCCGTCCTACGGCATCGGCCCCACCGACCCCGAGGCGGCGCTGAAGCTCGTGAAGACGCCGGCGGCGTCGGACACCGAGTGAGCACCGGGGACCGGGGGAGCGCGGCACGGCGGGCCGCCGCCCTCCTGCTCGGGCTCGTCGCCCTCCTGTCGGCGTGCACGGCCTCGCGCGACGCCGACGCGGGGGAGACGACGGCCGCCGCGGCCACCTGGAGCGCGCCGCTGCAGGCCTGTCCCGAGCAGCCCGACACGCCGGCGCGCGGGGCCGAGACCCTGCCGGCGGTGTCCCTGCCCTGCCCCGGGGGCGGCACGCTCGACCTCGGCCGCGCCCCGGGCGTGCCCACCGTCGTCAACCTCTGGGCGAGCTGGTGCGCCCCGTGCCGGGAGGAGCTCCCGCTGGTCCAGGACCTCGCCGACCTCGTCGACCTCGCCGGCGGCCGGGTGTCGGTCGTCGGCGTCGTCAGCAAGGACGGCGTCCCGCAGGCCGACTCCTTCGCCGCCGACGCCGGCGTCACCTTCCCCAGCGCCTACGACCGCGACGGCGCGCTGATGGACGGGCTGGGCGTCAACGTCCTGCCCTTCACCTACCTCCTCGACGCCGACGGCGCGCTCGTGCACACGAAGGTCGGCCCGGTGGCCTCGGTCGACGAGCTGCGCGCGCTGGTCGCCGAGCACCTGGGCGTGCAGCTGTGACCGGCGCGACCGGCCCGGGGGTGCTGCCCGGCGTCGACACCTCCGACCTGCCCGGCTGGCTGCGGCGGCTGCTCACCGCGTCGGGCGACCTGCCGCTGCGCCACCGCCTGGGCGAGCCCAGCGACACCGCGCGCCGCTCGGCGGTGCTGGTGCTCTTCGGCGAGGGGCCGCGCGGCGCCGACGTCCTGCTCATCGAGAAGTCCGCCCGGCTGCGCACCCACGCCGGCCAGCCGGCCTTCCCCGGTGGGGGCGCCGACCCCGGCGAGGACTACCCGGTCGGCACCGCGCTGCGGGAGGCGCACGAGGAGGCCGGTGTCGACCCCGACGGCGTGCGCGTGCTGGCCACGCTGCCCGAGCTGTTCCTCGGTCCCTCGGACAACCTCGTCGTCCCGGTGGTGGGCTGGTGGGACGACCCGGCCGACGTCGCCGTCGGCGACCCCACGGAGGTCGCGCGGGTGGCCCGGGTGCCACTGGCCGACCTCACCGACCCGGCCAACCGGTTCCGGGTGCGCCACCCCGCGGGCTACGTCGGCCCGGCGTTCGGCGTCGCCGGCATGGTCGTGTGGGGCTTCACCGCGGGGCTGCTCGACGCGCTGCTGGAGGCCGCGGGCCTCGGCCGGCCGTGGAACGCTCGCGACGTGCGGCCGCTGGCCTCCGCCGGGGTGCGGCCGGCCGCCGCCCCCGGCTCGCTGGGCGAGGGCGGCGCCGAGGACGCCGCCGCGCCGACGGTGGCCGACGGCGCACCCGGCGCCCCCGCGGCGCGTACGGTTCCGCGGCGATGAGCAGTAGGAGGACCTCCCCGCCCCCCACCACTCGCCGGCTCGCGGCGGGCCCCTGCGGGAGGGCCGTCGTGGTCGCTGCCGCGGCGGTCCTGCTCGCCGGCTGCGGGTCCGGGGACGGCGGGTCCGCCGCGGCGACGCCGTCGGCCGATCCGTCGCTGGGCACGGTCACCCTCGCCGAGGACGGCGTCCAGGAGGTCACCATCGAGACCCCCGACGACTACGTGTTCGTCCCCGACGCCTTCGCCGTCGACCCCGGCCGGGTGCGGCTGACCGTGACCAGCACCGCCGAGCAGATGACGCACAACCTGCGGTTCCGGCCCGACGCCGGCCCGGAGGAGATCACCGAGGAGATCCCGCTGCTCGCGCCGGGCGAGAGCCGGACCATCGAGTTCGAGGTCACCGCGCCCGGCGAGCACCCCTTCGACTGCACCTTCCACGTCCAGCTCGGCCAGTCCGGCGTCATGACGGTGCGCGGCTGAGCCATGTCGCTGGTCGACGTCGTCCTCATCGGGCTCGCGGTGGTCTTCGCCTTCTCGGGCTTCCGCCAGGGCCTGCTGGTGTCGGCGACGTCGTTCCTCGGCTTCCTCGGCGGCGCGGTGCTCGGCGCCCAGCTGTCCGGCCCCGTCGCCGACCGGCTCGACAGCACGCCGGTGACCCGGGTGTTCGCCGCCCTCGTCGTCGTCCTGGCCGGCGCGCTGCTCGGGCAGCTCGTCGCCGGTGCGGTCGGGCGGGCGGTGCGCCGCCGGGTCACCTGGGAGCCGGCCGAGGTGCTCGACTCCGTCGCCGGCGCCATCCTGTCCGCGGTCGCGGTGCTGCTCGTCGCCTGGATGGTCGCCACGCCGCTGGCCAGCGCACCGTTCCCGCAGGTGGCCGGCCAGGTGCGCCAGTCCGCGCTTGTGCAGGCGGTGGACGAGGTGGTGCCCGGCAGCGTGCGGGCGGTCTACGACTCGCTGCGGGAGGCGATCGACCGGCGGGGGCTGCCCGACGTCCTCGACCCGCTGACCCCCACGCGGGCCCGGGAGGTCGACACGCCCGACCAGGCGCTGGCGGGCAGCCCCGTCGTCGACCAGGTGAGCGGCTCGGTGGTGAAGATCAGCGGCATCGCGCCGTCGTGCTCGCGGCAGATCGACGGGTCCGGCTTCGTGTACGCGCCCGGCCGGGTGATGACCAACGCCCACGTGCTCGCCGGCGTGACCGACCCGGTGGTCGAGGCCGAGGGCCAGGAGTACGAGGCGACGGCGGTGTACGTCGACCAGGAGGTCGACGTCGCGGTGCTCGCCGTGCCGGACCTGCCGCAGGTGCCCCTCGCCTTCGCCGGGCAGGTGTCCGACACCGGCGACGACGCGATCATCATGGGCTACCCCGGCGGCGGGCCGCTGTTCGTCGGTCCCGCCCGCATCCGTGACCAGGGCCCGATCAGCGGTCCGGACTTCCGCAACACGCAGACCGTGCAGCGCGACGTCTACGCGCTGCGCGGCGAGGTGCGGGCCGGCAACTCCGGCGGGCCGCTGTTCGACCCCACCGGCCAGGTGCTCGGCGTGGTGTTCGCCTCGGCGATCGACGACCCGAGCACCGGGTACGCGCTGACCGCGCAGCAGGTGGACCCGGCCGCACGGGCGGGCGCGGTCGCCACCGCGCCGGTCGACACCGGCCCCTGCGAGTAGCGGCCCCCGTCAGGGCACCGCCCCGAGCTGGCGAGGGGTGGGGGGGAGGGGGTCCCTACCCCAGTCCCTGATGGCGGTGGCGACGTCGGCGGCGGCCTCCTCCTGCGGGAAGTGGCCGATGCCGGGCAGCTCCCGCCACTCGTAGGCGCCGGCCACGTAGCGGCCCGATCCGCGCGCGGTCCGCGGCAGGACCAGCGGGTCCCGCCCGCCGTGCAGCTGCAGGGTGGGCGCGGTGACCGGGGCGGCCATGCGGCGGGCGTAGCGCAGCCCGTCGGGACGCACCTGCGAGCGGCCGGCCCAGCGGAAGTACTCCATCGACCCGTAGGCCGCCTGGGGGATCCGCGCCGCGGACCGGTAGCGCTCGACGGCCTCGGCGAAGTCGGCGGTGTGCGTCCACTCCGGTCCGGCCCAGCGGCGCAGGAAGTCCGCGACCGGGTCGTCGTCGGTGCGGGTCAGCCGCCGCTCGGGCAGCCGGGGCAGCTGGAAGCGCAGGACGTGGCGCAGCGCCCGCCGCTGGGCGGGGTCGCGCAGCCCGGCCCGCAGCAGCCGCGGGTGGGCCATCGAGACGACGACGAGCCGGCGGACGCTGCGCGGGTGCAGCGCGGCCATGGTCCAGGCGACCAGCCCGCCCCAGTCGTGGCCGACGACGACGGCGTCCCGCTCGCCGAGGGCGCGCACCAGGGCCGCGACGTCGCTGGCCGCCGTCGGCAGGTCGTAGCCGCGCGGCGGCTTGTCGCTGGCGCCGTAACCGCGCAGGTCGGGGGCGACGGCGCGGAAGCCCGCGTCGGCGAGGATCGGCAGCTGCGCCCGCCAGGTCCACCAGTACTGCGGGAACCCGTGCAGCAGCAGGACCAGCGGCCCCTCGCCGGCCTCGGCCAGGTGCAGCCGGACGCCGTTGGCCGAGGCGTCCCGGTGCAGCCAGGGACCGGGCAGCAGGACGCTGGTCGCGTCGGGCCGCTCGTCGGCGGGGACGCCCCCGGGCCGCCCGCTCGCGCCGCTCAGACCAGGTAGGAGTCGGGGGAGCGCCGCTCGACGCGCCCGTTGCTGACCGTCGGCAGCGCGCGGCGGCGGGTGCCGGGGGTCTCGCGGTGCATGACCTCGGGCAGCTCGCGCAGCGACTCCAGGGTCCGCTCGGGCTTGTCGATCTTCTTGAGCATCCGCATGCCGATCAGCCCGGCCACGGCGGCGACCGCCAGCAGGCCGACCGTGACGATCAGGTAGGACACCCAGCGGGGCAGGCCCAGCCAGGTGAACAGCTCGGCGAGCATGACGAACAGGAAGAACCCGGCGAAGGCGAGCAGCGCGCCGGCCGCCCCGAACAGCCCGGCGCTGACGCCGGCCTTCTTCGCCGAGCGGGTGACCTCGGCCTTGGCCAGCTCGATCTCGCCGCGGATCAGCGTGGAGACGTCGGCCATGGCGCTCTGCACCAGCGACCCCACCGAGGGCTCGTCGCTGACGGCTTGCCGCCCGGCGGACTGGGTGGACGACGCGCTGTGGGCCACGGGGGCTCCTCCCTGGTCGGGCTCGTCGGGTCGGCCGCCGGAGGCGACCTGACGGTGATCGTCCCCCATGATCGCCGCGCCCGCGCCCCGGCGTCCCCCGGGGGTGCGTCCGGGGCGGGTGGCGAGGCAGTGGAAGCTCTCCCCACGTCCTGGGTGCCCGGACGTGGGGAGAGCTTCCTATGCCTGGTGCGGGCTCAGCCGTCCGAGGACGAGGACGCCGGCAGCTTCTCCTTGATCAGGTTCATCACCGAGTCGTCGGTCAGCGTGGTGACGTCGCCGAGCTCCCGGTTCTCCGCGACGTCGCGCAGCAGCCGCCGCATGATCTTCCCCGAGCGGGTCTTGGGCAGCTCCTGCACGACCATGATCTGCCGCGGCTTGGCGATCGGGCCGATGTCCTTGGACACGTGCGTGCGCAGCTGCTGGACGAGGTCGTCGCCGGAGTCCTGCGCGTTGCCGCGGAGGATCACGAACGCGACGATGCCCTGCCCGGTGGTCGGGTCCGACGCGCCGACGACCGCGGCCTCGGCGACGGCGGGGTGCGCCACCAGCGAGGACTCGACCTCGGTGGTGGAGATGCGGTGCCCCGAGACGTTCATGACGTCGTCGACGCGGCCCAGCAGCCATACGTCGCCGTCGGGGTCCTTCTTGGCCCCGTCGCCGGCGAAGTAGACCTCCTTGCCGAAGCGCGACCAGTAGGTGTCGACGTAGCGGTCGTCGTCGCCCCAGATGGTGCGCAGCATCGACGGCCACGGCGCGGTCAGCACCAGCAGCCCCGTGGAGTCGTCGCCGAGCTCGTTGCCCTCGTCGTCGACGACCTTGGCCGAGATGCCGGGGAACGGGGTCTGCGCGGAGCCCGGCTTGAGGTCGGTCACGCCCGGCAGCGGGGTGATCATGTGCGCGCCGGTCTCGGTCTGCCACCAGGTGTCGACGACCGGGCAGCGGCCCCCGCCGATGTTCTGGTGGTACCAGAGCCACGCCTCGGGGTTGATCGGCTCGCCGACCGAGCCGAGGACGCGCAGCGAGGTGAGGTCGAAGCCGGCCGGGATGTCCTCGCCCCACTTCATGAACGTCCGGATCACCGTGGGCGCGGTGTAGAGGATCGAGACGCGGTACTTCTCGATCAGCTCGAACCAGCGGCCGCGGTGCGGCGTCTCCGGCGTCCCCTCGTACATCACCGACGTCGCCCGGTTGGCCAGCGGGCCGTAGACGATGTAGCTGTGGCCGGTGACCCAGCCGACGTCGGCCGCGGTCCAGTAGACGTCGCTGTCGGGCTTGAGGTCGAAGGTCGCCCAGTGCGTGTAGGCGACCTGGGTCAGGTAGCCGCCGGAGGTGTGCAGGATGCCCTTCGGCTTCGCCGTCGTGCCCGACGTGTACATGATGTAGAGCGGGTGCTCGGCGTCGAAGGACTCGGCGGTGTGCTGCGGCGACTGCCGGTCGACGACGTCGTGCCACCACAGGTCGCGGCCCTCGGTCCACTCGACGTCCTGCTCGGTCCGCCGGACCACCAGCACGTTGCGGACGCCCTCGGTGCGGGTCAGCGCGTCGTCGACGGCGGGCTTGAGGGCGCTGGGTGCGCCGCGCCGGTAGCCGCCGTCGGCGGTGATCACCACGACGGCGCCGGCGTCGGTGATCCGGCTGGCCAGCGCGTCGGCGGAGAAGCCGCCGAAGACGACCATGTGGACGGCGCCGATGCGGGCGCAGGCCAGCATCGCCACGATCGTCTCGGGGATCATCGGCATGTAGATGGCGACCCGGTCGCCGGCCTGCACGCCGAGCTCGAGCAGCGCGTTGGCCGCCTTGCAGACCTCCTCGGTCAGCTGGGCGTAGGTGAGGGTCCGGGTGTCGCCGGGCTCGCCCTCCCAGTGGTAGGCGACCTGGTCGCCGTACCCGGCCTCGACGTGCCGGTCGAGGCAGTTGTAGGCGACGTTGAGCTTCCCGCCCACGAACCACTTCGCGAACGGGGGGTTGCTCCAGTCGAGGACCTGGTCCCAGTCCTGGGTCCACGTGAGCCGGCGGGCGGCCTCCTCCCAGAACGCCAGGCGGTCGGCCTCGGCGCGCTCGTAGACGTCCGGGCCCACGTTCGCCGACGCGGCCAGCTCCTGCGGGGCCGGGAAGCGGCGGCCCTCCGACCCGTTCGACTCGCTCACGTGTGCTCCTCCCGTGTCGTGGCCGGCGCACCGCCGGCGGGCGGCGTGTCCTGGCACACACCGTAGGGCCCCGACGACGCCGGGGTCAGGCCGTGCCACAGGCTGCACCAGACTGGCCCGGTGGACGGCGGACCGCAGGCGGCCGTGGCGGCCCGGGTGCCCGGTGCCGCCGGTCTGGGCCTGCTCGCGCCGCCCTCGGCCCGCCCGCTGCCCGCGCGGCTGCTGGCCGACCCGGGTTGGACGGCCGACCGGGTCACCGCGCTCGGCCGCCAGTACCGCAGCGACGACCGCCGGGCCCTCGCCACGGTCTGGTGGTACTCGGCGTCGGCGGTGCTGCTGACCCCGGTGGCCGCGGGGCTGGCGACCGGGCGCCCGCTGTCGGCGCGGCTGGCCGACACCACCGTGTACGAGGTCGGGGGGACCCTGCTCGCCGGGGTCTCGGCGGCGCCGTCGGGACCCGACCCGGCGGGGGACCTGCGCGACGCGCTCACCGCCGTGGTCGCCGCCGTCGCCGCGGCGGGCGGTGTGCGGGAGCGGCCGCTGTGGGCGGTGGCCACCGACTCGCTGGCCGGCCGGCTGCTGGCCCTCGGCCGCGCGCTGGGCGACGTCGCGTCGGTGACCGCGCTGGCCGCACGGGTGGCCGCCGCGGTCGGGGCGCCGATGCCGGTGCCGCGCTACACCGACGTCGGCGGCACCCGCTTCGTCCGCCGGGTCTCCTGCTGCCTGCTGCTGCGGCTGCCCGGGCAGCCGACGTGCACCGCCTGCCCGGCCCGCCCGCCGGAGCAGCGCCGGGTGCTCCTGGAGGACGCCGCCGGCCTCTGGTGAGCCGGCCTCACCGGGCCAGCGCGCGGGCGATCGCCGCCTGCAGGTCCTCGATCCCCTCGCCCGTCGCCGCCGAGACCGGCACCGCGTCCGGGTAGGCGGTGCGCAGCCCGGCGAGCCACCCGGCCGGCGCGACGTCGACCTTGTTGAGCGCCAGCAGCTCCGGGTGCTCGCGCGCCCCGATCTCGTAGAGCACGCCGCGCACCGCCGTCACCTGGGCCATGGCGTCGGGGGCGGAGGCGTCGACGACGTGCAGGACGAGGTCGGCCTCGACCACCTCCTCCAGCGTGGCCCCGAAGGCGTCGACCAGCTGGTGGGGCAGGTGGCGGACGAAGCCGACCGTGTCGGTGAGCGTGTAGTGCCGGCCCTGGGGGGTGCGGGCCTCGCGGACCGTGGGGTCCAGCGTGGCGAACAGCGCGTCCTGCACCAGGACGTCGGCGCCGGTCAGCCGGTTGAGCAGCGCCGACTTCCCGGCGTTGGTGTAGCCGGTGAGCGCCACCGACGGGACCCGGTTGACCCGGCGCCGGCTGCGGGTGCGCTGCCGCCGGGCGGCGGTCTGCTGCACCTGGCGCCGCAGCAGGGTGATGCGGCGGCGCAGGTGGCGGCGCTCGCTCTCCAGGCGCTGCTCGCCCGGCCCGCGCACGCCCGTCCCGGCCCCGCCCGCGGTGCGGCCGCCGCCGATCCGGGAGAGCTCCGTCCCCTGTCCGCGCAGCCGCGGCAGCTGGTAGGCCAGCTGGGCGAGCTCCACCTGCGCGCGACCCTCGCTGCTGCGGGCGTGCTGGGCGAAGACGTCGAGGATCAGCGCGGTCCGGTCGACCACCCGGGTGCCGACCCGGTCCTCGAGGTTGCGCACCTGTCCCGGCGAGAGGTCGCCGTCGGCGATGACCAGCCCGGCGTCCTTCTCCGCCACCAGCCCGGCCAGCTCGGTGACCTTGCCGGAGCCGAGGTAGGTGGCCGGGTCGGGCCGCTCCCGGGCCTGCACCATCCGTCCCACCACGGCGACGCCGTCGGTGTCGGCCAGCCGCTCCAGCTCGTCGAGCGGGTCCGCCGGGTCCCCGTCGCCGCCGCCCTGCGCGCGCAGACCCAGCAGCACCGCCCGCGGCGGCTCCCCGTCGGGGGCCCTCCCGGCGCCGCCCCCGCTCGCCGTGCCGTTCCCTGCCGTCCCGAGCAGCCACGCGCCTGGCATCCCGGCCTCCCGGCCGTCGTCGCCGGGGAGGAGGGCCGTGCTGACCCGGTCGTCCCGACCCCGTCAGCCTCGCCGGTGGGCTGCCGGCCCGCCACCGGGGAGGAGCAGCATCGAGTCGCCGAACTCGTGCCACAGGTACCCGCCGTCGACGGCGGCCCGGTAGCCGCGGGCGACCAGCTCGGGTCCGGCGACCGCCTCGAGCAGGAGCACGTGGCTGGCCTCGGGCTCGTGCAGGCCGGTGAGCAGCCCGGTCACCGCCCGGGCCGGGCGGTCGGGGCCCAGGACGAGGTCGGTCCAGCCCCCGCCGGGCCGGGTGACGCCGTCGTCACCGGTCACCGTCTCCAGCGCCCGGGTGACGGTGGTGCCGACGGCGACCACCCGCCGCCCGGCCGCCCGGGTCGCGGTGACCAGCCGGGCGGTGACCTCGGGGACCCGGTAGCGCTCCGGGGCCGGCGGCTCGTGCAGCTCCGGGCTGGAGACCCCGGCGTGCAGGACGAGCGGGACGACCGGGACGCCGCGCGCCATCAGCCGCACGAGCAGCCGGTCGGTGAACGGCCGCCCGGCGCTGGCGTTCTCCGCGCTGCCCGGCTCGGTGGCGTAGACGTTGCGGACGTCGGCCAGGGACACCGGCGCGGCGAGGTGGGCGTAGTGCACCGGCCGGCCGTACCGGGCCAGGTAGGCGGCCACCCCGACCGCCGGGGTGGCGTGCGCCCGCCACAGCCGCCGGGGGGCCGCCGGGTCCGGGAACCCGTCGCGCAGCACCAGGCGCACGCCGCCGGGCAGGTCCAGCGCGGCGCCGGGCTCGAGCCCGGTCTCGGGACCGTCGTCGGTCGGGCGGCGCACCTCCACCACCCAGGAGCCGTCGTCGAGGGTGGTCGAGACGTGCAGCGGGGTGGTCGCGCCGTCGGCCCGCCGGGCGGTCAGCCGGGCCGGGAGCGTGGCGGAGGTGTTGACCACCAGCAGGTCGCCGGGCTCGAGCAGGTCGGGCAGGTCGGTGAAGCGCGCCGACGTGGTGCGGCCGGGCCCGACCGCCAGCAGCCGGACGCCGTCGCGGGTCAGCCCGCGGCGCTCCGGCGGGGCGGTGGCCGGCGCCCCCATCGGCAGGACCGCGGTCACGAGCGCACTGCCGTGGCGAGCTCGGCGACGCGGACGCGGGGGCCGGTGACGTCGCCGTCGAGCACCCGCAGCAGCGCCGGGGCGACGTCCTCCGGCGCGGCGAGGTCCGCCGGGTCGGCACCGGGGTCGGCGGCCGCGTGCATGTCGGTGGCCATGTCCCCGGGGTCGACGGCGAGGACGCGCAGCCGCGGGTGCTCGACGGCGAGGACGGCGGTCAGCAGGTCCAGCGCCGCCTTGGTCGCGCCGTAGCCGCCCCAGCCCTCGTAGGCCTCGACGGCGGCGTCGCTGGTGACCGTGACGACGGTGCCGCCCGCCCGCTCCAGCGCCGGCAGCACCGCCTGGACCAGCGCCAGCGGCGCGACGGTGTTGACCCGGAGCAGGTCCTCCAGCGCCGCCGGGTCGAGGTCGGCCAGCCGCGGCAGCGGCGTGGGCCCGAGCGCGGAGGCGTTGGCCACCAGCAGGTCGAGGGAGTCGCCGGCCGCGGCGGCCAGCGCGGCGCGGTGCGCGGGGTCGGCGACGTCGCCGGGGACGGCGGTGACCAGGTCGGGGCGGGGGAGGGCCGCGACGGCGGCGGCGAGCCGGGCGGCGTCGCGGGCGTCGACGACGAGCCGCCAGCCGCGGCGGGACAGCTCGGTGGCGAGGGCGAGACCGAGGCCGCGGGAGGTACCGGTCACCAGGGCGGTGGGAGTCATGGCGGTGGGAGTCATGGCGGTGGGTGTCATGGCGCTACGCTGTGATGTGAAGGCGACTTGAGGTCAAGGGGGCCGGCGTGGAGTTGCTCGCGATCGGGGAGGTGGCCGCGCGCTCGGGCCTGGCGCCGTCGGCGCTGCGCTACTACGAGGCCGAGGGGCTGGTGGCGGCCGAGCGCACCGCCGGCGGCGCGCGGCGCTACCCGCGCTCGGTGCTGCGGCGGCTGGCCTTCGTGCGCGCCGCGCAGAACGTCGGCCTGTCGCTGCCGGAGATCCGCGAGGCGCTGGCCTCCCTCCCGGAGGGGCGCACGCCGTCGGCCCGCGACTGGGAGCGGCTCTCCCGCGGCTGGCGGGACCGGCTCGACGAGCAGATCGCGGCCCTGGTGCAGCTGCGCGACGGGCTGTCGTCCTGCATCGGCTGCGGCTGCCTGTCGCTGACCTCGTGCGGGCTGTCCAACCCCGGGGACGCTGCCGCCGCGGAGGGCCCCGGTGCCCGCCGGCTGTCCCCGGTGCTGCGCCGGCTGCCCCCGGCCGGTCGCGCCGGGGCACAGGCCGCGCCTCGCGGACCCGCGCCCGGGAGGCGATGATCGCGGCGGGACCGCACCGGAGGAGGGAGAGCCGGATGACCCTGATGCCTGCCGCCTTCATCGGCCACGGCAACCCGATGAACGCGCTCGAGCGCAACCGCTACACCGAGGCCTGGCGGGCGCTCGGCCGCGCGGTGCCCCGCCCGCGCGCCGTGCTCGTCGTCTCGGCGCACTGGTACGTCCACGCCACCGCGGTCACCGCGATGCCCCGGCCGCGCACGATCCACGACTTCTTCGGCTTCCCGCCGGAGCTGTTCGGCGTGGAGTACGCCGCCCCCGGCCTGCCGGAGCTGGCCGAGCAGGTGGCCGACGTCGTCTCCCCGACCTGGGTGGGTGCCGACCTCGACAGCTGGGGCCTCGACCACGGCGCCTGGTCGGTGCTCGCGCACGCCTTCCCCGACGCCGACGTGCCGGTCGCCCAGCTGTCGATCAACGCGCTCAAGGGCGCCGACTACCACCTGCAGATGGGTGCGGCGCTGGCCCCGCTGCGGGAGGACGGCGTCCTGGTGGTCGGCAGCGGCAACGTGGTGCACAACCTCGGCGGGGTCAGCCGGGCCATGCCCGACGCCGGCTTCGACTGGGCGCAGCGCTTCGACGAGGCCGCCCGGGAGCTGATGCTCGACGACCCCGCCGCCATCGCCCGCCTCGACGGGCACCGCGACTTCGACCTCGCCGTCCCCACGCCCGACCACTTCCTGCCGCTGCTGTACGTGGCCGGGATGGCCGGCGCGACCGGGACGACGGCGGAGGTGCTGGTCGACGGCTACGCCTACGGGTCGCTGTCGATGACCTCCTACACCGTGGGCATGTCGGCGCCCGCGACCGACGGCAACGGGTTCGCCGCACCGCTGCCCGAGGAGCCACCGCCCGACGGCGCCAACATCTAGGAGGCCCCCTCGGCGGGGGCACGGGGGCCGCTCCGTCACCTCAGCCCGCGGCGGCGGGCGGCTCGCCGGGTGCGGGGCGGGCGGTGTCGCTGATCCGCGGGAACGGCCGGGTGGAGAAGACCACCTCCACCGGCAGCCCGAAGAACTCCGCGATGCGCAGCGCCAGGTGCAGGCTCGGGTTGTACTCGCCGCGCTCGAGGTAGCCGACCGTCTGGTAGTGGACGCCGAGGGCGTCGGCGAGCTCCCGCCGGGTCACGCCCTGTTCCGCGCGCAGCAGCGCGATCCGGTTGTAGACCGCGTCGCGGTCGCCGCTCACCGGACCCACTGCGCCGCCGCGTCCCGGGCCGCGGCCACCTGCGAGCCGGACTGGCGGCGGGCCATCCGCCGCAGCACCCGCGGGGTGATCAGCAACCCGGCCACCGCCCACGCGGCGAGGACGAGCACGGTCGTCCCCGTGCGCCAGGAGTCGCCGAGCTCGACGGCGGCAGCGGAGTCCGGGAGGAAGGCCGAGCGCATGCCCAGGCCGATCCAGTAGGTCGGGAAGACCTGCGCGACGCCCTGCACCCAGCCCCACAGCGCCTGGACGGGGAAGAAGATCCCGGAGATCGCGGTGACCACGATGACCGGCAGCATCCCCCAGGTGGTCACCTTCTGCGTGCTCGGTACCAGCGAGCCGATGACCATGCCCAGCGGCAGGGTGGCCAGCAGCCCGAGCGCGACCACCCAGGCGACGGTGAGCCAGCCCTCCGCGCCGCGCTCCATGACCCCGTCGAAGAGCAGGAAGCTCGGCACCAGGATCACCAGCAGCATCGGCAGCAGCCCCAGCGAGTGGTAGACCAGCTGCCCGGTCACGTACCCCTGCATGCCGTGCGGCAGCGCCTTGTGCCGCAGCAGCGTGCCGTCCTCGCGCTCCATCGCCAGGGAGAACGCCGGGCCGACCACCACGCCGAAGGCGAGCAGGGCGGCGAGGACGCTGGGCAGGCTGTAGGCGACCAGCGAGATGCCGGTGCCCTCGAGCTGCTCGTCCCGGTTGAACCACAGGTACAGCAGCGTGGCGCCGCCCACGAAGAGGTAGAAGCCCTGGTCCTGCGGGCTGCGGAGGCTGAGCAGGAACTCCGTCCAGCCGCGCCGGACCCCGAGGCCCAGGGCGGTGCGGGTGGCGCTCACCGGGTCACCTCCACCAGCGCCGGCGCGCTGCCGGCGCCGGCCTCGAACCGCTGCACCATCGCCAGGTAGGTGTCCTCGAGGCTGGCGTGGCGGACCTCGAGGTCGGTGAGCGCGTCGCCGTGCTGCTCGAACAGCCCCCGGACGAACGCGACGACGTCGTCGGTGGCGTGCACGAAACGCTCCCGGCCGCACGCCCAGCGGACCTCGGAGGTGCCGGCCACCTGGCGGGTCAGCGCGTCGGGGCTGCCGTCGGCGACGATCCGGCCGTCGGCCAGGACGAGGATGCGGTCGGCCAGCCGCTCGGCCTCGGCCAGGTCGTGGGTGGTGAGCAGGATGCTGGTGCCCTCCAGGTCCGACAGCCGGTGCACCAGGTCGTGGAAGTCGCGGCGGGCCTGCGGGTCGAACCCGGCGGTCGGCTCGTCGAGGAAGAGCAGCTCGGGGCGGCCGACGATGCCGACGGCGACGTCGAGGCGCCGCCGCTGGCCGCCGGAGAGGGTGCCGATCCGGCGGTCGGCGAACTCCGTCATGCCGACGACCTCGAGCAGCCAGTCGACGTCGTAGGGCCGTGGCCGCTCCGGCGTCGCGTAGGGGGCGTAGTAGCCGCCCAGCTGCCCGAGCAGCCGGCGCGGGGTCCAGCGGGCGTGGTCGCGCCAGGACTGCAGCACCACGCCGACGCGGGCCCGCCAGGCGTCGTCGGCCCGGGCCGGGTCGGCGCCGAGCACCCGCACGTGCCCGGCCGAGGGCAGCCGGAAGCCCTCGAGGACCTCGATGGTGGTGGTCTTGCCGGCGCCGTTCGGGCCGAGCAGGCAGACGACCTCGCCCGCGGAGACCGTCAGGTCCACGCCGGTGAGGACCTCGGTGCTGCCGTAGCTCATCCGCAGGTCGCGGACCTCGACGACCCGGTCGTCGTCGGGCGGGGGAGCGGGACGCGGCATCGTCGCCTCCGGGGACGCTGGACGGTGCAGCAGATAGTAGGACTGCTACATCCGCAGCGCCAGTGCTGCTGATGTCCTGTCAGGCGTCTCCCAGCCGGGGAGCGAGGCCGACGACGTCGCCGACCACCCACACCGCCGGCGGGCGGACGCCCTCCTCGGCGATGGCCGCCGCGAGGCCGGCGAGGGTGGTGCGCACGACCCGCTGGGTCGGGGTGGAGCCGTCGGCGACCACCGCGACCGGGGTGTGCGGCGCGCGGCCGTGCTCGACCAGCGCCGCCGCGATCGCACCGGCGGTGTCGACGCCCATGAGCACCACGACCGTGCCGCGCAGCCGGCCCAGCGCCGCCCAGTCGACCAGCGACTGCGGGTGGCCGGGCGGCACGTGCCCGGAGACGACGACGAACTCGTGGGTCAGCCCGCGGTGGGTGACCGGGATGCCGGCGAGGCCCGGGACCCCGATCGCGCTGGTCACGCCGGGCACGACCTCGACCGGCACGCCCGCGGCCACGCACGCCTCGAGTTCCTCCATGCCGCGGCCGAAGACGAACGGGTCGCCGCCCTTGAGCCGCACCACCCGCTTGCCGGCCAGCGCGTGCTCGACCAGCAGCGCGTTGATCTGCTCCTGCGCCATCGACCGCCCGCGCGGCAGCTTCGAGGCGTCGATGACCTCGACCTCCGGCGGCAGCGAGGCCAGCAGCGACTGCGGCGCCAGGTGGTCGGCCAGGACGACGTCGGCCTGCGCCACGGCCTGCTGCCCGCGCACGGTGACCAGGCCGGGGTCGCCGGGGCCGCCGCCGACCAGGACGACGCTGCCGACCCGGGGACCCAGGGGGGAGCGGGCGGCGCGGTCGCGGATGCTGCCGTCGGTGAGCCCGGCGACGACGGCGTCGCGCACCCCGACCGCCCGCTGCGGGTCGCCGCCCCCGTGCACGCCGACGACGAGGTCGCCCTGCCGGCCGACGGCGGGGGTCCACACGCTGGAGGCCGAGCGGTCGTCGGCGCGGGCGCAGAACACCCGCAGCCGCTCGGCCTCCTCGGCCACCGCGGCGTTGACGGCGGGGTCGTCGGTGGCGGCCACCGCGTACCAGGCGCCGTCGAGGTCGCCGGGGACGTAGCGGCGGCGCACCCAGGTCATCGAGCCGGGCTCGACCAGCGCCTCCAGCGCGGGGGTGACCTCCGGGCTGACCACGGTGACCCGCGCGCGGGCCTCGAGCAGGCCGGCGACGCGGCGGTGGGCGACCGACCCGCCGCCGACGACGACGACGCGGCGGTCGAGCAGCCGCAGTCCGACGGGGTAGACGACGCCGGACGCGGGGTCGACGGGCGTGGCGTTCAGCGGTGCTCCTCCGGGACGGCGGCCGGCAGCGACGTCGTCGTCGGCAGCGGACCAGGGACCTCGGCCCCCAGGATCCCAGCGAGGTCGGCGGCGAACGCACGCGAGGTCGCCGGGTCGCGCACGGCGACCCGGAGGTGGTCGGGCGACAGGCCGGGGAAGGTGTCCCCGCGCCGCACCGCCCAGCCGCGCTCGCGCAGCGCCGCGCGCACCCGCGCCCCGCCGGGGACGCGCAGCAGCACGAACGACGACCGCGGCTCCCCGACGACGACGCCGGGCGGCAGGGCGGCCAGCAGGGCCGCGCGGTGCACGGCCAGCTCGCGGGCCGCCGCGTCGGCCTCCGCGCGGGCGGCGCGGGTGGTGCAGGCGGCCAGCGCGGCCAGCGCCGGCGAGGACACCGGCCAGTGCGGCTGCGCGGCGGCCAGCTCCCGGACGAGGCCGGCCGGCCCGAGCAGGTGGCCGACCCGCAGGCCCGCCAGCCCCCACGTCTTGGTCAGGCTCCGGACGACGACCAGGCCGGGCAGGTCGGTGCGCCCGGCCAGCGACCCCGGCTCGCCGGGCACGGTGTCGGCGAAGGCCTCGTCGACGACCAGCACCCGCCCGGGCCGGGCCAGCGCGGCGACGTCGTCGGCGGGGTGGAGCACCGACGTCGGGTTGGTGGGGTTGCCGAGGACGACCAGGTCGGCGTCGTCGGGGACCGCGCGCAGCCGGTACCCGGGCGGGTCGAGCAGCAGCCGCTCGACCCGGTGCCCGGCCGCCCGCAGCGCCGCCTCCGGCTCGGTGAACGACGGGTGCACCACGACCGCCCGCCGCGGCCGCAGCGCCCGCGCCAGCAGCACGAAGGCCTCGGCGGCGCCGGCGGTGGGCAGGACCTCGGCGGGGTCGCGGCCGTGCGCGGCGGCCACCGCGGCGCGGGCCGGGCGCAGGTCGGGGTAGGCGGCGACGTCGTCGAGGGCGGCGGCCAGCACCGCCCGCAGCCACGGCGGCGGGGTGCCGGCGCGCACGTTGACGGCGAGGTCGACCAGCCCGGGGGCCAGCTCCAGGTCGCCGTGGTGGTCGAGGTCGACGTCGCTCACGCGGACACCGCCACGGTCACCCGCCCGCGGACCGTCTTGGGCACCACCAGCCGCGCGCCGCCCACCAGCGCCGCGGCCTCGGCCACCGACGGCGTGCCCACCGCCGCGGCCACCCGAGCCGACGGCGACGGGACCGCGATCCCCGCGAGGACCGCCGCGGGGTGCCCGGTGAGCGGCCAGCCGCGGGCCGCCGCCGCGCCCGCCAGGCCCGGCTCGGCGGCGCGCACGTCGAGGGTGGCCAGCCGGGCCACGCGGGCACCTGCGGGCAGCACCGCGTCGACGGCGGCGAGCACCTCCTGCGCCGAGACCCCCGGCACCGCGCCGACGCCGACGGTCACGTCCACGGGACGACGCCGGGGCGGTCGGGGAGGGCGGCGAGCAGCGCGGCGGCGTCGCGGGGGAGCGGCCCGTCGTCGGGGAGCAGCCCGAGCACGCGCAACCGGCCGCCGACGGTGAGCGCCCAGGGCCGGTCGAGGCGGGCGCGGGCGAGCAGGCCGTCGTCGGCGAGGAGGTCGGCGGGCGCGCCCTGGACCACCCGCCGGTCGACGACGACGGCGACCTCGTCGGCCCAGCGCAGCGCGAGGTCGACGTCGTGGGTGCTCATCACCACCGTCGACCCCGACGCCTGCAGCCGCTCCAGGGCGGCCAGCGCCTCGGCGACGGCGGAGGGGTCGAGACCGGCGGTGGGCTCGTCGAGCAGCAGCACGCACGGGCGCATGGCCACCGCGCCGGCGATCGCCACGCGCTTGCGCTCGCCGTAGGAGAGCTGGTGGGTGGGCCGGGCGGCCAGCGCGTCGACGGCGAGCAGCGCCAGCGCCTCGGCCACCCGCGCGCGGACGGCGTCCTCGGGCAGGCCCAGGTTGAGCGGGCCGAAGGAGACGTCCTGCGCCACCGAGGCGCTGAACAGCTGGTCGTCCGGGTCCTGCAGCACCAGCTGGACCTCCTGCCGGTGCGCCCGCAGCCCACCGCGGGTGTACCGCAGCAGCTGCCCGTCGACGGCGACCGCGCCGGCGTCGGGGCGCAGCGCGCCGGACAGGCAGCGCAGCAGCGTCGTCTTGCCCGAGCCGTTGGCGCCGAGCAGCGCCAGCCGGCGGCCCGCGGGGACGGTGAGCGAGGCGCCGTCGAGGACCCGCCGGCCCCGCTCGTAGCCGACGACCAGCCCCTCGGCGGCCAGCGTCCGGTGGCTCACGCCAGCACGCCCACGGCGACGAGCGCGGCGAGCCCCGCGGCGGTGGCGGCGAGGAAGCCCCGCGACGAGGGCCGGGACTCCGGCAGCACCCGCAGCCCGGTCTCCAGGCCGCGGCCGGCCAGGCCCTCCTGCAGCCGGCGGGCGCGCTGCCACGAGCGGGTGAGCACCGCGGCGGCGAGCGCGCCCGAGGACCGGTAGGAGCGCCGCCACGTCGAGTGCCCCATCCGCGCGGTCTGCGCCTCGCGGATGGTGCGCACGCTCTCCAGCAGCACGAACAGCATCCGGTAGGTCACCCCGGCGACCTCGACCACCGCGGCCGGCACGCGCAGCCGCCGCAGCGCCGCGAGCAGGTCGGTCACCGGCGTGGTGGTGGCCAGCAGCAGCACCGCCGCGCCGCCGGCGACGGAGTGCCCGACCAGCTCCCCGGCGCGGGCGGCCGCGCCCGGCGCCCAGCCGACCCCGCCGCCGTCGACCGAGACGACGGCGGTCAGCGCGCCGGTCAGCACGAACGCCAGCGGCCAGCGCACCGCGCGGCCGAACGTGCGGGCCGGCACCCGCGCCGGGCCCAGCGCCAGCACGACGGCGGCCAGCGCGACCAGCACGCTGCCCGGCCACGCGGGCAGCACCAGGGCGCAGACCACCAGGCCGGCGCAGAGCAGCAGCTTGTCGACCGGAGAGCGGGTGCGCCACGCGCTGGCCCAGGCGGCGTCGTCGACCGCCAGGCCGGTCACGGCCCCTCGGCGGGCGGGGTCGTCTCGCGCGCGGCCCGCCGGCCGCGCAGCCGGCCGAGGACGTAGCCGAGCACGCCGCCGCCCAGCGCCGCCTGCAGGGCGAACAGCCCCGACTCCACCTCGGCCGACGACGGGCTGAACACCGACTCGAACCACGGCGTGTAGCCCGACTCCTCGATGGCCTCGGTGGCCGCGCCGTCGGTGCCGGCGTAGTCCGACGCCCCGCCGTCGAGCACCAGCGGGAGGGCGAACAGCGCCACCACCGCGAGCACCAGCAGCGCGGTGACCAGCCGCCGGCGGGTCACCGCGCCTCCTCCGCCGGCTCCTGCGCGGCGGCCGGGCGCAGCACGCCGAGGCGCTCGAGCTCGGGCCGGGCGTTGACGGTGAGCACCCGGAACAGCAGCACGCCGAGCAGGCCCTCGCCGACCGCGAGCGGCACCTGGGTGAGCGCGAAGACCCCGAGGAACTTGCCGGCCGCGCCGAGCACGCCGCTGGCGGCGTCGGGGAAGGCCAGCGCCAGCTGCAGCGACGTCGTGACGTAGGTGGCCAGGTCGGCCAGCGCGAGGGCGACGAACACGCCGGGCAGCAGCCCGGCGCCCAGCGCCCGGGTCAGCCGGTAGGCGCCGTAGCCGGCCCACGGGCCGACGACGGCGAAGGCGAAGGCGTTGGCGCCGAGCGTGGTGAGCCCGCCGTGGGCGAGCAGCAGCGCCTGGAACAGCAGGACGACGGTGCCGAGCAGCGCCATCACCGGGGGCCGGAACAGCACCGCCCCGGCGCCGGTGCCCGTCGGGTGGCTGGAGCTGCCGGTGACCGAGGGCAGCTTGATCGCGCTGAGCACGAAGGTGAACGCGCCGGCCGCGCCGAGCAGCAGCGTGGACTCGGGGTTCTCGCGCACCTCCCGCACCACCGCGCGGGCCCCGTGCACCACGAACGGCGCGGCCGCGACCGTCCAGCCGACGGCGTGCGGTGCCGGGAGGAACCCCTCAGCGATGTGCATGCCGTACCCCTTCCGGCACGGCCGCCGCGCAGGCGGCCACGAACCGTTCGGCCAGCGCGGGGCTGCCCGCGCGGTTGAGGTGCAGGTAGGAGGCGTGCACCGAGCCCGCGACGAAGCCCTCGGGCCCACCCGCCGACCACTGCCAGGCCGGGGTGGCGCCGGCGGGCGGGTCGGCGGCGGTGCGGTGGAACTCGTGCCCGCGCACCCGGGTGCCGGCCGGGGCCAGCGCGCTGTCGGTGAGCGCGACGGCGGCGCGGTAGCCCAGGGTCAGCCGCGGCGTCATGCGGGTGGCGACGTCGAGGACACCGCACATCGGGGCGCCGTCGAGCTCGCGGGAGAGGTAGAGCAGCCCGGCGCACTCGGCCGCGACCGGCCCGCCGCGGGCGGCCAGCGCGGCGACGTCGGCGCGCAGCGTCTCGTTGGCCGACAGCGCGTCGGCGTAGACCTCGGGGAAGCCGCCGCCCACGACCAGGCCGGCGGTGCGCTCGGGCAGGGCCTCGTCGCGGAGCGGGTCGACGGTCACCACCTCGGCGCCGGCCGCGGTGAGCAGCTCGGTGTCCTCGGCGTAGCCGAAGGTGAACGCCGGCCCGCCGGCGACGGCGATCCGCGGCCGCCCGGGCACCGGCGTCACCTCGGCGGCGGGGTCCCAGGGGGTTGCCGGCAGGGGAGGGGCGGTGCGGGCCAGCCGCACGACGGCGTCGAGGTCGACCCCGGCGGCGACCACCTCGCCCAGCCGCCGGACGGTGGCCAGCGCCTCGGCCGACCGCTCGGCCGCCGGCACCAGGCCCAGGTGCCGCGACGGCGTGGCCAGCGCCTCCACCCGCCGCAGCGCGCCGAGCACCGGCACCCCGGCGGCGCCGAGGGCCTCGCGCAGGATCGCCTCGTGCCGGTCGCTGCCGACCCGGTTGAGCACCACCCCGCCGATGCGGACCGCCGGGTCGAACGTGGCGAACCCGTGCACCAGCGCGGCGACGCTGCGCGCCTGCGACGAGGCGTCGACGACGAGCACGACCGGTGCCCGCAGCAGGCCCGCGACGTGCGCGGTCGAGGCGAAGCCGGGCTCGACGGTGGGGTGGGTGGCGCCGTCGAACAGGCCCATCACGCCCTCGACGACGGCGACGTCGGCCCCGCGCGCGCCGTGCAGGAACAGCGGCGCGATCCGCTCCTCGCCGACCAGCCAGGGGTCGAGGTTGCGGCCCGGGCGGCCGGCGGCCAGGCCCGCGTAGCCGGGGTCGATGTAGTCCGGGCCGACCTTGTGCGGGGAGACGGTGTGCCCGCGGGCGGTCAGCGCCGCGACCAGGCCGGTGGTCACCGACGTCTTGCCCGCGTTGCTGCTCGGGGCGGCGACCACCACGCGCGGGACGCTCACCACTCGATCCCCCGCTGGCCCTTCTGGCCGGCGTCCATCGGGTGCTTGACCTTGGTCATCTCCACGACCAGGTCGGCGGCGTCGACCAGCGCCTGCGGCGCGTTGCGCCCGGTGACGACGACGTGCTGCGTGCCCGGCCGGTGCACCAGCGTCTCGACGACGTCGTCGACGTCGACCCAGCCCCACGTCAGGGGGTAGGTGAACTCGTCGAGGACGTAGAAGCGGTGCGCCTCGGCGGCCAGGTCCCGCTTGATCTGCGCCCAGCCCTCGGCGGCGTCGGCGGCGTGGTCGACCTCGGTGCCCTGCCGGCGCGACCAGCTCCAGCCCGAGCCCATCTTGTGCCAGACCACGGGCCCGCCCTCGCCGGTCTGCTCGTGCAGCCGGCCCAGCGCGGTGAGCGCGTTCTCCTCGCCCACCCGCCACTTGGCGCTCTTGACGAACTGGTAGACCGCGATCGGCCAGCCCTGGTTCCACGCGCGCATGGCCATGCCGAACGCGGCGGTGGACTTGCCCTTCATCTCGCCGGTGTGCACGGCGAGCAGCGGCCGGTTGCGCCGCTGGCGCGTCGTCAGCCCGTCCTGCGGGGTGACCGCGACCTGCCCCTGCGGCATCAGGCGGCCCTCGCGCTGCGCACGGTCTGCGCCAGCGACTCGGCGGCGAGCTCCTCCAGCCGCAGCGTCCGCGCGCCCAGGTGGGCGCCGAGGACCCCGGCCAGCCCGAGCCGCACGGGCCCCGACTCGCAGTCGACGACGACGGCCGCGGTGTCGCCGGCGGCCAGCCGCTGCGCCGCGGCGTGCGCCGCCGCGAGCGCGTCGGAGCCGCGCGCGCCGGTGGCCCGCCCGTCGGTGACGACGACGAGCAGCGGCCGCCGGCGCGGGTCGCGCACCCGCTCCACGCGCAGCACGTCGGCGGCGCGCAGCAGGCCCGCGGCCAGCGGGGTCCGCCCGCCGGTGGGCAGCTCGCGCAGCCGGGCCGCGGCGGCCTCCACCGACCAGGTGGGCGGCAGCGCGAGGTCGGCGTCGGTGCCACGGAAGGTGACCAGGCCGACCTTGTCGCGCCGCTGGTAGGCGTCGAGCAGCAGGGACAGCACCGCCCCCTTGACCGCGGCCATCCGCGAGCGCGACCCCATCGAGCCGCTCGCGTCGACGACGAAGAGCACGAGGTTGCCCTCGCGGCCCTCGAGCGTGGCCTGGCGCAGGTCCTCGCGGGCGATCCGCAGCCCGGGGCCGGTGCGGCCGCGCGCCGCCTGGTGCGGTGCGGCGGCCAGCACGGTGTCGACCAGGTGCAGCCGCGTCACCGGCCCGCCGGGGCGCACCGACCCGACGACGCGGCCGCGCTCGGCGCGCGCCCTCGACCGCCGCCCGGCCGCGCCGGCGCCGATGCCGGGCACCTCCAGCCGGCGCGCGCGGAAGGGGTCCGACGGCGCGACCGCGGCCCGCTCCCGCACGGGCGCGCACCCCCCGCCGTGCCCCTCCCGGCCCTGCCCCCGCTGGTCGAGATCGCGTGATCTCGGCGGTTCCGGGGCGGCGTCGCCGTCGAGATCCCGCGATCTCGACGGGTCGTCCGCGGAACCGTCGCCGGCGGGCGGGGGAGCGCCACCGCCGGGGCCGTCCGGGGGCGGGTCGCCGTCGGGGCCCTCGTCCGGACCGTCGTCGGGGCGGGCGTCCTCGAGCGCCTGCTCGAGGGTGTCGTCGTCGAGGCCCGGCGCGTCGAACGGGTCGCGCCGCCGGCGGTGGGGGAGCGCGAGCCGGGCGGCGACGCGGACGTCGTCCTCGGTCACCGCGTCGCGGCCGCACCAGGCGGCGTGCGCGATCGCGGTGCGGGCGGTGACCAGGTCGGCGCGCAGCCCGTCGACGTCGAAGGCGGCGCAGACGGCGGTGACCTGGCGCAGCGCGTCGTCGGAGAGGACCACCTGCGGCAGCCGGGCGCGGGCCTCGGCGATGCGGCGCGCCAGCCCGGCCTCCTCGGCCGCCCACGCGGCGGCGAACCCGGCGGGGTCGGCGTCGTGGGCGAACCGCCGGCGCACCACCTCGGCGCGCTCGGCCGGGTCGCGCGGCGCGGCCACCTCCACGGTGAGCCCGAACCGGTCGAGCAGCTGCGGGCGCAGCTCGCCCTCCTCGGGGTTCATGGTGCCGACCAGCAGGAACCGCGCCGCGTGCCGCACCGAGACGCCCTCGCGCTCGACGTAGGCGGTGCCGAGCGCGGCGGCGTCGAGCAGCAGGTCGACGAGGTGGTCGTGCAGCAGGTTGACCTCGTCGACGTAGAGCACGCCCCGGTGCGCGGCGGCCAGCAGGCCCGGCTCGAAGGCCTTCACGCCCTCGGTCAGCGCCCGCTCGAGGTCCAGCGACCCGACGACGCGGTCCTCCGAGGCGCCCACCGGGAGCTCGACCAGCCGCGCGGGGCGGGTGTGCCCGGGGACGGCGTCGTGCGGGCCGTCGGGGCAGGCCGGGTCGGGGGCGGCGGGGTCGCAGGCGAACCGGCAGCCGGGCACGACGGCGACCGGCGGCAGCACGGCGGCCAGCGCGCGCACCGTCGTCGACTTCGCCGTCCCCTTCTCACCGCGCACCAGCACCCCGCCGATGGCGGGGGAGACGGCGTTGAGCAGCAGCGCCAGGCGCATGTCGTCCATGCCGACGACGGCGCCGAAGGGGTACGTCACGCGGCACGGGTCCTCTCCCCGGGTGTCCACGCCCGGAGGTGGCAGGAGGCGACGGCGGGAGTTCCTGACTCCCCGGTGCCTCCTGGTCGAGGTGCCGGGTCACAGTGGCGGGACCGCGCCGGAGTCGCACCGGGCTTCCTCCACTGCCGTCGCTGTGGCCCGGTCATGCAACCACGCGCCGGTCGGGGGAGACAGGCCGGGCCGTGACTTGACGGATCGGAAAGTCAGGGACCAGGCTTTCCGGCATGGAAAGTCACGAGCTCGACCGGGACGCCGCCGCCGCGCAGCTGGACACGCTGCGGGCCGACCGGGCGGCGCTCGCCGACCGCGTGCTGCAGCCGTGGTGGTACGACGTCGCGCTCGGGCTGCTGCTGTTCGGCTTCCTGTCCTCCTACGCGCTGGACTCGCTGTGGGTGACGTTCCCGGCGCTGCTGCTGTTCGGGGCCGGGCTCGGGGCGCTGGTCTCGGCCTACCGGCGGAGGACCGGGGTGTGGGTCACCACCGGCGGCCCCGCGCTGACGGCCTGGGGCGCGATGGTGCTGCTGGTCCTGGTCCCGGCACTGGTCCTGTCCGAGGGCTTCGGCCGGCACGGGGCCATGGTGGTGGCCGGCGCGGTCCTGGGCATCGCGGTCGGGGTGCTCAGCCGGGTGTGGGGCCGCCGCTGGGTGGCCGAGCTGCGGAGGGGCCTGTGACCGCGGTCGCCCCGCACTTCGACCCCGTCATCCACCCCCCGCCCCGGCTGCAGGTCTGCGGGCTGCTCGCCGCCGTCGACACGATGGAGTTCGCCACCGTCCGCGACCGGGTCGGCGTGAGCGACTCGGTGCTGTCCAAGCACGTCCGGCAGCTCGAGGAGGCCGGCTACGTGCGGGTCAGCAAGGCGACCGTGGCCTCCCGGCAGCGGACCAGCCTGTCGCTGACCGGCGAGGGGCGGCGGGCGTTCGACGCCCACGTCGCCGAGCTGCGCCGCATCGCCGGTCTGTGAGGGCGCCGCGCCCCGACCCGCGCCTGCTGGCCGACGGTGCCCTGGTGGTCGCGGGCGGCGCCGTGGCGGCCGTCGTCCTCGGCCGGGCCGGTGTCCCGTCCTCGGCGCTGTTCGGCGGGCTGCTGGCCGGGCTGGTCCGCGGGCTGGCCGGGCGCACCCCCGTCGACGTGCCCCGGGCCGGTCAGGCGGCCGCGCAGGCCGTCGTCGGGATCTCGATCGGCACGCTGGTCGACCCCGGCACCCTGGCCGCGATCGGGGAGGAGTGGGCGCCGGTCCTGCTGGTCACCCTCGCCACGCTGCTGCTCACCGTCGCCGCGGGGCTGCTGCTGCGGCTGCGGCCGGGCATCAGCCCGGTGACCGGCGCCTTCGCGATGATCGCCGGCGGCGCGTCCGGGATCACCGCGATGGCCCGCGACCTGGGCGCCGACGACCGGATGGTCGCCGTCCTGCAGTACCTGCGCGTGGTGCTGATCGTGGTGTCGCTGCCGGTGGTGGCGACGACGGTCTTCGGCGCCGACCCGGGGGCCGCCGTCGTCCCCGTGGGCCCGCCGGGGCCGGGGGAGCCGGCCGGCCTGCTGTTCACCGTGGCCTGCGCGCTGGCCGGCGTGCTGCTCGCGCGGCTGGTGCGGCTGCCGGTGCCGGCCCTGCTCGGCCCGCTGCTGGTGTCCGCCGCGGCCGACCTGTCCGGCGCCTCCCGCGGCGCGGAGGTGCCGGCGGCGGTCGAGGCGGCGGCCTTCCTGCTCATCGGCCTCGCGGTCGGCGTGCGGTTCACCGTGGCGAGCCTGCGCACCGTCGGCGGGGCGCTGCCGCTGGCCCTGGCGATCATCGTGGGGCTGGTCGCCGCCTGCGCGGGCCTGGGCCTGGTGCTGTCCGCGGCCACCGGCGTCAGCCGCCTCGACGGCTACCTCGCGACGACGCCCGGGGGCCTCTACGCCGTCCTGGCCACGGCCACCGGCAGCGGCGCCGACACCACCTTCGTCCTCGCCGTCCAGGTGCTGCGGCTGTTCGTGATGCTGCTCGCCGCACCGCTGGTGGCCCGGCGGCTGCGCCGCCGCCCGGGATGACGCCGGGCAGGAGGCGCCTACCCTCGACCGGGTGACCGCGCCGAGGGAGGAGACCGACCTGTCCGACGTCGACACCACCGAGCTGCCCGGCGACGCCGCGGCGACGGCGCAGGACGCCGTGCTGCTGTTCGTGGGTGGCCCGCTCGACGGGCGGGTGGAGATCCGCGCCGCACGTCACGGGGACCCGCTGCCCACGGTCACGCACGTGCACCTGCACGACGGCCCGAAGGTCGTCTCCCGCTACGACCTGCACCCGCTGCCCGGCCAGGCCGGCGTCTACCACCTCCGCCCGGCGGGTCCCCAGCCGCCCCGCGACCGCACCGCGGGCGGCTGACCCCTCACCAGCCCTGCAGCCGGCGGGCGGCGGCCACCACCCGGTCGAACACCGCCCGGTCCAGCGCCGCGCCCTCGCGCCGCACGTCCGCCGGGTCGAGCACCAGCAGCCGGTCCAGCCGCACCTCGCTCGGCCGGCCCTGCCGGTCCCACCCGCCGCTGCCGACGTCCATCCACGTGCGGCCGTGCCGGGCCTCGTCGGCGGCGTCGCGGTCGTGGTCCTTGCTGGTCAGCGCGAGGCCGACCAGGTCGGTCCCGCGCCGGCCGACCACCAGCACCGGGCGGTCCTTGCCCCGGCCGTCGCCCTCGTCGTAGGGCACCCAGGCCCACACCACCTCGCCGGGATCGGGCCGGCCGTCGGCCCGGGGGCGGTACTCCGTGTCGATGCCCGGGCCCGCCGGTCCCGGCTGCGGAGCCCGGGGCGCCCGGCGGGAGGCGCGCCGCGGGCCGGCCGGCGCCGCGGCGGCCCGCACGAGGGAGAGGACGGCGTCCACGAGGCGGCGCGGTCGGCTCATGGCCGCACCGTACGGATCCGCCGGGGCCGGCGCCGTCACAGCCGTCTCGTTCGTCACACCGGTACCAATTCGCCCCGGTTCCGGTTCCGGAGCGTCGTTCCTGGGCACCATTGCGTCACGGGGCGCGCAGCAGACCGCTCCCCGGGAGAGGGGGGCTCCCCATGACCTCGGCCCAGCCCGTCGTGGCCACCGTCCCGCTGGCGCGCGAACCACGCGCCAGCGTGCTCGCCGCCTTCCAGCTGGTCGAGGACGCGAGGTACCTCGGCACCGGCCGCGGGCCCCGGCGCCGGCGCACCCGCCGCATCGCCGAGCGGACCGTCGTCTCCCGGCGGCTCGCCCGCGACCTGCCGGTCTCGTAGCGGGTCCCGGGCGACCACACCTCAGGCGACCACACCTCAGGCGACCACACCTCAGGCGACCACACCTCAGGCGACCACACCTCAGGCGACGCAGAACTCGTTGCCCTCGGGGTCGGCGAGCGTGGCCCACGTGTAGGGCCCCTGCGACTCCCGCCAGAGCTCGGTGGCGCCCATGCCGAGCAGCCGGGCCACCTCGGCCTCCCGCCGCTCGGCGCCCACGTGCACGTCGAGGTGCACGCGGTTCTTGACCGTCTTGGCCTCGGGGACCCGCTGGAACAGCACCCGCGGGCGGCCGGGGTCGGGGGAGGTGATGGCCGCGCCCACGGCCCACACCAGCCGGCCGCGGTGCGTGGTGGTGTCGGCCTCCGTGGCGTGCCCGGCCGCCACCGTCCGCCGGATGAACTCCTCGTCCTGGGGCTCCACCTGCCAGCCCAGCGCCTCGGCCCACCAGTCGGCCTGCGCGTGCGGGTCGGCCGAGTCGATCACCACCTGCACGTCCGTCGCCATGCCCCGCAGCCTGGCAGGCCGTGGTGACGTTCTGGACGGCCTGCCTGCAGGGGCCCGTCGCGAGCCTGCGAGCGGTGGGGGGGCAGGGAGGTCCTTCCTCAGAGCTCGAGGGCGAGCTCCGCGCGGATCGTCGCGTCGTCGGGCAGCGGCGTCTCGAGCCGGCAGTGGTCGCGGATCATGACGCCGAAGGGCGGCAGCGCGCCGCGGTCGATGCGGGCCGCCGGGTCCCACAGCCCCGAGCGCATGACCGCCTTGGCGCACTGCAGGTAGGCCCGCTGCACGGTGACGACCAGCAGCGAGCGCGGCGGCTTGCCGAACTCGGTGAGGTCGACGTCGAGTGCGTCGGCGGGGGCGAGCTCCCCGGTGCCGAAGACCTTGAGGGTCTCCTCCACGCCCGGCACGAAGAACAGCAGCGCCACCCGCGGGTTGACCGCGACCCGGCGCAGGCTGTCGAGCCGGTTGTTGCCCTGCCGGTCGGGCAGCACCAGGCGGTGCTCGTCGAGAACCCGCACGAAGCCCGGGTCGCCGCCGCGCGGGGAGATCTCCGGCCAGCCGTCGGCGTCGGCCGTCGACATCGTCAGGAACGGCGAGAGCCCGATGAAGGCGCGGCAGTGGACGTCGAGGTGGTCGATCTCCTTGTCCAGCACCAGCTGCGAGGGCGGGCGGTACCCCGCGAGGACCGGGTCGGTGCCGTCGTCGTGCATGCGCAGCACCGTAACCCCGCTAGCGTGGCCGGCCGTGTCCGTGACGTGGAGCGCCCCGGTCCGCTTCGTCGAGTGCGACCAGCAGGGTGTGGTCTTCAACGCGCACTACCTGGTGTGGGCCGACGAGGCCAGCGCCCTGTGGTGGGCCTCGCTCGGCCTGCCGTGGCAGGAGATCGCCGCCCGCGCCGACCCGGTGGTCAAGGCCAGCACGCTGGAGTGGTCCTCGCCGGCGCGCTACGGCGACACGGTCGCCGTCGACGCCGAGACCGAGCGGGTGGGCCGCACCAGCGTGACCGTGCGCTTCACCGTCCGGGTGGGCGAGCGGGTGTGCTGCGTCGTGCGCAGCACCTACGTCGGCACGGCCGGCGGCGCCCCGGTGCCCTGGCCCGACGACGTCCGGGAGCGGCTCACCGCCGGCTGAGCGCCTCCCCGGGCGGCAGCAGCGGCAGGTCCGCCGGCGGGCCCTCCTCGACCAGCCGCCGGAGCGCGTCGGTGTCGGCGTGCTCGGCCACGAGGTCGCCGAGGGCGTCCAGGCGCCGCTCGCGGACGGCGGCGAAGGAGGTGCCGGGCGCCGGCGTGAACCGCCGCCCGGTCGCGCGCGCCACCTCGGTGAGGAAGGCCCGCCGGAAGCCGTCGTTCTCCAGCGCGCCGTGCCAGGTGGTGCCCCACACCGACCCGGCCCGGCCGCCGTCGAGGAACGGCTCGGCGGCGCCGGTGTAGGTGACCACGCCGTGGTGGATCTCGTAGCCGTGCACCGGGTGGCCGAGGGCCCGCCCGGACGGTCGGCCGAGCGTCTTCTCCCGCGCGAACCGCACCTCGGCCGGCAGCAGCCCCAGCCCGGCGACGGCGCCGGCCCGCGACTCGACGTCGTCGGTGATCGTGCGGGCGAGCATCTGGTGCCCGCCGCAGATGCCGAGCACCGGCCGGCCCTCGGCCGCGCGCCGGAGCACCGCGTCGGCCAGGCCGCTCGCGCGCAGCCACGCCAGGTCGGCCACGGTCGAGCGGGTGCCCGGCAGCACCACGAGGTCGGCGTCGGCGGCCTCCTCGGGGCGGGTGACGAACCGGACGAGCACACCGGGCTCGGCGGCCAGCGCGTCGAGGTCGGTGGCGTTGGACAGCCGGGGCAGCCGGGCCACGGCCACCCGCAGCACGTCCTCGCCGTGCGGCGGCCCGGCCGAGGAGACGCCGGTGGGGATGCCGAGGGAGTCCTCGACGTCGACCGCGGCGCCGGGCAGCCAGGGCAGCACGCCGAGCGTGGGCCGCCCGGTGAGCGCGGTGAGCCGGTCGAGGCCGGGCCGCAGCAGCCGGACGTCGCCGCGGAACTTGTTGACCAGGAAGCCGGCCACCAGCCGCTGGTCGGCCGGCGGCATCAGCGCGACCGTGCCGTAGAGCGCGGGGAACACCCCGCCGCGGTCGATGTCGCCGACGACGACCACCGGCAGCCCCGCCGCGGTGGCCAGGCCCATGTTGGCGATGTCGTCGGCGCGCAGGTTGATCTCGGTGGGGGAGCCGGCGCCCTCGCAGACGACGACGTCGAACCGCGACCGCAGGTCGGCCAGGCTGGCCAGGACCTGCTCCAGCAGCGCGGCCTTCATCGGCCGGTAGGACAGCGCCGTCACCTCGGCCACCGGCCGGCCGAGGACGACGACCTGGCTGGCGTCCTCGCCGCCGGGCTTGAGCAGCACCGGGTTCATCGCCGCCTCGGGCTCCACACCGGCGGCCGCGGCCTGCATGACCTGCGCCCGGCCGATCTCGGCGCCGTCGGCGGTGACCATCGAGTTGTTGCTCATGTTCTGCGCCTTGAACGGCGCCACCCGCACGCCCTGGCGGGCCAGCCAGCGGCAGATGCCGGCGGTGACGACGGACTTGCCGGCGTCGGAGGTGGTGCCGGCGACGAGCAGGGCGCCGCTCACGGGGCGGCGGGTGGCGCGCTGGGTGCGGGCTGCTGCCCCCACCCGGCCTTCTCCTGCCCCGACAGCTCGGCGATCGCCTCCATGATCCGGTCGGTGACGTCGCGGCGCGGGCGGCCCTTCGCGGCCTGGCCGCGGTACTCCGGGAAGGTCAGCGGCGCCCCGAAGGTGACCGACACCCGGTGGGGGCGCGGCCAGCGGGAGTCGACCGGCTGGACCCGGTCGGTGCCGGCGACGGCGACCGGCACCACCGGGCAGTCGGCGGTGAGCGCCAGCCAGGCGACGCCGGTCTTGCCGCGGGCCAGCCGGCCGTCGCGGGAGCGGGTGCCCTCGGGGTAGATGCCGAAGCCCTCCCCCCGCCGCAGCACGCCGAGCGCGGTGTCGAGGGCCCCCTGGGCGGCCCGGGAGGTCTCCCGCTCCACCGGCATCGCGCCCAGCGCGGTGAACAGCGTGCGGGTGAGCCACCCGCCGACGCCGGAGCCGGTGAAGTACTCGGCCTTGGCCAGGTAGTGCACCCGGCGCGGGGCGGCCAGCGGGATCACGATGCTGTCGACGAACGACAGGTGGTTGCTGGCGATGATGAAGGCGCCGGTGGCCGGCACGTTCTCCCGTCCGCGCACCCGCGCCCGGAACACCAGGACCAGCAGCGGCCGCAGCAGGAACCGCGCGACGAGGTAGAACACCCGTCCTCCTCCCTCGGTCCCGGCACCGCCGGCCGGATCCCCCGGGGCATCCTCCCCTGCCGCCGGGAGGAGGACGGCGGCAGGGGAGGGGCCGGCTCAGTGCCCGGCGCCGCCGGGCGGGCAGGCGTCGCGCAGGATCTCCCGCACCTCCGCCGACAGCGGCCGCTGGCCCGAGGCCGAGGCCACCAGGTCGAGGGCGACCTCGCGGACCTTGCGGTGGGTGTGGCTGGAGATGTGCGCCAGCAGGTCGAAGGCCACCTGGTCACCGCACCCGGTCAGGAGCATGAGCACGCCCTTGGCCTGCTCGATCGGGGCCCGGCTGGCCATGGCGGTCCGCATCTGCGCGACCTCCGCCTCCAGGGCCCGCACCCGGTCCTCGGCCGCGGCCGGCCGCGGGCTGTCCACGACGAGGCCCTCGACGGCGGCCACCCGGCCCTCGTCGTCGAGCCGGGGCTCGCCGAGCAGCACCACGGCACGGTGCCCGCCGGCGTCGGTGCGCACCCGCACCTCCAGGCAGAACGCCTGCGCCACGGTGATCGCAGCCGACAGCGCCTCGATGGTCCGCGGCCGGTCGTCGGGGTGCTGGGCGGCGACCAGCGCCTCGGTGGAGGGGCCGTCGCCGGCCGGACCGAGCAGGGCGCTCATCTCCTCCGACCACCACCACTCGCCGCTGACGCGGTCGTACCGCCAGCGGCCGGCCAGGCGGGTGCGCCGGGCCGCCAGCGGCGGAGGGGCCGGAGGGCGCGCGGGCGGCACGGGGACCGCGTGTCCCGCCGCGCCGCGGTGCCGGGACCGGAGGGGGTACTGGGTGGACGTCATCGCGTGCTCCGGGAGCGCGCCGGGCGGTGCCCGGGAGAGCGCCGCTCAGCCGGTTGTTCGACCTGTCGCGGGAGCCGGCGGGGCCGGCCGCTCGAATGGTCTGACGGTAGCCGCCCGCACCGGGATGCGCACGCCACGCAGACGGATCTGTCCGGTTCGTGTCACACGACCGTGACGGGCCGGGCCGGGTGGCGCGCGACCGGTCCGCTGCGCAGGGCGGCGTCCACCGAGGCCAGCGTGGTCACCGCCGACCGCAGCCGGTCCGGCGGCAGGGTGAAGGGCAGCCGCAGGTGGTCGTCGAAGACCGTGCCGGTGCCGAAGACGCGCCCCTCGGCCAGCAGCAGGCCCAGCGGGGCGGCGGCGGCGGCCAGGGCGGCGGCGCTCGTCCCGGCGGGGAGCGCGCACCACGACGACAGCCCGCCGCCGGGGCGGGGCGCGCGCCAGTGCGGCAGTCGCGCGCCCACCTCGGCGAGCAGCACCTCGCGGCGCTCCCGCAGCAGTGCGCGGCGGCCGGCCAGCACGGTGTCGAGGTCGCGGACCAGCGCGGCCGCGGCGAGCTGGTCGAGCGGGCCGACCGACAGCTGCCGGCGGCCCAGGACGGCGCCCAGGGAGGCGGCCAGCGCCGCGTCGGTGCGCAGCCAGCCGATCCGCAGCCCGCCCCACACCGCCTTGGACAGCCCCCCGACGGTGACCGTGGCGGCGTCGGGCAGGCCGGCGGCGTAGGGCGGCAGCGGCCCCTGGTCGTCGAGCCACAGCTCCGCGGTCACCTCGTCGACGATCGTCAGCACGCCCTGCTGCCACAGCGTCGCGGCCAGCCGCCGCCGGCCGGCCGCCGACAGCCGGGCGCCGGAGGGGTTGGAGAAGTCGGGCATGAGGAAGGCCAGCCGCGGGCTGCTCTGCCGGACGGCGAGGTGCGCGGCCGCCACGACCGCGTCGGGGTCGGCCGGGTCGACGGTCACCGGCACGCACCGCCCGCCGGCCGCGGTCACCATGCCCAGGGCGCCGGGGTAGGTGGGGTGCTCGACCAGCACCCGGTCGCCGGGCTGCAGCAGCGTCTCGACCACCGTCGCCGTGGCGTCGCCGGTGCCGGCGGTGACCACCACCTGCTCGGGGTCGGTGGGCAGGCCGCGGGCGGTGTAGCGGTCGGCGATCGCGGCGCGCAGCTCGGGCAGCCCGCCGGGCGCGTAGCCGTGGCCGCCGGCGAGCGCGGGCAGCCGCGCCAGCGCCTGCTGGTAGGCCGGCAGCAGCTCCGGGGCGGCCTCCGGCGAGGCGTGGGCGAGGTCGAGGACCCCGGGGTCGGCGGTGGGCGCGGTCCACACCGCGCCGGCCGGCGGTGTCTCGAGCACGGTGCCGGCGCCGTGCCGGGTGCTCGCCCGGCCCTCCTCGCGCAGCAGCCGGTAGGCCGAGGCGACGGTGACCCTGCTGACCGCCAGCGCCGCGGCCAGGTCCCGCTCGGCGGGCAGCCGGGTGCCCGGCGCGAGCTGCCCCAGTGCGAGCAGCTCGCCGACCCGGCGGGCGAGGGTGGCGTACCGGGGCCCGGACGCCTCCCCGAGTGGCCCGACCAGCGCGGCGAGCTCGCCCGCGGTGGACTGATCCGCTCCCAGTGGCATGCGGGCCACCATGCCGGATTGGACCGCTTCCGTCCAGGTCGGATGGTGCCACTGTCTCCGCCATGACCACTGGTGCAGTCCTCGTCCTGCTCGTCCTGCTCGGCCTCGGCGGCCTGGTGGTGACCACCCTGGTGATCGCCGTCCGCGGTGGCCGCGGTCCGGCCGACCCGCCGGCCAGCCGCCCGCACGCCGACCCGGCCGGCTTCCCCGTCCTCCCGCAGCCGCGCGGCGTCCTCCACGGCCGCGGGCCGCTGACCCGTCCTCAGCCGCGCCGGGGTGCCCTGGTCGCGACGGCGAGGAGCGCCGCGGCCAGCCACACCGCCCGCGACAGGCGCACCGCCCGGGCGACGTCGCTGCTGTCGGGTGCCCGGCCGTCGCCGAGCACCGGGCGGTCCTCCACCCTGCTGCCGTAGACGTTGCGGCCGCCCAGCCGCAGTCCCAGCGCGCCGGCCGCCGCGGCCTCGCAGCGGCCGGCGTTGGGGCTGGGGTGGGCGGCGCCGTCGCGCCGCCAGACCCGCAGCGCGCCGCGCGGGGAACCGCCGGCCAGCGGGGCGAGGGCGACGGTGAGCGCGGCGGTCAGCCGGGCGGGCAGCCAGTTGGCGACGTCGTCGGCGCGGGCGGCGGCCCAGCCGAAGCGGGCGTGGCGCGGCGAGCGGTGGCCCACCATCGCGTCGAGGGTGTTGACCGCGCGGTACCCGAGCAGCCCCGGCAGGCCGGCCAGCGCTCCCCAGACCAGCGGGGCCACGGCGGCGTCGGAGGTGTTCTCGGCGACCGACTCGACGGTGGCCCGGGCCAGCTCCCCGCCGTCGAGGGCCGAGGGGTCGCGACCGGCCAGCGTCGGCAGCAGCGCGCGGGCGGCGGGCAGGTCCCCGGCCTCCAGCACCCCGGCCATCGCCGTCGCCGCGCGGCCCAGCGAGGTGCCGCCGAGCACCGCCCACGTGGCGAGGGCGACCGCGGCCGTGCGCGCCGCGGGCCGCCCGCGGGTGACCCGGTCGGCCGCCGTCCCCAGCCCCGTGGCACCGGCGACCAGGACTCCCGCGTACCCGGCGCCGGCCGCGCGGGAGTCCCGCCAGAGCCGCCGCTCCAGCGCGGCGGCGAGGGTGCCGAAGCCGGCCACCGGGTGCCGGCGGGCGGGGTCGGCGAGCAGCAGGTCGGCGGCCGCGCCGAGGGCCAGGCCGAGGGCGGCGGGGAGGTCCCGGCGGAGCAGCACGCCGACCATCCTGCCGAGACCGGTTCCTAGGATCGCGGCCATGCGCCTGCCCGGCCGTTACGACGGCGTCGCCCGGCCGATCGTCACCTACGGCAGCAACGAGGTGCTGCACCGCCCGACCGCCCCGGTCACCGAGTTCGACGAGCGGCTGCGCCGGCTCGTGCTCGACATGTTCGCCTCGATGCGCGCGGCCGACGGCGTGGGCCTGGCGGCCAACCAGATCGGCGTCGACGCGCGGGTGTTCGTCATCGACTGCCCCGACGCCGACGGCGAGGACGTCGTCGGCTACGTCGTCAACCCGTCGCTGACGCTGCCCGGGCCGGCCGACGGCGAGCCCGCGGAGGAGGTCACCGAGGAGGGCTGCCTGTCGGTGCCCGGCCCCTACGCCGACCTCGCCCGCGCCTTCCGCGCCCGGGTCGACGGCGTGGACGTCGCGGGCCGGCCGGTGACGATCGAGGCGACCGGCATGGCGGCCCGGTGCCTGCAGCACGAGGTCGACCACCTCGACGGCGTCGTCTACGTCGACCGGCTGCCCGAGGACCTGAGGGAGCGGCTGCTGGCCGAGGCCGCCGGGCCCGAGGGGGAGGTGCCGGCGTGAGCGAGACGGTCGCGGCCCCCGCCGCCCCGGTGGTCGTCGTCGGCATCGGCGCCGACGGGTGGGACGGGCTGGCGCCCACCTCCCGCGCCGAGGTCGAGCGCGCCGACGTGCTGCTCGGCAGCGCCCGCCAGCTCGACCTGGTGCCGCCGGAGGTGACCGCCGAGCGCGTCCCGTGGCCCTCGCCGCTCACCGAGGCCCTGCCCGGTCTGGTCGACGGGCACGCCGGGCGGGCGGTGGTGGTGCTGGCCAGCGGCGACCCGATGCTGTCGGGCATCGGCACCACGCTCACCCGGCTCCTGGGCGCCGAGCGGGTGCGGGTGCTGCCGGCGCCGTCGTCGGTGTCGCTGGCCTGCGCGCGGCTGGGCTGGGCGGTGGAGGAGACCGAGGTGGTCACCCTGGTCGGCCGGCCGATCGAGCTGCTGCACCCGCACGTGCAGCCCGGCCGGCGGCTGCTGGTGCTCGGTTCCGACGGCGAGACCCCGGCCCAGGTCGCGGCGCTGCTGTCGGCGCGCGGCTACGGGCAGAGCCTGGTCACGGTGCTCGGCGGCCTGGGCGGCCCGGACGAGGAGGTGCGCACCGGCACCGCGGCCACCTGGTCGCAGCCGGCGCCGGCGCTGGTGGTCACCGCCGTCGAGTGCCGCGCCGACCGCGGGACCGCGCCGCTGCCCACCACGCCCGGCCTGCCCGACGGCGCCTACGAGTCCGACGGGCAGCTGACGCGGTCGGAGGTCCGCGCGGTCACCCTCTCCCGGCTCGCGGCGGTGCCCGGGCAGCTGCTGTGGGACGTGGGCGCCGGGTCGGGGTCGATCGGCATCGAGTGGATGCGCGCCCACCCCACCTGCCGCGCGGTCGCCGTCGAGGCCTCCGCCGAGCGCGCCGAGCGGATCGCCCGCAACGCCGCCCGGCTCGGCGTGCCCTACCTGCGGGTGGTGCACGGCCACGCGCCGGAGGTGCTCTCGCGCCTGGGCGCGCCCGACGCGGTGTTCATCGGCGGCGGGCTGACCACGCCGCTGCTGGTGGAGTCGTGCTGGGACGCGCTGCCGCCCGGCGGGCGCATGGTGGCCAACGCCGTCACGGTGGAGAGCGAGGCGGTGCT
Organism: Geodermatophilus sp. SYSU D00814; assembly: GCF_054050055.1. Classification (NCBI taxonomy): domain Bacteria; kingdom Bacillati; phylum Actinomycetota; class Actinomycetes; order Geodermatophilales; family Geodermatophilaceae; genus Geodermatophilus; species Geodermatophilus sp. SYSU D00814. The sequence goes on from NZ_JBJGYP010000008.1 coordinate 111,001, forward strand.
GGCCCGGTGGCACGCGCAGGTGGGCGGTGACCTGGTGCGGGTGGAGGTGCAGCGCGCCGAGCCGGTCGGGTCGTTCACCGGCTGGAAGCCCGCGATGCCGGTGACGATCTGGTCGGTGACCCGGTGGTGAGCGCGCACTTCCGCGGAAGTGCCCGGTCCGGCGGCGTGGGGGGGCGGGGGCGGGGGGCGGGGGGGGCGGGCGGCGGCGGGGGGGGGGGGGGGGGGGGGGCGGGGGGGGCGGGGGGGGGGGGGGGGGGGGGGGGGGGGGGGGGGGGGGGCGGGGGGGGGCGGCCGGGGGGGGGGGGGGGGGGGGGGGGGGCGGGGGGGGGGGGGCCCCCCCCCCCCGCCCGGAGTCGGCCAGCGCGCCGTCGGCCACGAAGGCCACCCAGCCGCCGCGCACCAGCACCGTCTCGATCAGCTCGTCCACCACGTCGTCGACGACGTCGGGGTGCTCGACGTCGTCGGCGGGGAGGAGGAAGTCGCCGTCGGGGCTCAGCCGGGCGGCGAGGCAGAAGCCCTCCTCCACCGCGAGCATCTCCGGCCGCTCCCGCCGCGCGGCCAGCCACGCCGCGTCGATGCCCTCCACCACGGCCTGCCGGGAGCGCCGCCGGTCCAGGTGCGCCAGCGCCTCGCCCTGCCGGGACAGCAGGTAGCCGTCGAGCACCTCGCGCACCCGCGGGACCAGGACCGACAGCGGGGCGCGGGTGAGGTGGCCGGTCACCGTCCCGGCCAGCCGCCCGGTGTTGCGCGACAGCCGCCGGAACCGGCCGACCACCCGGTGCCCGCCGACCAGCACCAGCGGGGCGGGGTGCAGCCGCAGGAAGGTGCCCAGCGCCCGGTCGACGCGCCGCAGGAACGCGTCGCCGGCGTCGTCGTCGGCCCGGAGCGGGAACGCCGACCGTCGGGGTGGGCGCAGGGTCCCGGCGCCGCCCTCGAGCAGCCGCGCGTCCTGCTCCGACAGCAGCAGCACCACGTGGCGCGGGATCCGGTGCAGCGCCCGGACGAGGTCGCGGGTGGCGAAGGTGGGGTCGACGACCACCCGGTCGGGCACCCCCACCGGCAGGCGCACCACCTGGCGCATCGTCCGGTTGACGTACAGCGCGATGCCGGCGCCCGTGGGCTCGCCGCGGGCGGCGGACACGAGCTCCTGGAGGGCGTCGGCGAGCTCGGCGGGAGCGCCGTCGCGGGCCAGGCGCGCCCCGGCCTCGCCGGCCAGCCGCTGCAGGGTCCGCGCGTCCGCGTCGGTCATGCGGGCGGCGGGGGTGGTCGTGGCCAGCAGCGACACGCACGGCTCGTCGCGCACTGACTGCAGCAGGACGACCTGCTCGGGAGAGGGGCCGGGGACCCGTGGCACGGTGGCGGTCACGGGACCGGCCGGCCCACCGGGACGGCGTCGAGCTGCCGGGCGAGGCGGGCGACGGCGCGGTCGAGGACCCGCTCCCGGCGGCGACCGCGCAGGCCGCCGAGGCGGTGGACGGTGATCCGCGCGGGCAGGCCGGCCGCGGCGGCGCGCTGGGTGGCCAGGGCGACGAGGTCGGCGACCTCCCGTCCGGCCTCCTCGCCGAGGCGGGCCAGGAGGGCGGGGTCCGTGGTGACCGGGAGGCGGGGGAGGAGCAGGGCGGTGTGCACCTCGCGGCCGGTCTCGCGGGCGAGGGTGTGGGCCTCGTCGAGGGCCGCGAGGGCGCCCTCCCGGCCGGTGAGCGGGACGAGCAGCCGGGGCGGGACGCCCCGGGGGAGGGGGGCGGGCCGGGTGCGGGCCGGCGCGGGAGGCGGTGCTGCGGGGACGGTCGCGGTCACGGGGGCTCCCACGGTGCGGCGAGGTCTCCCCCGGTCCCGGAGGACCGGCCGCGCCCGGGCCGGAGGCCGGGACTGACGGGCGGCGGCTTCGCGGATGCGGTCGGGTACTCCCCTCGCAGGAAACACGATACAGGAAATGCTCTTCCTGTACAGGGGTCCGGAGGTGCGATGGCCGCCGGCGGCGCCGTGCCCGCCGGGCACCCGCGCCGTCTACGGTTCTCCCGTGACCGCGTCCTCGCCGGGGTGGACCTTCCTCTCCAACCACGGGCACGTGCTGGTGAGCCTCGCCGTCGACCCCGAGGCCCGCATCCGCGAGATCGCCGGCCGCGTCGGCATCACCGAGCGGGCGGTGCAGATGATCCTCGCCGACCTCGAGGAGGCAGGCTACGTCGTCCGGGAGCGCGTCGGGCGGCGCAACCACTACACCGTCGTCGAGCGCGGCCGGTTCCGGCACCCGCTGGAGGACCACGTGCGGGTCGGCGACTTCCTGGAGCTGGTCGTGCGTGACCGGCCCTCGGCCGACTCCGCCTGAGCGTCCCCGCGCTCAGGCCGCGGCGCCGGTGCCCAGGCCCGCCGCGGCCGCCCCCACCGGGGCGAGGACCGAGGTCGGCAGCAGCCAACGGACGAAGGGGAATTGGGACAACGCGCTTCGCCTGTCGAGTCGACGACGCCGACGGCGACCGGCCGGTGTCCGCGGAGCGGCGGGACGTGGCCGCCGCTGTCGATACCCTGGGAGGCAGGAGGCGCGTGGCCCGGTCGGACCGGGACCTCGCCGTGTCGCCGGTCGGGTGGACCGGGCCGGCCGCGCCGCGAGCTGTGACGAGGACGTGCTGTGTTCGAGACCCTCTCCGACCGCCTCGACAAGGTCTTCACCGGCCTGCGGGGCAAGGGCCGGCTGACCGACGCCGACATCGACGCCACCGCGCGCGAGATCCGCATCGCGCTGCTCGAGGCCGACGTCGCCCTGCCGGTGGTGCGGGCGTTCATCGCCGCGGTCAAGGATCGGGCGCGCGGCGCCGCGGTCTCGCAGGCGCTCAACCCCGCCCAGCAGGTCATCAAGATCGTCAACGAGGAGCTCATCGAGATCCTCGGCGGCGAGACCCGCCGGCTGCGCTACGCCAAGCAGTCGCCCACGGTGATCATGCTGGCCGGCCTGCAGGGCTCCGGTAAGACCACCCTCGCCGGCAAGCTCGGCCGCTGGCTCAAGGGCCAGGGCCACACCCCGCTGCTGGTCGCCGCCGACCTGCAGCGGCCGAACGCGGTCAACCAGCTCTCGATCGTCGCCGGCCAGGCCGGGGTCGACGTCTTCGCGCCCGAGCCGGGCAACGGCGTCGGCGACCCGATCCGGGTGGCCGCCGACTCGATCGAGCACGCCCGCCGCACGATGCACGACGTCGTCGTCGTCGACACCGCCGGCCGCCTGGGCATCGACGCCGAGCTGATGGCCCAGGCCGCCGGCATCCGCGACGCCGTGCAGCCCGACGAGACGCTGTTCGTCGTCGACGCGATGATCGGCCAGGACGCCGTCACCACCGCCGAGGCCTTCCGCGACGGCGTCGGCTTCTCCGGCGTGGTGCTCACCAAGCTCGACGGCGACGCCCGCGGTGGTGCGGCGCTGTCGGTCCGCTACGTGACCGGGCAGCCGATCATGTTCGCCTCCACCGGCGAGAAGCTCACCGACTTCGACGTCTTCCACCCCGAGCGGATGGCCTCGCGCATCCTCGGCATGGGCGACGTGCTCACCCTCATCGAGCAGGCCGAGCAGGCCTTCGACGCCGACCAGGCCGAGAAGATGGCCGGCAAGCTCGTCAGCCGCGAGGGCTTCACCCTCGAGGACTTCCTCGAGCAGATGATGGCCATCCGCAAGATGGGCCCCATCGCCAACCTGCTCGGCATGCTGCCCGGCGCCGGCGCGATGAAGGAGCAGCTCAAGCAGGTCGACGACCGCGACCTGGACCGCACCGCGGCGATCATCCGCTCGATGACCCCGCAGGAGCGGGTCGACTCGAAGATCATCAACGCGTCGCGGCGGGTGCGCATCGCCAACGGCTCGGGCGTCACCGTCACCGAGGTCAACCAGCTGCTGGAGCGCTTCGCGCAGGCCCAGAAGATGATGGGCCAGATGGCCGGCAGCATGGGCCTGCCGGGCATGGGCCCGATGTCGAAGAAGGCCCGCGGCCGCCAGATGCAGGCGCAGTCGAAGAAGGGCAAGGGCAAGAAGGGCGGCAAGGGCAAGGCCCCGGCCCGCCGGCCGATGGGCGCCCCGGCGCTGCCGCCGGGCGCCGGCTTCGGCGGCGGGCTGCCCGGCGGGATGCCGTCGCTGCCGCCGGGCCAGGCGCTGCCCGACCTGTCCACGCTCGACTTCAGCAAGTTCGGGGACGAGCGGCCCGGCCGGTGAGCGCCCCGGCGCTGCACCTGTCCGGCGTCGTCCTCCCCGAGGGCGAGCACCGCGACCTGTGGGTCCGCGACGGCCGGATCACCACCGAGCCGGTGCCCGGCGCGGAGACCGTCGCCCGCGGTGGGTGGCTGCTGCCGGGCCTGGTCGACGCGCACTGCCACGTCGGCATCGGCCGCGGCGGGGTGCTCGTCGAGGACCTCGCCGGCCTGCGGGAGCAGGCGCTGGCCGAGCGCGCCGCCGGCGTGCTGGCGCTGCGCGACTGCGGCTCCCCGGTCGACACGAGGGCCCTCGACGACGAGCCCGACCTGCCGACGATCGTGCGCGCCGGCCGGCACGTGGCCGCGACCCGCCGCTACATCCCGGGGCTGGCCGTCGAGGTGGAGCCCGCCGACCTCGTCGCCGCGGTGCGGGTGCAGGCCCGGCGCGGCGACGGGTGGGTCAAGCTCGTCGGCGACTGGATCGACCGTGCCGTCGGCGACCTGGCACCGGAGTGGCCCGACGACGTGGTGGCCGAGGCGATCGCCGCGGCCCACGAGGAGGGCGCGCGGGTCACCGCGCACACCTTCGGCACCGACGCGCTGCCCGGCCTGGTCCGCGCCGGCATCGACTGCATCGAGCACGGCACCGGGCTGACCGAGGACCTCGTCGCCGAGATGGCCGCCCGCGGCACCGCCGTCGTCCCGACCCTGGTCAACGTGGAGAACTTCCCGGGCTTCGCGGCGGCGGGGGAGAAGCGCTTCCCCTCCTACGCCAGCACGATGCGGCGGCTGTACGCGGGCTCGGGTGCGGTCGTGCGGGCCGCCTACGAGGCCGGGGTGCCGGTGTTCGCCGGCACCGACGCCGGCGGCGGCATCGAGCACGGCCGCATCGCCGACGAGGTCCGCGCGCTGTGCGGGGCGGGGCTGCCGGCCGAGGCGGCGGTGGCCGCGGCGTCGTGGTCGGCGCGCAGCTGGCTCGGGCTGCCGGGCATCGAGGAGGGCGCGCCGGCCGACGTCGTCGTCTACGACGCCGACCCGCGCACCGACCTCGACACCCTCACCCGGCCGCGGCTGACGCTGCTGCGCGGCCGCGTGGTGGCCTGAGCGCCCCGGGCGGTCTCAGACGGCGGGGGTGGACCCGAAGCTCTCGGCCAGCCGCCGGCCGATGAGCCGGCGGGCCGCGTCGGCGTCGTCCACGATGCTGCCGAGCAGGACGAACGGGTGCACCTGGCCCCGGAAGGACTCGTAGAGCGTCGGCACGCCGGCGTCGGCGAGGGCCTGGGCGTAGGCCGCGCCCTCGTCGCACAGCGGGTCGCACTCGGCCGTCACGACGGTGGCCGGTGCCAGCCCGGACAGGTCGGGCGCGAGCGCCGGTGAGAGCCGCACGTCGGTCCGGTCGGCGTCCCCGGCGTAGGCCTGCAGGAAGTAGTCGATGTCGCGGTGGGTGAGGAAGTGCCCCTCGCCGTAGGTGCGGTAGCTGGCGGTCCGGCCCGTGCGGGCGTCGGTCAGCGGGTAGACCAGCACCTGGTGGGCCAGTGCGGGCGTGGCGTCGCGCAGGGCCTGCGCGACGCCGGCGGCCAGGTTGCCGCCGGCGCTGTCCCCGGCCACGGCGACCCGCGCCGGGTCGGTCCCCAGCCCGGCGGAGCCGTCGAGCAGGGCCCGGGTCACCGCCAGGCAGTCGTCGTAGGCGGCGGGGAACGGCGCCTCGGGCGCGCGGCGGTAGTCGACCGACACGACGACGGCGCCGGCGTACCGGGCGATGTCCCGGCAGGTCGTGTCGTGGGTGTCCAGGTCGCAGAGCACCCAGCCGCCGCCGTGGAAGTAGGCCACGGCGGGCAGCCCGTCGTCGGCACTGGGGCGGTAGACCCGGACCGGGACGGGACCGGCGGGCCCGGGCAGCGTCGTGTCCCGCACGTCCGCGAGCGGTGCGGGGTCGCCGGTCAGGGGGACGACGGCGGCGAGCTGCGCGCGGTTCTCCTCGACGGTGCAGCTGTCGAGCGGGGGTGCGTCGGCGACCATGTCGAGGAAGGCCTGCGCCTGGGGGTGTGTCGGCATGGGGCGGCACGCTAGGGGCGGCCCGGACCGGGGTGTCACCCCCGGGCGGGGGGACGCCCCGGCCGGGTGACACCCCGCCCGGGGACCGCGGTCTCAGACGCTGACGCCGGCGGCGGCGCAGGCGGTGCCGAAGTCGGTGGCCGGCTGGGTGAGGCCCTCGAAGGCGACGAACACGTCGGTGCCCGACTCGATGTCGTCGATCGCCGCGTCGGTGGCGGCCGAGACGTCCTCGGCGGCGGCCAGCACCGGGGCGCTGGCGTCCTGGTGGTCGGCCGGCGCGTCGCGCAGCGCCTCCAGCAGCGGGACGACGTTCGCCGGGTCGACGTACCCGGTCTCGTCGACCGAGATCAGCGCCAGGCCGGCGTAGCCGAACCACCCGGCCACCGCCTGGCACAGGCCGGCGTCGCCGGGGACACCGGCGCCGGGCACGGGCAGGTCCTCCCCGCCGGTGTCGGCGGGCACGGACTCCGCGGTCGGCTCGGCCGGCGTCGGCTCGGTGGGCTCGGCGGTCGGCTCGGCGGTGGGCTCGGCGGAGGTCGTCCCGCCGGTCTCCGGGGTGGCGGCGGTGGCGTCCTCGGCGGCGGAGACGAGCGTGGCCTCGCCGGTCACCGACGTCGTGCAGGCGGCGAGGGAGGCGCCGGCGGCGAGGGCGAGGGCCAGGCCGGCGAGACGGGGGCGGGTGCGCATCGGGGACTCCGGGAGGTCGGTGGCCACCGGTCGGTGGCTCGCTGCCGACGACGCTCGCGCGGGGGCCTTGCGGCGCGATTGCGAGTGACTGGCCCCGACGTGCACAGGTGTGCGGAGAACCGGTTCGCGCGGCCTGGGAGACTGCTCGCGTGCTGCTGCGGATGTCCACGCTGTTCCTGCGCACCCTGCGCGACGACCCGGCCGACGCCGAGGTCCCGAGCCACCGGCTGCTGGTGCGGGCCGGCTACATCCGGCGGGCCGCGCCCGGTGGCTTCACGTGGCTGCCGCTGGGCTACCGGGTGTTCCGCAACGTCGAGCGCGTCGTCCGCGAGGAGATGGACGCGATGGGCGCCCAGGAGGTGCACTTCCCGGCGCTGCTGCCGCGGGAGCCCTACGAGGCCACCGGCCGCTGGACCGAGTACGGCCCCAACCTGTTCCGGCTGCAGGACCGCCGGGGTGCGGACTTCCTGCTCGGCCCCACCCACGAGGAGATGTTCACCCTCCTGGTGAAGGACCTGTACTCGTCGTACAAGGACCTGCCGCTGTCGATCTACCAGATCCAGGACAAGTACCGGGACGAGGCCCGGCCCCGGGCCGGGCTGTTCCGCGGCCGCGAGTTCACGATGAAGGACAGCTACTCCTTCGACGTCGACGACGCCGGCCTCGACGCCTCCTACGCCGCGCACCGCGCCGCCTACATCCGGATCTTCGACCGGCTGGGCCTGGACTACGTCATCGTCTCGGCGATGTCGGGGGCCATGGGCGGGTCGAAGAGCGAGGAGTTCCTGCACCCCACCGAGATCGGCGAGGACACCTTCGTCCGCTCGCCCGGCGGGTACGCCGCCAACGTCGAGGCGGTGGGCACCGTCGTCCCCGACCCCGTGCCGCTGGACGGCCTGCCCGAGGCGCACGTCGAGGACACCCCCGACACCCCGACCATCGAGACGCTGGTCGCCGTCGCCCGCGAGCTCTTCCCCGACGCCGGGTACACCGCCGCGGACACGCTGAAGAACGTCGTCGTCACGCTGGTGCACCCCGACGGCACCCGCGAGCCGCTGGTCGTGGGCATCCCCGGCGACCGCGAGCTCGACGTCAAGCGGCTGGAGGCCCAGGTCGCCCCGGCCGAGGTGGAGCCGTTCACCGACTTCGCGGCGCACCCCGCGCTGGTCAAGGGCTACATCGGCCCGCAGGTGCTCGGCAAGGACAGCGAGTCGGGCATCCGCTTCCTCGTCGACCCCCGCGTGGTCCCCGGCACCCGCTGGGTCACCGGCGCCAACGCCCCCGGCCGGCACGTGTTCGACCTGGTGGCCGGCCGCGACTTCTCCTGGGACGGCACCGTCGAGGCCGCCGAGGTGCTGCCCGGTGACCCCGCCCCCGACGGCTCGGGCCCGCTGGAGCTGGCCCGCGGCGTCGAGATCGGGCACATCTTCCAGCTGGGCCGCAAGTACGCCGAGGCCCTGGACCTGCAGGTCCTCGACGAGAACGGCAAGCTCGTCACGGTCACCATGGGCTCCTACGGCATCGGCGTCTCCCGCGCCGTGGCCGCCATCGCCGAGTCCACGCACGACGAGCTCGGCCTGGTCTGGCCGCGCGAGATCGCCCCGGCCGACGTGCACGTCGTGGCCACCGGCAAGGACGCGGCGGTCTTCGAGGCCGCCGAGGCGCTGTCGCAGGAGCTGGTCGGGGCCGGGCTGACCGTCCTCTACGACGACCGGCCCAAGGTCTCGCCCGGCGTGAAGTTCAAGGACGCCGAGCTGCTCGGCATGCCGACCATCGTCACCGTCGGGCGCGGGCTGGCGCAGGGCGTCGTCGAGGTGCGCGACCGGGCCACCGGCGAGCGGTCGGAGGTCGCGGTGGCCGACGCCGCGGCCACGGTGCTGGCCCGCGCGCGGGGCTGAGCGGGGGCCTCACCCCCGGGCGGCCAGCGCCCGGTAGCGGGAGGGGGTGAGGCCGTAGGCCGCGCGGAAGGCCCGGCCGAACACCGACGGGTCGGCGAAGCCGCAGCGGCGCGCCACGGCCGACACCGGCAGGCCGCGCGCGTCGGCCCGGCCGAGCTCCTCGCGGGCCCGCTCCAGACGCCGGCGCCGCACGTGGCCGGCCACCGTCTCCTGGCGGGCGGCGAACAGCCGGTGCAGCTGGCGGACGGAGACGAAGTGGGCCGCCGCGATCTCCCGCGGGCCGAGCCCCGGGTCGGCGAGGTGCTCCTCCACGTAGGCCCGGACGGCGCCGACCAGGGCGTCCTCGCCCCGCGGCGACCCGGCCGGCCGCGGCGGCGCGGCGCCGGCCGCGGTGGTGACCAGGTCGAGCAGCTCGGCGGCGAGCCGGTCGCCGGGGTCGGCGGCGGTGACGTCGGGGCTGTGCACCAGGTCGGTCATCATCCGGCCGAGCACCCCGGTGAGGCCGGCCGAGCCGTCCAGGCGCCGCGCGGTCAGCGCGCCGGCGGAGGCCTCGGGGCGGCACCAGGTGACGACCAGGAGGGACCAGGCCGGCGCCGTCCCGGCCGACAGCTCCCAGGTGAAGGGGCGGTCGGTCTCGTAGAGGGCGTAGTCCCCGGGCTGCAGCCAGCACTCCCGGCCGTCCTGCTGCACACGGGCGGCGCCCCGCTCGAGCAGCCCGACCTGCACGTAGCGCCGCCCGTCGGCGCGGGCGAGACCGGCCGTGCGCACCGCCCGCTGGTCCACCGACCCCACCCGGGACAGCTGCAGCGACCCCAGCGTCCGGCTGGAGACCTCGCCGGAGACCGGCCGGTCGGTGACCGGGGCGACGTCGAGGTCCACGAAGTGCTCGCCCAGCAGGTCCCGCCACGGCCGGACGCCGCTGCACCGCGTGGTGGTCGACGTCGGCATCGGACCTCGCTCGGGGTCGGCCGCGCGGGCCCGCGCGCGGCACCGTCCTGGGCAGGACGGGCCGAGCGTGCCACGCGTCACCGGCCCCGCGGAAGGCGCTGGGGGTCGAGGGCGCGGCACGCACCGTCGAACCGGCGGCCCCGCGGCGCGCGACGATCCCCGCACCGCGCCGGGGACGACGTCCCCGGGGGAGGAGGACGACCATGGCCGTGACCGACCTGCCGGTGCCGGGGACGACGGGGACGACGACGGTGCACGGCGCCTGTCCGCTGGACTGCCCGGACACCTGCGCGATGGAGGTCACGGTCGAGGACGGCCGCGCCGTGCGGGTCCGCGGCGACCGGTCGCACCCCTACACCCGCGGCGTGCTGTGCGTGAAGATGAACGACTACGAGCGCACGGTCTACAGCGAGGACCGGGTGCTGCACCCGCTGCGGCGGACCGGCCCGAAGGGCAGCGGGCGGTTCGAGCGGATCTCGTGGGACGAGGCGCTCGACGAGATCGCCGGGCGCTTCACCGAGATCGTCGAGACGTCCGGGGCCGAGGCGATCATGCCGGTCAGCTACCTGGGCACGCAGGGGATCCTCAACGGCCTCAACGTCGGCGACCCGTTCTTCAACCGGCTCGGCGCGACCGTCAGCGAGCGCACCTACTGCGACTCCGGCTCCTGCACCGCCTACGCGATGACGGTGGGCGCCACCGCCGGCGTCGACCCGGAGTCCTTCGTGCACGCCCGCTACATCGTGATCTGGGCCAACAACATGCTCAGCACCAACCTGCACCTGTGGCCGTTCGTGGCCGAGGCGCAGCGGCGCGGGGCCAAGGTCGTCGTCATCGACCCGGTCCGCCACCGGACGGCGCAGCACGCCGACTGGTACATCCCCATCCGTCCCGGCACCGACGGCGCCCTGGCGCTGGCCATGATGAACGTGATCATCGGCGAGGGGCTGACCGACGAGGACTACGTCGCGCGGTACACCGTCGGCTTCGACGAGCTCGCCGAGCGCGTGGCGACCTACACCCCCGAGTGGGCCAGCGGCGAGACCGGCATCCCCGCCGAGGACATCCGGACGCTGGCGCGCGAGTACGCCGCGGCCGACCCCTCGGTCATCCGGATCGGGGTCGCCATCGAGCGGCACGCCGGCGGCGGGCAGACCGTGCGGGCCATCTCCTGCCTGCCCGCGCTCACCGGGGCCTGGCGCCGTCCGGGCGGCGGCCTGCTGCAGCTGCCGCTGTGGGCCTTCCCGGTCAACTGGCCGGCGTTCCTCGGCGCGGAGTTCATCCGGCCCGGGACGCGGGTGGTCAACCAGTGGCTGCTCGGCCGGGCGCTGACCGGCGAGCTGGACCTGGACCCGCCGATCCGGGCGCTGGTGGTCTACAACAGCAACCCGCTGGTGGTCTGTCCCGAGCAGGACCGGATGGTCGCCGGGCTCTCCCGCGAGGACCTGTTCACCGTGGTTAGCGAGCACTTCCTCACCGACACCGCCGACTACGCCGACATCGTGCTGCCCGCCACGACCCAGCTCGAGCAGCGGGACCTCATGTTCTCCTGGGGTCACCTCTACGTGACGCTGAACGAGCCGGCCGTGGCGCCGCTCGGCGAGGCGGTGCCCAACACCGAGCTGTTCCGCCGGCTGGCCGCGCGCATGGGGTTCACCGAGCCGGTGTTCCGCCGCACCGACGAGGAGATGATCGCCGAGGCGTTCGACTGGTCCTCGCCGGTCCTGGAGGGGATCACGCCGGAGACGCTGGCCCGGGACGGCTGGGCGCGGCTGCGGCTCCCCGGCCCGGACGAGTACGCCCCGCACGCCGAGGGCGGGTTCCCCACGCCGTCGGGCAAGGTGGAGTTCCTCTCCTCGGCCGCCGCCGGCGGGAACTTCGTGCTGCCGCTGTTCCGCCAGGGGTCCAACGACCACCAGGCCGGCGAGCCGGTGGACCCGCTGCCGCACTACGTCCCGCCGCGCGAGCGGCCCGACGGCCGCTACCCGCTCACGCTGCTGTCGCCCAAGTCGCACGCCTACCTGAACTCGAGCTTCGGCGACCGCCCCGGTCAGCAGCGGGTGCAGGGCGTGCCCGCCGTGCACGTGCACCCGGAGGACGCCGCGGCCCGGGGTCTCGCCGACGGCGCCGAGGCCACCGTCGTCAACGACCGGGGCCGGTTCACCGCCCGGGTGCACGTCACCACCGACGTCGCGCCCGGCGTGGTGGTCTCCCCGATGGGGGCCTGGCGCAAGCACTCGCGCGGGGCGACGGTGAACGCGCTGAGCCCCTCGGTGTTCGCCGACCTCGGCCGCGCCCCCACCTTCTCGGACAACCTCGTGGAGATCGAGCCGACCTGAGGAGCGGCGCCGTCCCCGGCTGGCTCCTGCACGCCCGCGCGCGTCTGGCATGATGGTCGGTCGAACACGGCGGCGCGCGGCCCTCTCACCGTCGCCGGCCGTGTCCCTGGCTCCGCCCCGGCGTAACCCCACGCGTCCGTCCGGCGAGCACCGACGAACAGCGTTCGAGGAGAATCCGAGCCACCGTGGCCACCAAGATCAAGCTCATGCGTCTGGGCAAGATGCGTGCTCCGTACTACCGGATCGTCGTCGCCGACGCGCGCACCAAGCGCGAGGGCCGCTCGATCGAGACGATCGGCAAGTACCACCCGAAGGAGGACCCCTCCTTCATCGAGGTCGACAGCGAGCGCGCGCAGTACTGGCTCGGCGTCGGCGCCCAGCCCACCGAGGCCGTCGCGGCCATCCTCCGCGTCACCGGTGACTGGCAGAAGTTCAAGGGCGAGCCGGCTCCGCCGCCCATGAAGGTCGCCGCCCCCAAGCCCGACCGCAAGGCCCTCTACGAGGAGGCCGTCCGCAGCTCCGGCGAGGAGCCGGCCGCGGGTGCCACCACCCCGAAGAAGAAGGCCGCCCCCAAGGCCGACGCCGCCCCGGCCGCCGACGCCACCCCGGCCGCCGACGCCACCCCGGCTGCCGACGCCACGCCCGCCGCCACCGACGGCGCGGCCGAGACGCCCGCCGAGTAAGACGTGCTCGAAGAGGCGCTCGAGCACCTGGTCAAGGGAATCGTCGACCACCCGCGCGACGTCACCGTCGACCTCGTCGGCGGTCGCCGCGGCAAGACCCTCGAGGTCCGGGTCCACCCCGACGACCTCGGCAAGGTGATCGGCCGCGGCGGCCGCACGGCCAAGGCCCTGCGCACCGTCATGGCCGGCGTCGGCGGCCGCGGCCTGCGGGTCGACGTCGTCGACACCGACGGGCGCTGAGCCCCCGCGTCCCGGACGTGGGACCCACTCCTCCGGACACCGTGGTGGTCGGCCGCATCGGCCGGCCCCACGGTGTCCGCGGTGAGGCCACCGTCGAGCTGCGCACCGACGACCCCGACGCCCGGTTCGTCCCCGGCGCGGTCCTGCGCACCGATCCCGCCGACCGCGGTCCGCTGACCGTCGCCGGCGCCCGCTGGCACCGCGAGGTGCTGCTGCTCGCGTTCGAGGGCTACGACAGCCGCGAGGCCGTCGAGACCCTGCGCGACACCCTGCTCGAGGTCCCGGTCGCCGACCTGCCGGCGCTGGAGGACCCCGAGGCCTTCTACGACCACCAGCTCGTCGGCCTGGCCGCGCGGCTCCCCGACGGCACGCCGCTGGGCGAGGTCACCGCGGTCCGCCACGAGGGCGCCGACCTGCTGGTCGTCGCGCGGGCCGACGGCGGCGAGCTGCTGGTGCCGTTCGTCACCGCGATCGTGCCGACCGTCGACCTCGCCGGCGGCCTGGTCGTCGTCGACCCGCCCGAGGGGCTGCTCGACCTGTGAGCGACCCGTACCGCGTCGACGTCGTCACCATCTTCCCCGAGTACCTGGCCCCGCTGCGGCAGTCGCTGCTGGGCAAGGCGGCCGAGCGCGGGCTGGTCGCCGTCGGCGTGCACGACCTGCGGCAGTGGACCGACGACGTCCACCGCACCGTCGACGACGCCCCCTACGGCGGCGGGCCGGGCATGGTGATGCGGCCCGAGCCGTGGGCGCGGGCGCTGGAGGCCGTCCGCCCGCCGGGCACCCGGCTGGTCGTGCCGACGCCGGCCGGGCGGCCGTTCACCCAGGCGGTCGCCGCGGAGTGGGCCGCCGAGCCCGGCCTGGTCTTCGCCTGCGGTCGCTATGAGGGCATCGACCAGCGGGTGGCCGAGTGGGCCGCCGCCTCCGGCCCCGTGTCGGAGGTCTCCATCGGCGACTACGTGCTCGCCGGCGGGGAGTCGGCGGTGCTGGTGATGGTCGAGGCGGTCACCCGGCTGCTGCCCGGCGTCGTCGGCAACCGCGAGTCGGTGGAGTTCGACTCGCACGCCGACGGCCTGCTCGAGGGCCCCTCCTACACCCGGCCGGCGTCGTGGCGCGGCCTCGACGTCCCGCCGGTGCTGCTGTCCGGCGACCACGCCGCGGTGGCCCGCTGGCGGCGCGCGGAGTCGCTGCGGCGCACCGCCGACCGCCGTCCCGACCTGCTGGCCGCGCTGCCCGAGGACGCGCTGTCGCCGGCCGACCGGGCGGTCCTCGACGGTGCCTGAGCGGCCCTGGGTCCGGCCGACGGCGCGGGTGGTCGTGCTCGATCCCGACGGGCGGGTGCTGCTGCTGGGGGCCCGGTTGACCGACCCCGCGGTCCCGCCCGGCGAGGTGCTGTTCTGGTACACGCCCGGCGGGGGAGTGGAGGACGGCGAGAGCGTCCGGCAGGCCGCCGCCCGGGAGCTGGCCGAGGAGATCGGGCTGGTCGTCGACCCCGCCGCGCTCGAGGGTCCGGTGTGGTTCCGCCGGCACGTGGGCCCCTTCGCCGGCGTCGACGTCGACTCGCGGGAGACCTTCTTCGTCCTGCGCGACGTCGTCCACGAGGTCGACCCCGCCGGCCGCACCGAGCTGGAGCTGCTGGGGGAGGAGCCGCACCGCTGGTGGACGGCGGAGGAGATCGCCGCCGGCGACGTGGAGTTCGCGCCGCGCGAGCTCGCCGCGGTGCTGCCCGAGCTGCTCGCCGGGCCGTGGCGTCGGCCACCCCGCGTGGTCGACTGACCTCCCGCGCTCGGCACGTCGGCCCGGATGTGGCACAGTAGAGAGTCGCTGCAGACCGGAGGCGCCCGCCGACGGGCACTCCCTCCCGGAGTCGCAGCCGCACACCTGGTCCGGAGCGTGGGGCACCCCGCTGCCCGGGCCGACACACGAGCCACCGCTGATCCACCGCTGAGACCGAGGACAAGCTGCGATGAACACCCTGGACGTACTCGACGCCGACTCGCTGCGCGACGACATCCCCGAGTTCCGCCCCGGGGACACCGTCAAGGTGCACGTCCGCGTCGTCGAGGGCAACCGCTCGCGCATCCAGGTCTTCCAGGGCGTGGTCATCCGGCGCCAGGGCGGCGGGATCCGCGAGACCTTCACCGTCCGCAAGGTCAGCTTCGGCGTGGGCGTGGAGCGCACCTTCCCGGTGCACACCCCGGTCGTCGAGAAGATCGAGGTCGTGACCCGCGGTGACGTCCGCCGCGCCAAGCTGTACTACCTGCGCGAGCTGCGCGGCAAGGCCGCCAAGATCAAGGAGCGTCGCGAGACCGTCGCGCGCTGAGTCGTCCCGGGCGCTGTCGAGGGCGCTGACAGCCCGGCCTGACCACGGCGGGTCTCCCGCGGCCGTACGCTGACTCCGATGAGCAGTGACCGGTCCGGGGGGCCCGCCGACGTCGTTCCCGGGGAGGACCCGCCACCCGAGTCGTCCGCCCGCCGCCGCCTGCCCTGGCAGCGCCGCGCCGCCCGGCCGGAGAAGAAGACCTCGCTGCTGCGCGAGCTGCCCGTCCTGCTGGTCGTGGCCTTCGTACTGGCGCTGCTGGTGAAGACCTTCCTGGCGCAGGCGTTCTTCATCCCGTCGGGGTCGATGGAGCAGACGCTGCACGGCTGCCCGGGCTGCACCGGTGACCGGGTGCTGGTCAACAAGGTCCCGTACTGGTTCGGCGACCCCGAGCCCGGCGACATCGTCGTCTTCCAGGGGCCGGACACCTGGGTGCCCGAGGTCGAGATCTCCGAGCCGTCGAACTGGTTCACCGGCGCCCTGCTGTGGCTCGGCCGCGCGGTCGGCGTCGCCCCGCCGAGCGAGGACGACTACGTCAAGCGCGTCATCGCCGTGGGTGGGCAGACCGTGCAGTGCTGCGACGCCGAGGGCCGGGTGACCGTCGACGGTGAGCCCCTCGACGAGCCCTACATCTACGAGAACACCCCGATCGAGACCCGCGCCTTCGGCCCGGTGACCGTGCCGGAGGGGCGGCTGTGGGTCATGGGCGACCACCGCTCGGCCTCCGCCGACTCCCGCTCGCACGTCGGTGACCGCTACGGCGGCACGATCGCCGTCGACGACGTCATCGGCAAGGCCGCGCTCATCGTGTGGCCGATCGACCGCTTCGGCACCCTCGATTCTCCCGACATCCAGGGCACCGAGGCCGCCGCGGCGGGGGGTGCGATCGGGGGCGCGGTCGGGCAGGTCGCCCCGCTGGGCCTGGGCCTGGCCGGCGCGGTCCCCGTGGCGGTGTGGAACCGCGACCGCCGCCTGCGCCCGCCCCCGGGCTGACCCCGCCCCGCGTCCTCCGACGGCGCCGTCCCGCCCCCGGGACGGCGCCGTCGTCGTTCCCGGACCTCTCGGACGACCATTCCCGGAATGGTCGTCGCCATGTCGACAACCAATCGAGGTCGTTTCCCGTGTGACGACGGTCGCGGACACTCGGCTCAGAAAAATCCCCAGAATGTGTTCAAGCAATGGTCGGTGGAACCCGATGGAGTGGTCGAGAGCAAATCGGTTCCCCGAAATGGAGTAAGTCGTGTCCGCACCCCTGGCCAGCGCCACCCGCGGCGTCACCCGCGTGCTCCTCCTGGCCGACGCCCCCGTCCTGCGCCGTGGCCTGGTCGGCATGGTCAACGAGACCGCCGGCATGCAGTCGGTGGGCACCCCCGGCGAGCTGCGCCGGGCCCTGACCCTGGTCGAGACCGCCCGTCCCGACGCCGTGGTCGTGGAGCTGGGCGCCGGGCGCGCCGCCACCCTCAACGTCATCCGCGACCTGCGCCGCCGCTTCCCGCGGGTCGCCGTGGTGGCCCTGGCCACCTCCGAGGACCCCGCCGTGGTCAACGAGGCCGTCGCCGCCGGTGTCCGCGGGTACCTGATGCTCAACACCTCGCCGACCCTGCTCGGCTGGGCGATCCTGGCCGCTCGCGCCGGCCGCACCGTCGTCGACCCGCAGATCCGCCGGGTCGAGCCCACCGCCGCGCCCGTGGGCAAGCCGCTCACCCCCGAGGTGCCGCTGACCCGCCGCGAGTCCGACGTCCTCGACGAGCTGCTGCAGGGCCAGTCCAACCGGCAGATCGGCCGCAACCTGTTCATCAGTGAGGACACCGTCAAGTCGCACGTCAAGGCGATCCTGCGCAAGCTGGGTGCCCGCGACCGGGCGCACGCGGTCTCGCTGGTGCTGTCCGCGCGGGGCTCGGCCTCCTGCACCTGCGGCGCCCACGGCCTGACCACCCCGGCCTCCGTGGAGGCATGAGCCCTCTCGTTCTGTCCGGACCGTCCGCCTCCTCGGCGGTCCGGCCCGCGGGCCCCGGCGCCCGCTCCGGTCCGCGGGCCGGTCCCCTCTGACCCCGGGGACCGGCCCGCGGTCGTTCTCGCCGACCGACCTCCTGCCGATCGCCGCCCGGTGGGCGGGCCGACCGTCCGGCCGGGCCGTCGGTGCCGGGTCGTACTGTCGGACGGCGATGGCAGGCCGTCTTCCCCCCGCCCAGCGGGCCGCCGCCGCGCCGGCCGCCCGCACCCGCCGTCCCGTCCCGCCCGCGGACGCCGGCACCGACGCCCCCGGCGACGCGCTGTGGGACATGGAGCGCTCGCTGCGCCGCCGCGGCTTCTCCGCCGTCGCCGGTGCCGACGAGGCCGGACGCGGTGCCTGCGCCGGCCCGCTGGTGGCCGCCGCCTGCGTGCTGCCCGCCGGCCGGCGCGGCCGCGTCCCGGGCCTGGCCGACTCCAAGCTGCTCACCGCCGCCGCCCGCGACCGCGTCTACGACGAGGTCGTCGCCCGCGCGGTCTCCTGGTCGGTGGTCGTCATCCCGGTGACCGACCTCGACGCGCGCGGCATGCACGTGACCAACCTCGAGGCCCTGCGCCGCGCGGTGAGCACGCTCGACCCCGCGGCCGACTACGTGCTGACCGACGGCTTCGCCGTGCCCGGCCTGGGCGTGCCGACCCTCGCCGTGTGGAAGGGCGACCGGGTCGCGGCCTGCGTGGCCGCGGCGTCGGTGCTGGCCAAGGTGACCCGCGACCGGATCATGCTCGACCTGCACGAGCGCTTCCCGCAGTACGACTTCGCGGTGCACAAGGGCTACACGACCGAGGCCCACACCGCCGCGCTGGAGCGTCACGGGCCCTGCCCCGAGCACCGGTCGCGCTTCGTCAACGTCGTCCGCGCCCGCGACGCGCGCGCCGGCCGGGAGCTCCAGCTCACCGCCGCGGGCGGCATGGTCGATGATGGGGGCATGCGCACCGTCTCCGGAGAGCCGCGATGAGCACCGAGGACCTGGAGAAGTACGAGACCGAGATGGAGCTGCAGCTCTATCGCGAGTACCGGGACATCGTCCGGCAGTTCACCTACGTGGTGGAGACCGAGCGCCGCTTCTACCTGGCCAACTCCGTCGACCTGCAGGTCCGCGAGGCCGGCGGCGAGGTGTTCTTCGAGCTCAAGCTCTCCGACGCCTGGGTCTGGGACATGTACCGGCCGGCCCGGTTCGTGCGCAACGTGCGGGTGCTGACGTTCAAGGACGTCAACGTCGAGGAGCTCGACAAGCCCGACCTCGAGCTGCCCGACGGGCCCCGCATCACCTGATCCGCTCTCCACGCCCCGGAGGCTGACCCGCCGGGACGACACGACCGCCCCGGCCGTCCACAGCCCGCGCCGCCGTCCACAGACCCCGGCGGGCCCCGCCGCCGGCGCCCGGCGGCGGTCACGGTCGGCGGGTGTCCACCACCACCTCCCTCGGCAGCCGCGGCGAGTCGATCGCCGCGGCCTACCTCACCGACGCCGGGCTGCGCGTCCTCGACCGCAACTGGCGCTGCCGCGACGGCGAGCTCGACATCGTCGCCCGCGAGGGCGCGGCGATCGTCTTCTGCGAGGTGAAGACCCGCCGCGCCACCGGCTTCGGCCACCCCGTCGAGGCGGTGCCGGCGGCCAAGCGGCGGCGGCTGCGCACGCTGGCCCAGCGCTGGCTGGCCGCGCACGACGAGCACGCGCCCGACCTGCGCTTCGACGTCGTCGGCGTGCTCGTCCCGCCGACGGGGCCGGCCGTCGTCACCCACCTGCGCGGGGCCTTCTCGTGACCCTCGCCCGCACCTGGTCGGTGGGCCTGGCGGGGGTCACCGGCGCGATGGTCGAGGTCGAGGTGGACATGTCCGCCGGGCTGCCCGGCGTCGTCCTCGTGGGTCTCCCCGACGCGGTGGTGCGCCAGTCGGTCGACCGCGTCCGCGCCGCCGTCGTCAACACCGGCGCCTCCTGGCCGATGCGCCGGATCACCATCGGGCTGTCGCCGGCCGCCATGCCCAAGCAGGGCAGCGGGTTCGACCTCGCGCTGGCCGCCGCGGTCCTGGCCGCCGCGGGCACGCTCCCGGCCGAGTCCGCCGACGGCCTGGTCCTGCTCGGCGAGCTGGGGCTCGACGGGTCGGTGCGCCCGGTCCGCGGCGTGCTGCCGGCCGTGCTCGCCGCGGCACGCGCCGGTCACGCCACCGTCGTCGTCCCGGCCGGCAACGCCGACGAGGCGGCGCTGGTCGCCGGGGTCGACGTCCTCGCGGCCGCCACGCTGGGCGACCTGGTGGACCACCTGTCGGGCCGCACCCGCCTGACGCCGCACGTCCGGGGGCCGCTGCCGCCCCCGGCGCCCGTTCCCGACCTCGCCGACGTGGTCGGGCAGGCGGCCGGGCGGCGCGCGGTCGAGGTGGCCGCCGCCGGCGGGCACCACCTGTACCTCACCGGCCCGCCCGGGGCGGGCAAGACGATGCTCGCCGAGCGGCTGCCCGGCCTGCTGCCGGTGCTCGACGAGGAGGCCGCCCTCGAGGTCACCGCGATCCACTCGGTCGCCGGCACCCTCCCGCCCGGCGCACCGCTGGTGGGCC
Organism: Geodermatophilus sp. SYSU D00814; assembly: GCF_054050055.1. Classification (NCBI taxonomy): domain Bacteria; kingdom Bacillati; phylum Actinomycetota; class Actinomycetes; order Geodermatophilales; family Geodermatophilaceae; genus Geodermatophilus; species Geodermatophilus sp. SYSU D00814. Next base: position 130,906 of record NZ_JBJGYP010000008.1, read on the forward strand.
GGCCGCCCTTCGAGGCGCCGCACCACTCGGCCACCATGGCCGCGCTCGTCGGCGGCGGCTCGGGGGCGATCCGTCCCGGCGCGCTGTGCCGGGCCCACCGCGGGGTGCTCTTCCTCGACGAGGCGCCGGAGTTCCCGCGCGCGACGCTGGACACCCTGCGCCAGCCGCTGGAGCGCGGGTCGGTGACGATCAGCCGGGTCGCCGGGTCGGCGACCTTCCCCTGCCGGGCGCAGCTGGTGCTGGCGGCCAACCCGTGCCCGTGCGCGAGCGCCGCCGGGGACGTCGCGTGCACCTGCAGCCCGCTGGAGCGGCGCCGCTACCGGTCGCGGCTGTCGGGTCCGCTGCTCGACCGCATCGACCTGCGGGTGGAGCTGCCGCCGGTCACCCGGGCCGCGTGGCTGGCCGCCGACGTGGCGCCGGAGCCCACGGCCACGGTGGCCGCGCGGGTCGCCGTCGCGCGGGGGGCCGCCGGTGCCCGGCTGCGGGGAAGCGGGCTGTCGCTCAACAGCCAGGTGCCCGGGCGGCTGCTGCGGGAGCGCTGGCCGCTGCCGCGGACCACCCTGGCGTTGGCCGAGCGGGCGCTGGACCGCGGTCTGCTGTCGGTGCGGGGCCTGGACCGGGTGCTGCGGGTCGCCTGGACGCTGGCCGACCTCGACGGCCGGACGACGCCCGGCGGCGACGACGTCGCCGAGGCGCTGGGCATGCGGCTGCAGCGGGCGGCGGCGTGAGCGGGCTGGAGGACGACCTGGCGGCGGCCGTCGACGACCCGGCCTCACCGGCCGGCGCCGCGGGGCTGCGGCGGGCGCGGGCGTGGCTGACCCGCGCGGCCGAGCCGGGTTCGGTGGAGCTGTGGCGGTTCGTCGAGGACACCGGCCCGGCCGGGGTGGTGCGCGCGCTGCGCGACGGCACGGCGCCGGCCGCCCTCCGCGCCCTCGTCGGCGCCCGGGCCGAGCAGGACGCCAGCCTGGCCGACCTGCGCCGCGCGCAGCGCTGCGGCGCGCGGCTGGTCGTCCCCGAGGACGACGAGTGGCCGGGCCCGGCGCTGCACCCGCTGACGCTGGCCGCGCACGCCGGTGGGCACGGCGACGACCCGGGCGCCCGGCGCGACCGTACGACCGCGCTGGTGCCGCCGCTGGCGCTGTGGGTGCGCGGTGCGGCCCCGCTCGACGCCACGGTCGACCGCTCGGTGGCGGTGGTGGGGTCCCGGGCGTCGACCGCCTACGGCGAGCACGTGGCCGCCGACCTCGGCGCCCAGCTGGGGGAGCGGGGCTGGACGGTGGTCTCCGGCGGGGCCTACGGCATCGACGTCGCCGCCCACCGGGGCGCGCTGGCCGCGGGGGCGCCCACCGTGGTGGTGCTCGCGTGCGGGATCGACCGGGCCTATCCGGCCGCCCACTCGGCGGTGTTCGAGCGCGTCGTCGACGGCGGCGGCCTGCTGGTCAGCGAGTGGCCGCCGGGCGCGGCGCCGCACCGGCACCGTTTCCTGGTCCGCAACCGCATCATCGCCGGGCTGACCCGCGGCACCGTGGTGGTCGAGGCCGCGGCCCGCTCCGGCGCGCAGGCCACCGCCCGGCGGGCCCGCGCGCTGGGCAAGCAGGTGCTGGTCGTCCCCGGCCCGGTCACCTCGGCGATGTCGGTGGGCTGCCACGAGCTGCTGCGCGAGGAGGAGAGCGGCGCCCGGCTGGTGGGCAACGCCGCGCAGGTGATCGAGGCGGTCGGCAGCCTCGGGGAGGACCTCGCCGACCCCGCCGAGCGGCCGGTGTCCCCGCGCGACGGGCTCTCCGACCTCGCCCGCCGGGTGCTCGACGCCTGCCCGGTCCGCGTCGGGGTCAGCGCCGAGCGGCTGGCGGCCGTCGCCGGCTGCGACCCGCTGGAGGCGATGCGGGTGCTCCCGGGCCTGGAGGTCGCCGACCTCGTGCAGTGGACCGGCACCGGCTGGCGACTGGCCCCGGCGCCGCGGGAACGGGGGCGCCGCTGAGGTCGGTGGGACAGCGGTTCCGTCGCGGGCGACCGACCGGCGCGGCGCCTTGACCGGGCGACGGCGCCGTCGGACGGTCGGACCGTGACCGCCCGCACCGCCGACGCCCGCGCCGCGCTGCCCCCGGTGCTCGCGGCGGCGCTCGAGGGCTACGAGGAGTTCCTCACCGGCGAGCGGGACCTGTCCCCGCACACCGTGCGCGGGTACGTCACCGACGCCGTCTGGCTGCTCGACCACCTGGCCCGCCGCGGCGGCACCCGCGTCGACGAGCTCGACCTCGCCGCGCTGCGCAGCTGGCTGGCGCAGGGCAGGACGCGGGGCGCCGGCCGCGCCACCACCGCCCGCCGCGCGGCCGCCGCCCGCTCCCTCACCGCCTGGCTGCGCCGCGCGGGGCTCACCCCGGAGGACGTCGGCCAGCGGCTGGTCAGCCCGAAGGCCCACCGCACGCTGCCCGACGTGCTCGCCCCCGACCAGGCCCGCGCGGTCGTCGAGTCCACCGCCGACGCCGAGGAGCCGGTGGGGCTGCGGGACGCCGTCGTGCTGGAGCTGCTCTACGCCAGCGGGATCCGGGTCAGCGAGCTCGTCGGCCTCGACGTCGACGACGTCGACCGCGGCCGCCGGCTGCTGCGGGTCCTCGGCAAGGGCCGCAAGGAGCGCAGCGTCCCCTACGGCGCCCCGGCCGAGCGGGCGCTGGACGCCTGGCTGGTCCGCGGCCGCCCCGCGCTGGCCACCGCCGAGTCCGGACCGGCCCTGCTGCTCGGACTGCGCGGGCGCCGGCTCGACCCCCGCGAGGCCCGCCGCACGGTGCACGCCGCGGTGGCCCGCGCACCGGGTGCGCCCGACGTCGGACCGCACGGTCTGCGGCACTCCGCGGCCACCCACGTGCTCGAGGGCGGCGCCGACCTGCGCTCGGTCCAGGAGCTGCTGGGCCACGCTAGCCTCGCCACGACGCAGATCTACACGCACGTGACGGTCGAGCGGCTGCGCGCCGTGCACGCCCAGGCCCACCCGAGGGCCTGACCGGGGCCCGTGCCCGACTCCACCCAGTCCACCGCCTCCCCGCGGCACCGCGGGGACCGAGCCCACCACGAAGCGGGGAGTGCCGACGTGCCCGAGGCGACCATCCACCGGATCGGCGGCGACCCCGACGAGGACGCCGACGCCGCACTCGCCGACCTGTGGGCGCAGTACGTCGCCGACCGGTCACCGGCGCTGCGCGACCGGCTGATCCTGCACTACGCGCCGTTGGTGAAGTACGTCGCCGGCCGGGTCGGCAGCGGCCTGCCCGCGCACGTCGAGCACGCCGACCTCGTCTCCTACGGCACCTTCGGCCTCATCGACGCGATCACCCGCTACCAGCCCTCGCGCGAGGTCAAGTTCGAGAGCTACGCGATGTCCCGCATCCGCGGCGCGATCATCGACGAGCTGCGCAGCACCGACTGGATCCCGCGGTCGGTGCGCATGCGGGCCCGGCAGTTCGAGCGGACCGTCGCCGCCCTGGAGAGCCGGCTGCAGCGCAGTCCCACCGACGAGGAGATCGCGGCGGAGATGGACATGGACGTCGAGGAGGTGCGCAAGTTCCTCGGCCAGCTGTCGCTGGTCAACGTCGTCGCCCTCGACGAGCTGCTCACCGACGACGACGGTGGCGCCCCGCGCCTGGTGGACACGCTGCAGGACGCCAACGCCCTCGACCCGCAGGCCGTCGCCGAGCACGGGGAGTCGCGCCAGCTGCTGGCCCGCGCCGTCGAGCAGCTGCCCGAGCGGGAGAAGGTCGTCGTCAGCCTCTACTACTTCGAGGGGCTGACGCTGGCCGACATCGGCCGCGTCCTCGGCGTCACGGAGAGCCGCATCTGCCAGCTGCACACCAAGGCCGTCCTGCACCTGCGCACCAAGCTCGCCGACATCGCCTGACGTCGGCGCGCGGGAGGTCACCCGAGCGGCAGCAGCCGCACCCGCGGCGGCCGCAGCAGCGCCAGGGGGTCGAGGTACACCTCGCCGCGGCGCAGCCCCCAGTGCACGCAGGCCGCGGCGGGGCAGCCCTCGTGGCCGGCGGCCAGCGTGCCCAGCGGGTCCCCGCGCCGCACCTGCTGCCCGGCCCCGACGGCGGGCGCGACCGGCTCGTAGGTGGTCCGCAGCCCGCCGGCGTGGTCGACGCTGACCACCGGCCGGCCGGCGACCATCCCGGCGAAGACGACGACGCCGTCCCCGGCCGCGCGGACCACGTCCCCGGGCGCCCCGGCCAGGTCCGCGCCCCGGTGCCCCGGCCCGTACGCCGACGGCGGGGGAGCGAAGGGCCGGGTCACCGCCGGCGGCTCGCCGAGCGGGGAGACCCACGGCGGCGCCGCGACCGGGACGGCGGGACCCGCCGCGGCCCCGGCCGGGGCGAGGGCGGCCGCGCAGGCCACCAGGACGGCGAGGAGCAGGTGGGCGCGCACCCGCAGCAGCCTCGCCGTCCGGCGGCCGGGAGGAGAGCGGTCGCCGGGGCCTGTGGACGGCGCCGCCCTCGGGGGAGGAGGCCGCCCGCCACGGCGTATGCTCGTCGGCGCGACCCGTGTGCACGGGTCGACTCCGCGCGTCCTCCTCCCGCCCGCACCGGCGGGGCAGCCCCACCTCGGTCCCGGTCCCGCACCGGGTCGGTGGCGCCGCGGGACGCCAGGGCGGGCCGTCACCCGGCGCCCGCGTCAACCGAGGAGCGTGGCCGCCCGGCGGCCGCGCGCAGACAGGAAGGCTGCGGCCATGGCAGTCGTCAGCATGAAGCAGCTGCTCGACAGCGGCGTCCACTTCGGGCACCAGACCCGTCGCTGGAACCCGAAGATGAAGCGGTTCATCTTCACCGAGCGCAACGGCATCTACATCATCGACCTGCAGCAGACGCTCGGGTACATCGACTCGGCCTACGAGTTCGTCAAGCAGACGGTCTCCCACGGCGGGACGATCCTGTTCGTCGGCACCAAGCGCCAGGCGCAGGAGGTCGTCGCCGAGCAGGCGCAGCGCGTCGGCATGCCCTACGTCAACCAGCGCTGGCTGGGCGGCATGCTCACCAACTTCCAGACGGTGCACAAGCGGCTGCAGCGGCTCAAGGAGCTCGAGGACATGGAGCAGACCGGCGTGCTGGTCAGCCTGTCCAAGAAGGAGCAGCTCGGCCTGACCCGCGAGAAGGCCAAGCTCGAGCGCAGCCTCGGCGGCATCCGCGACATGCAGAAGGTGCCCAGCGCCATCTGGATCGTCGACACCAAGAAGGAGCACATCGCCGTCGGCGAGGCGCGCAAGCTCAACATCCCGGTCGTCGCGATCCTCGACACCAACTGCGACCCCGACGAGGTCGACTACAAGATCCCCGGCAACGACGACGCAATCCGCAGCATCACCGTGCTGACCCGCGTGGTCGCCGACGCCGTCGCCGAGGGCCTCATGGCCCGCTCGGCCGCGCAGGCCAACGCCGGGCGCGAGGACGGCGGCGAGCCGGCCATCGGCGGCGGCGAGCCGCTGGCGGACTGGGAGCGCGAGCTGCTGACCGGCCAGGCCGACGGCGCCGCCGCGGACGCGCAGGCCGCCCCGCTGCCCGAGACCCCGGTCGCCCCGCCCGCCGTGTCCGCCGAGGAGATCGCCCCGGTCGAGGGCGTGCCCGCCACCGGCGACACCGCCACCGGCACCCAGGGCGCCCAGAACGGCTGACCCGCCGGCGCCGCCGTCCCGCGCACCTGCGCCCGGGCGGCGGCGCCGCCGCACGTCCGCACCCACCCCGCTCTCCACCTGAGGAGGAAGTGACATGCCTGCCTTCACCGCCGCCGACGTCAAGCGGCTCCGCGACGCCACCGGCGCCGGCATGATGGACGCCAAGAAGGCCCTGACCGACGCCGACGGCGAGTACGACAAGGCCATCGAGCTGCTGCGCATCAAGGGCGCCAAGGACGTCGGCAAGCGCCTCGAGCGCTCCACGACCAACGGCATCGTCGTCAGCAAGCACGGCGCGCTGCTCGAGCTCGACTGCGAGACCGACTTCGTCGCCAAGAACGCCGACTTCGTCGCGCTCGCCGAGCGGCTCATCGAGATCGTGCTCGAGAAGTCCCCGGCCAGCCTCGACGAGCTGCTGGCCACCGAGGTCGACGGCCAGACCGTCGCCGCGCTGATCGAGGGCGAGTCCGCCCGCATCGGCGAGAAGCTCGTCCTCTCCCGCTTCGCCACCTTCGAGGGCCCGACCGCGGTGTACCTGCACAAGCGGGCGACCGACCTGCCCCCGGCCATCGGTGTCGCGGTGCAGTACCAGGGCGGGGACGAGGAGGCCGCGCGGTCGCTGGCGATGCACATCGCCGCCGCCCGCCCGCGCTTCCTCAGCCGCGAGGAGGTCCCGGCCGAGGCGGTCGAGACCGAGCGCCGCGTCGCCGAGCAGACCGCCAAGGAGGAGGGCAAGCCCGAGCAGGCGATCACCAAGATCGTCGAGGGCCGGGTCAACGCCTACTACAAGGACTTCGTCCTGCTCGAGCAGCCGTCGATCACCGAGCCCAAGCGCACGGTGAAGCAGATCCTCGACGACGCCGGCCTGACCGTGCAGCGGTTCGCCCGCTTCGAGGTCGGCCAGGCGTAACGAGCCGCACCGAAGGACCCCGTCGTCCCCGTCCGGCCCCGTTCCCTTCCTGGGACGGGGCCGGTGGCGTGTCCGGGCCCGGCTGGCAGGATCACCCAGAACGACGTCGAGCGAGGGATGAGCAGTTGACCGAGACCGCCACGCCGCAGACGACCCCCCTGACGCACGCACCGCTGTCGGCGCCCACCGCGTTCGCACCCGCCGACGGCGCGGGCTACAAGCGGGTGCTGCTCAAGCTCTCCGGTGAGGCCTTCGGCGGCGGCAACGTCGGCGTCGACTCCGGCATCGTGCAGTCCATCGCCGGTCAGCTGGCCGCCGTCGTCCGCGGCGGCACGCAGGTCGCCGTCGTCGTCGGCGGGGGCAACTTCTTCCGGGGCGCGGAGCTCGCCGAGGCCGGGATGGACCGCCGGCACGCCGACTACATGGGCATGCTCGGCACGGTCATGAACGCCCTGGCGCTGCAGGCGTTCTGCGAGCAGGTCGGCCTGCAGACGCGGGTGCAGACGGCCATCGAGATGGGCCAGGTCGCCGAGCCCTACATCCCGCGCAAGGCCGTGCGGCACATGGAGAAGGGCCGGCTGGTCATCTTCGGCGCCGGCGCCGGCATGCCCTACTTCTCCACCGACACCGTCGCCGCCCAGCGCGCCCTGGAGATCGGCTGCCAGGTGCTGCTCATGGCCAAGAACGGCGTCGACGGCGTGTACGACGACGACCCCCGCACCAACCCCGACGCGGTCCTGTACGAGGACCTCGACTACGCCACCGTGCTGGCCAAGCAGCTGAAGGTCGCCGACGCCACGGCGATCAGCCTCTGCATGGACAACAGCATGCCGATCGTCGTCTTCAACCTGCTCAGCGACGGCAACATCGCCCGCGCCGTGGCAGGTGAGAGGATCGGGACGCTGATCAGCTGAGGCGGGCGCCCACCGCGCCTGCCGCACCGCAGAGCACGGCGGGGACGCCCCGCCCCAGGAGGAGAGACCCGTGATCGACGACACCCTGCTCGACGCCGAGGAGCGGATGGACAAGGCCCTGTCGGTCGCGCGGGAGGACCTCGGGTCGGTGCGGACCGGCCGCGCCGCGCCGTCGATGTTCAACAAGATCCTCGTCGACTACTACGGCGCCCCCACCCCGGTCCCGCAGATGTCCTCGATCACCGTGCCCGAGGCGCGGATGGCGGTCATCAAGCCCTACGACAACGGCCAGCTCTCGGCCATCGAGCGGGCGATCCGCGACAGCGACCTGGGCGTCAACCCCACCAACGACGGCCAGATCATCCGCGTGGTCTTCCCGCAGCTGACCGAGGAGCGCCGCCGCGACCTGGTGAAGATGGCCCGCAGCAAGGGCGAGGACGCCAAGGTCGCCATCCGCAACGTGCGCCGCCGGGCCAAGGACGAGCTCGACCGCATCGGCCGGGACGGCGAGGCCGGCGAGGACGAGGTGCGCCGCGCGGAGAAGGAGCTCGACGACCTCACCGCCCAGCACGTCGCGAGCATCGACGAGGCCGTCAAGAACAAGGAGGGCGAGCTGCTCGAGGTCTGAGCCGCTCCCTCCGCGTCCCTCCGCGCTCCTCCGATGACCTCCCGTCCCGACGCCGCCGGGGCCGGCCCGTCCGGCGACGCAGCCGACACCGGGCCGATCCCGGTCGTCCGGCGCACCGGGCCGTTGCCGCCCCCGCCGGTCGTGCCCGGCGCCGGCCCGGCTCCCGACCCGGTCCGGCCGGTCGGGCCGCCCACCGCGCCCGTCGCCCGGCCGCAGGCGCCCACGCCGGCCACCCAGGAGATCGCCGTCCCGGTGGCCGCCCCCGCCGGCGCCAGCGCGGCCACGGGACTCGACGCGGACGGCGCCCTCGGCCCGGGCGGCGTGCCGGACCCCGAGCCGGACCTGGTGCCGCCGACGAGCAGCCGCGCCGGCCGCAACCTGGTCGCCGCCATCGCCGTCGGGCTCGGGCTGGGCGCGGTCATCCTCGCCTCGCTGCTGGTCTACCGGCCGGCGTTCCTGCTGGTCGTCGGCGTGGCGATCCTGGTCGGCGTCGTCGAGCTGGTCCGCGCGCTGGAGGCCGGTGGCGCGCGTGCCCCGCTGGTGCCGCTGCTGGTCGGCACGGTCGCCATGCTGGCGCTGGCCTGGACCCGCGGGGCCGACGGGCTGGTGGCCGCGTTCCTGTTCACCGTGGTCGCCGTCCTGCTGTGGCGGCTCGCCGACGGGCCCGAGGACTACCTCCGCGACGCCACCACCGGCGTCTTCGTCGCCCTGTACGTGCCGCTGCTCGCCGGCTTCTGCGTGCTGCTGCTGGTGCCCGACGACGGCGCGGCGCGGGTGCTCGCCTTCATCGCCACCGTCGTCGGCAACGACGTCGGCGGGTACACCGCCGGCGTGCTGTTCGGCCGGCACCCGATGGCGCCGTCGGTCAGCCCGAAGAAGTCCTGGGAGGGGATGGGCGGGTCGATCGTGGCCTGCGTCGCCGTCGCCACCCCGATAGTCACCCTCGCCCTCGACGGGCCCTGGTGGGGTGGCGTGCTCCTCGGGGTCGCCCTGGCGGTCACCGCCACGGTCGGCGACCTCGGCGAGTCCCTGATCAAGCGCGACCTCGGCATCAAGGACATGGGCACCCTGCTGCCCGGCCACGGCGGGATCATGGACCGCCTCGACAGCCTGCTGCCCTCGGCCGCGGTGGCCTACCTGCTGCTGTCCTGGGTGGCACCTGCAGGCTGAGGGCCGGTCACGTCCCAGACCGAGCCGACGACGGCGAAGCCGCGCCGCGCGTACCAGTGGCGCGGCCAGTCCGCGGCGTCGGCCTCCAGCACGACCAGGTCGCACCCGGCGCCGGCGGCCAGCTCCAGGGCCCGCGCGAGCACCGCGTCGGCGTGCCCGCGGCCGCGAGCCTCCGGGTCGGTCATCACCGACTCGACGGCCGCCGTGGCGCCGTCCACCCGGAGCTGGCCGGCCGCCACCACCCGGCCGTCGGTCCGCACGACGACGTCGTGCACCGCCACCACCCGCCCGGTGCGGTGCTCCCGGCCGACGAGCTGCGCGACGACCTCGTCGAGGTCGGGCGCCCCGGCCAGGGAGCGGCGCCACGAGGCCTCCCACAGCGGGTGCACCACCCGCTGGTCGACCACCTCGGCGCGCTCGGCGCCGGGCAGCCCGGGGGCCGGTGAGCGGGCCATGACCAGCAGCTCCTCCGCCTGCCACCCGCGCCCGGCCAGCCGGGCGGCGACCTCGCCGGCGCCGTTCCAGGTCAGCGTCGCGGCGGGGTGCGGCAGGCCCACCTCGACGGCGGTCCGGGCGATCGTCTCGGCGTCGACCGGTTCCCCGAGCACCAGCCGGTTGTCGTCGTAGGAGTGCGGGAACTGCCGGTCGAGCACCGCGACGCCGCCGGCGACGTCGCGCACCTCGGCGGCCCGACGTGTCCGCACCGACAGCGACAGCGCTCCCGCCCGGCCCAGCGCGTCGTCCGGCGCCGGGAGCACGGGCTCGGCCGGCGGCCGGTACGGCACGACGGCGACCACCGCGCTCGTCGGGAGCGGCCCGTGGAACCGCGGGGAGCGCGTGCCGTCGGCGCCGGGCTCCTCCCGCACCGGGTCCGGCAGCCGGGCGGGGTCGACGACGAGCAGCACGAGGTCGCGCCGACCGGGGTGCAGCCGCGCGGCGGGCAGGTGCACCTGCCCGGGGTGCCAGAGGTGCACGACCGGGCCGGGTGGCCGCAGCGCCCCGGCGTCGAGCGCGGCCCGCCAGTCGGCCGGCGTGCAGAGGTGGACGAGCGTGCTCACGCCACCGGGGCGTCCGGGTCGACGCCGCGGGCGGCCAGCGCCGACTCGATCGCCTCGCACACCGTGCGGACGACGGCGACCCGCGCGTAGCGCTTGTCGTCGGCCGGCACGACCGTCCAGCGCCCGCCCGGGTGGTCGGTGCGCTCGAGCATCTCCTCGACGGCGTCCTCGTAGGCCTCCCGCTTCTCGCGGTTGCGCCAGTCCTCGTCGGTGAGCTTCCACGCGCGGTAGGGGTCGTCGCGGCGGGACTCGAAGCGGCGCAGCTGCTCCTCGGGGGAGACGTGCATCCAGAACTTGACCAGCACGGTGCCCTCGGCCGCCAGCGTGGTCTCCAGGTCGACGATCTCCTGGTAGGCGCGTTGCCACTGCTCGTCGGTGGCGAAGCCCTCGACCCGTTCCACGAGCACGCGGCCGTACCAGGTGCGGTCGAGCACGGCCATGCCGCCCCAGCCGGGCAGCACCGGCCAGAAGCGCCACAGGAAGTGGTGCCGCTTCTCGTCGTAGGAGGGGGCGGCGAACTGGGCGACCCGCACGTGCCGCGGGTCGAGCTCGTCGACCAGCCGCTTGATCGCCCCGCCCTTGCCCGAGGCGTCCCAACCCTCGAAGAGCACGCACAGCGGCGGGCCGAGCTCCCCGGACCCGATCTGCCCGCCGAGCAGGAGGCGCAGGTGCACCAGGCGCTGCTGGGCCTCGGCGAGCTGCTGCTTGCCGTCCTTCTTCGACAGCTGCGCGGACAGGTCGACGTCGTCGAGTCGGCTCACCCCGCCGAGCCTGGCCCACCGGGCCGGGGTCGGCACGCGGGAGCCTCAGCCGGCCCCGAGGTCGGCGTGCTGCCGGATCCACGCGTGCATCGCGATGCCCGCCGCGACGCCGGCGTTGATCGAGCGGGTCGACCCGAACTGGGCGATGGACAGCACGTCGCCGGCCACCCCCCGGGCCTCCTCCGACAGCCCGGTGCCCTCCTGGCCGAACAGCAGCACGCACGCCCGCGGCAGCTCCGCCGTCTCCAGTGGCCGGGCGCCGGGCAGGTTGTCGACGGCGAGGACCGGCAGGCCGGCGTCGCCCGCCCAGGCACCCAGCGCCGCGGCGTCGGGGTGGTGGCGCACCGAGAGGTAGCGGTCGGTGACCATCGCGCCGCGGCGGTTCCAGCGGCGACGGCCGACGACGTGCACCTCGGCGGCGAGGAACGCGTTCGCGGTGCGCACGACCGTGCCGATGTTGAGGTCGTGCCGCCAGTTCTCGATGGCGACGTGGAAGTCGTGCCGCCGCGGGTCGAGGTCGGCCACGATCGCCTCGACGGTCCAGTAGCGGTACCGGTCGACGACGTTGCGCCGGTCGCCGGCGGCCAGGAGCTCCGGGTCGTAGCGGGGGTCCTCGGGCCAGGGACCCTCCCACGGGCCCACCCCGACGCTGTCGAGCGGGACGGGCGCCTCCTCGGCGTGACTCACCTCCCCGACGCTAGCTGGCCGCGCCTCCGGCACCCGGCCGCGTCCGTCCGGCACGATGACTCCTCCGGGTGATCTCTGAATGACGATGCGTTACGGCGAGGTGGGATGACGGCACAGCAGGACGACGAGGTGCCGGAGGTCCCGGACGGAGCCGGGACCGCCGCCGACCAGGAGACGGCGCCGGGGGCTCCGCTGCCGTCGGCGGTGGAGGAGTGGCAGGACTGGCTGCCCGAGTGGCTGACGGAGCCCGCGGAGCCGGAGCCCGAGGCGGGGGGTCCCGCGGAGGCGGCTCTCCCGGCCGACCCCGCCACGGGGGAGGAGGTCCCTGCCGAGGTCCCCGCCGAGGTCGACACCGAGGTCCCCGAGCCGGCGGAGGTCCCCGAGCCGGCGGAGGACCCCGAGCCGGCGGAGGACCCCGAGCCGGAGGCAGACCTCGAGGAGCTCGCCGCCTACGAGGAGACCGACGCCCCGGAGGAGACCGGCGCCTCCGAGGAGGCCGCCGTCCCCGAGGAGGTCGCCGTCCCACCGGCGTTCGCCGATCTCTCCTGGCCGGACGCGACCGACACCGGGACCGTGCCGCCGCGGGTCGTCGTCCGCCCGCGGGAGCGGCCCCGCCGCCGGCTGGGGGTCGCCGTCCTGGCCTGCCTGTTCGCGATCGGCGGCATCGTGGGCGCGGCCCTGGTGGAGCGGTCCTCGTCCGGGACGGCGCCGTCGGCCGCCGTGCAGGCCTCACCGAGTGCGGGACCCACGCCCAGCAGGGCGGCCCCCACACCCCGGGACACCGGCATCGGCGACGCCGTCGCGGCCGCGCCGACGACCGACGTCCCGGCACCGACGGTGGCCGAGCAGCCGCCCTCCCCGGCCCCGGTGCCGACCCGAGAGCCGGAGCCCGTCCTCGCCGCGACGCCTCCCGCCACCCCGCCCGCGCCCGTGCCCGTCGCCGCGCCGGCGCCGCCGCCCGCGGCCGCCCCGTCCGCGGCGCCCGAGCCGTCGCCCGTCCTCCCGCAGCAGCCGGCCGCGCCGACCTCGATCGGCACGGGTTCGATCGGCAGCGGGCCGGGTCCGCGGCCGGCCCCCGGCGGGACGCCGTCCCCCGAGCCCGAGCCGACGCCGACGTCCCCGTCGGCCCCGCCGCCGCCGATCACCCCCGACCCGCCGGTCCCGCCGCCGGTCGACGACACCACCGAGCCGGAGGACCCGGAGGGACCGACCGACCCGCCGGAGCCCGACGGCGGGCAGGCCGAGCCCGCGCCGGTGGCCACCCCGACCGACGCCGGGCAGCCGGGGGCCTGAGCGAGCCACCTCACCGGCGGGCGGGCCCACGGGCGGCACGCGGGTGGGACCATGGGAGGGCCATGACTGCCCTGCCGCTCGTCTTCGACGCCCCCCGCCGGGGCAAGCCGCCGCGCCACCTCGCCGACCTCACCCGCGAGGAGGCGCGTGCCGCCGTCACCGAGCTCGGGCAGCCGGCCTTCCGCGCCGACCAGCTGGCCCGGCACTTCTTCCGCGGGGTCACCGACCCGGCGGAGATGACCGACCTGCCCGCCGCCGCGCGCGACAGCCTCGCCGGGACGCTGCTGCCCGGGCTGCTGACGCCCGTGCGCACCCTGAGCGCCGACGGCGGCCGCACGCGCAAGACGCTGTGGCGGCTGCACGACGGCGCGCTGGTAGAGAGCGTGCTCATGCGCTATCCCGACCGGGCCACCGTGTGCATCTCCAGCCAGGCCGGCTGCGGCATGGCCTGCCCCTTCTGCGCCACCGGCCAGAACGGGCTGACCCGGAACCTCTCGGCGGCGGAGATCATCGGCCAGGCGGTCGCGGCGGCCGCGGCGATGGCGAACGGGGAGGTCCCCGGCGGGCCGGGACGGCTGTCCAACGTCGTCTTCATGGGCATGGGAGAGCCGCTGGCCAACTACGCCCGGGTCCGCCGGACCCTCGACGCGCTCGTGACGCCGGCACCGCACGGCCTGGGCCTGTCCCAGCGGTCGGTGACCGTCTCCACGGTCGGCGTCGTCCCGGCCATCCGGAAGCTCACCGAGGAGGGCCTCGCGGTCACCCTCGCGGTCAGCCTGCACGCGCCCGACGACGAGCTGCGCGACACCCTCGTGCCGATCAACACCCGGTGGAAGGTGGGCGAGGTCGTCGACGCCGCCGACGCCTACGCCGCCCGCACCGGCCGCCGCTACTCGGTGGAGTACGCGCTCATCCGCGACGTCAACGACCAGCCCGAGCGGGCCGACCTGCTCGGCCGGCTGCTGGCCGGGAAGCGCGCCCACGTGAACCTCATCCCGCTCAACCCGACGCCGGGCAGCCCGTGGGACGCCAGCCCGCTGCCCGCGCAGCGGGAGTTCGTGGCCCGGCTGCGCGCCGCCGGGGTGCCGACGACGGTCCGCGACACCCGCGGGCAGGACATCGACGGCGCCTGCGGGCAGCTGGCCGCCGCCGACCGGGTCGAGGGCGTCCCCGCCGTGGCCGTGCCCGCGCCGTCCCTCGAGCCGCCGGTGGAGCTGGGCGCCGAGGCGGACGAGTGACCTCGGAGGCCCCGGCCGAGGCCCACGAGCACAGCCACGCCGACGTCTCGGGCGGGTGGCTGCGGGCCGCCGTCTTCGGCGCGATGGACGGGCTGGTCACCAACACCGCGCTGGTCGCCGGCGTCGGCGGCGGCGGCGCCTCCTCGCGCGCGATCGTGCTCTCCGGGGTGGCGAGCCTGGTCGCCGGCGCCATCTCGATGGCGCTGGGGGAGTACACCTCGGTGCGCACCCAGAACGAGCAGCTCGACCTCGAGGTGGAGAAGGAGCGGCGCGAGCTCGAGCGCAACCCCGGCGGTGAGCTTGCCGAGCTGGTGGAGATGATGCGGGTCCGCGGGGTGGACCCCGGCCTGGCGCGGCAGGTGGCCGTGCAGCTGCACCGCGACCCCGACGTCGCCCTGCGGCTGCACGTGGTCGCCGAGCTCGGGCTCAGCCCGAGTGACAAGCCCTCCCCGCGGACGGCGGCGGTCTCCTCGTTCCTCACCTTCGCCACCGGTGCGGTGGTCCCGCTGCTGCCCTACCTGCTCGGGTTCTCGCTGCTGTGGGTGGCGCTGCTGGCCGGCGGGATCGGCCTGTTCACCGCCGGGGCGCTGTCCGCGCGCTTCACCCCGCGGCCGTGGTGGTACGCGGGCGGGCGCCAGCTGCTGTTCGGCGCGCTGGCCGCGGGGATCACCTACGCCGTCGGCGCGGCCATCGGGGTCACTGCGGCGACGTGACGAAGGACCCCCTCCTCCCCACCGCTCGCAGGCTCGCGGCGGTGCCCTGGAGGGGGCCGACTAGATGAGTAAGTCCGAACCCAATCAGTGGTCGTAGGCGATCAGGGATCGGGTGATCGGCTGTCCGGTGGCGCGGTTGTGCCAGATGGCGGCGGTGAGCGCCAGCAGCCGCTGGGCGACGCGAGTGGCCACCCCGGTCAGGCTGCGACCGCCGTGTAGTTCCAGGTCGAGTTGGCCTTTGAGGGTGTCGTAGACCGACTCGATCAGCTGCCGGATCGGCGCGAGCAGCGCCTGCCCGGGCCGGGGTGCGCGGTTGCGGTAGGAGGGCCGCAGCAGGTCCGCGCCGCGGGCGTGCAGGTAGTCGTCGAGCTCGGCGGAGACATAGCCCTTGTCCGCGATCAGCAGCAGCCCCGGCCGGGCGGCGAGCAGGTCGGCGTCGCCGTCGAGCACGCACAGCAGCACCTGGCGCTCGTCGATCGTCGGGGTGGCCAGTGCCCAGGTGATCGGCAGCCCGGCCGGCGTGCAGATCAGGTGCAGCCGCAGTCCCCAGAACCAGCGCGAATGGGACGGGCAGTAGCCGTAGCCGGCGATGCCGGCCAGGTCCGAGCGGGCCACGGTCGGCCGGGAGCGGGCGCACTCGACCGCCGTGGAGTCGACCAGCCACACCGGGTCGGCCCACAGGTCGGTGTCGGCGGCGAGCTCCCGGATCAGGCGCTTGAGCAGCGGCAACGCCGAGCGCAGCCGCTTGTTGTAGCCCGACTGGCCGGGCAGGTACGGAAAGGCGCCGGGCAGCGCGGCGGGCACCAGCCGCAGCCAGCGGGCCTCGGAGGGCACGCCGAGCAGCGCTTGGGCCACGGCCAGGGTGAGCAGCTCGGAGTCGGTCAGCCGCGGGCGGCGTCCGGCGCGCACACGAGGGCTCAGGTGGTCGTCGATGCGGACGTAGAGTGCGGTCAGGAGGGTGTTGAGGTCGGTCGTCACAACCCGAGCCTGAACACCCTCCGCCCGCGTCTACAGCGCCCTTCGACCCTCCCGGCCGTTCGGACTTACTCGTCTAGGGGCGCCAGGCGGTGCGCTTGCGGCGCAGGTCCCACAGCAGCATGCCGGCCATGATCGCGGCGATGGCCAGCAGCCACAGGTCCTCCATGCGGGCCTCGTGGTTGCCCCACAGGTAGGACAGGATCGCCAGGGTCATCACCCAGCCGACGATCTGCGCCCACTTGCCGGCGCGGGCGTGCCAGCCCCAGTCCTCGGGGCGCTCCTCCTCGATCGGGTGTGCCCCGGCCCGGACGACGCCCTCCTCGCGGTTGGGCTGGTTGACCCGCGCCGTGGCGGGGTTGTCCTGCGCGATCCGGGCGCGGTGCAGCTCGCTCACGGTCCCCATCCTGCCAGCCGCCCCCGCGTCGCACCGGCCGAGGGGACGGCGGGTCGTCAGCCGTCGCAGGACAGCCCGGCGGCGGCCACGGTGGCGTGCGTCCCCGCCGTCGCCTCGCGGGCCAGCGTGCCGCCCTCCGGCTCGCCGGCCGGCAGGACGGTGACCGGGCCGACGTCGGCCCGGGCCAGGGACGCCAGGTCGGCGACGGAGGTCCCGGGGTCGACGGTGAGGGCGCCGGAGGCGGCCCAGGCCACCGACTGCAGCCGCCACGGCGCGGCCAGGGCCCGCTGCACCTGCTCGGTCAGGGCGGCCAGGACGCTGCCCGCCGCGCCGGCGCGGCCGTCGGGGTCGACCGGCGCGGGCACCCAGGCGCCGTCGACGAGGTGCTCGGGGTGGCGGGAGCGGACGAGGGCGAGTGCGGTGGCGCCGTCGACGCGCTGGCGGCCGGCGCGTTCCAGCAGCAGGCCGGCCGGCTGGTCGCGGACGGGCTCGGGGACGTCGACCTCCAGCCCGCCGGCGGCGTCGACCACCGCGGCGAAGCCGGCGAGGTCCACGCCGGCCAGGTGGTCGGTGGGGATGCCGAGGCCGCACAGTGCGGCCACGGTGGTCTGCGGGCTGTCGAGCCACGTCAGTGCGAGGCGCCCGGGGCGCCCGTGGACGCGGACGACGAGGTCGCGCGGGACCGAGGTGACCGTGGTGCCCGCGTCGGTCTGGTGGACCACCAGGACCACGTCGGCCCGGCTGCCCGGCACGGCCTCCTCGGTGCCGAAGTCGCGCGGGTCGGCGCCCTCGGGGAGGCGGGCCCGGGAGTCCAGGCCGACCAGGACCCAGGTGCGGCCGTCGGAGTCGTCCGCGGCCAGGTCGACGTCGACCTCGCCGACCCGGCCGGCGAGGACGGCGGCGTCGGCGCCCACGACGGCGAGCAGCAGCACGAGGACGGCGAGGGCGACCCTGGGCCACCTCCGCCGTCCGGAACGCGGCCGACGCCGGCCAGGGGAGCCCTGGCCGGCGTCGGTGTCGTGCGGTGCGGTCATGCTCAGACCTGCGCGGCCTCCGCGGCCTGCGCCGAGCGGCGGCGGGTGACGAGCACCAGGCCACCACCCAGCGCCAGGGCGCCGGCGCCCAGGCCCAGCGGCAGCGCGATGCTGGCGCCGGTGTAGGCCAGGTGGTCACCGGAGCCGGAGCCCGCGGCGGCGGCCACGGTGAAGGCCTCCTGGAAGTAGGTGCCCTGGTCGCCCTCGTAGACCAGCGTGTGCGCACCGGCCGGGGTGCCGGCGGGCAGGGTGAACTCGACGCGGACGTAGCCGCGGGTGTCGGCGGTGGCGGTGGCGACCGTCTGCGGGGCGGAGTGCAGGGTCACGGTGACCTTCTCGCCCGGCTTGAAGCCGCTGAGGATCTTCACGACCTTCTGGCCGGGGGCGGCGGTGTCGCCGGTCGCGCCGCCGCTGTCGGGGCTGGCCACACCGGGGGTGTTGGCCGCGGTGCCGCGGATCTGGCCGGTCGGCGCGACGGTCGGCTTGGCCGGGGTGGTCGGCTCGGCGGTGGGGGTGGCGGCCGGCGCGGCCTCGAGGGTGAAGGAGAAGTCGGGGTAGTAGTCCGCGACCTCCGCGTACGGCTCGCAGGTGGCCCAGACGACGTACTCGCCGGGGGCCGCGGCGGTCGAGAACAGCGCCGTGGCCGTCCAGGTGCCCTCAGCGTCCACCGGCCCCTCGAGGCTGAGCACCGGCTCGGCGGTGTCGGGGGAGGTCTCGACGTCCGCCGCCTTGAGGAAGTCCACGTAGACGATGGCCTGCTCGCCCTCGGGGGCGACGCAGTCGGTGCCGGTCAGCAGGTAGGGCTGGCCGATGACGGCCGTGCCGGAGCCCTCGAGGGGCGGGAGGGAGCCGTCGACGGGGACGGCGAGGGCCGCGGGCGCGAACGCGAGACCGGCCGCGGCGGTGCCGACGGCGAGCCCTGCGACGGTGCAGAGGCGGAGCGGGGACACGCGGGACATGAGGCCCTCCTGGGTCTGTGGCCCGGGCGGTCGGGCCGTCAACAGCTACATCGGCAGACACACGCCGCGCTGTACCGGAGTGATCAATCGGGGGCAGGAGGGGCAGATGAGTCCCCTGGGGCCTGATACCGCTCCTGGGACGGGGTTGGCAGGATCACCGCATGAGCGAGCCGCGCGAGGTGACCGTGCTGGGCTCCACCGGCTCGATCGGCCGGCAGGCGATCGCGGTCGCCGGGCAGAACCCCGACCGGCTGCGGATCACCGCGCTGGCCGCCGGCGGCGGGGACGTCGCCCGGCTGGCCGAGCAGGCCCTCACCCTCGGCGTGCGCACCGTGGCCGTCGCCCGCGCGACGGCGGCCCAGGACCTGCAGCTGGCGTTCTACGCGGCGGCGTCGCGGCGCGGGTGGGCGAAGGGCGAGTACGCGCTGCCGGAGATCCTCGCCGGCCCGCGGGCGGCCGAGGAGCTGGCCGCCCGCCCCGCCGACGTCGTCCTCAACGGCATCACCGGCTCGATCGGCCTGGGCCCCACGCTCGCGGCGCTCCGGGCCGGCACCGTCGTCGCCCTGGCCAACAAGGAGTCGCTGGTCGCCGGCGGCGACCTGGTCACCGCCGCGGCCGCGCCCGGCCAGCTGGTGCCGGTCGACTCCGAGCACTCGGCGCTGGCCCAGTGCCTGCGCGGCGGGCGGCCCGACGAGGTGGCCCGGCTGGTGCTCACCGCCAGCGGCGGGCCGTTCCGCGGCCGCGACGCCGCCGACCTCGCCGACGTCACGCCCGACCAGGCGCTGGCGCACCCGACGTGGGACATGGGCCCGGTCGTGACGATCAACTCCGCGACCCTGGTCAACAAGGGCCTGGAGCTCATCGAGGCGCACCTGCTCTTCGGCGTCCCCTACGCCGACATCGACGTCGTGGTGCACCCGCAGTCGATCGTGCACTCGATGGTCACCTTCACCGACGGCGCCACCCTCGCCCAGGCCAGCCCGCCGGACATGCGGCTGCCGATCGCGCTGGCCCTGGCCTGGCCCGACCGGCTGCCGCACGTGCAGCCGGCCCTCGACTGGTCGACGGCGAGCACGTGGGAGTTCGCGCCGCTGGACGACGACGCGTTCCCCGCCGTCCGGCTGGCGCGCGCCGCGGGGGAGGCCGGCGGCGTCGTCCCGGCGGTGTTCAACGCCGCCAACGAGGAGGCGGTCGCGGCGTTCCTCGCCGGCCGGCTGCGTTTCCCGGACGTCGTGGGCCTGGTCGCGCGTACGCTCGACGACGCGCCGGACCTCGGCGCCCCCACCTGCGTGGACGACGTGCTGGCCGCCGAGCGCTGGGCCCGGCAGCACGCCCGCGCCGCCCTCGTCGGAGGTCAGAGCTGAGCACCCTCCTGACGGTCCTCGGGATCGTCGCGTTCGCCGTCGGGCTGCTCGCCTCCATCGCCTTCCACGAGGCCGGGCACTTCTGGTGGGCGCGGAAGTTCGGCATGCGGGTGCCGCAGTTCATGGTCGGGTTCGGGCCGACGGTCTTCTCCCGGCGCCGGGGCGAGACCGAGTACGGCATCAAGGCCATCCCGCTGGGCGGCTACGTCCGCATCGTCGGCATGATCCCGCCGGCCGAGGAGGGCGAGAGCACGCGCGCCACCCGGATGCGCAGCTTCATCGCCGAGGTGCGCGGCCAGGCGCTCAACGACGTCCTGCCCAGCGACGCCGGCCGGGTCTTCTACGCCAAGCCCTGGTGGCAGCGCGTGGTCGTCATGGCCGCCGGGCCGCTGCACAACCTGGTCCTGGCCGTCCTGTTCTTCACGATCACGCTCACCGCGATCGGCACGAACGTCATCACCACCCAGGTGCAGACCGTCCCCGCGTGCGTCGTGCCGGCCGGGGCCGAGAGCATCGCCGTCGCCGAGGCCGACCGCAGCGACGTCTGCGACATCCCGATCGTCACCAGCGGCGCCGACGCCGGGCAGGTCTGCGAGGAGGGCAGCGCGAACTGCGCCCGCCCGGTGCCCAGCCCCGCGGCCGAGGCGGGCCTGCGGCCGGGCGACACGATCGTCGCCATCGACGGGCAGCCGGTCGACCCCACCGCCCACGACAGCTGGACGGTGGTGCAGTCGGCGATCCGCGGCTCGGCGGGGGAGCCGCTGGACCTCGTCGTCGAGCGCGACGGCGAGCGCCGCGACCTGACCGTCACCCCGATCGAGAACGTCATCGCCACCGAGGACGGCACGGTGACCGCCGGCTACCTCGGCGTCGGCCCGGTGGTCGGCTTCGCCCGCCAGTCCGTCGCCGACCTGCCCGGCTACTTCGGCACGGTGGTCAGCCAGTCGGTGCAGCGGCTGGTCGAGATCCCCGAGAAGGTCCCCCAGCTGTTCCGCGCGGCCTTCCTGGGCGAGGAGCGCGACGAGAACGGGCCCATCGGCGTGGTCGGCGTCGGCCGGATCTCCGGTGAGGTCTTCGCCATCCAGGAGTTCAGCGGCGCGGAGAAGCTCAGCTTCTTCCTCAGCCTGCTGGCCAGCGTCAACCTCGTGCTGTTCCTGTTCAACCTGCTGCCGATCTACCCGCTCGACGGCGGTCACGTGGCCGGGGCGCTGTACGAGAAGGCCCGCTCCGTCGTCGCCCGACTGCGCGGCCGGCCCGACCCCGGCCCGTTCGACATCGCCCGCCTGATGCCGGTCGCCTACGTCGTCGCCGGGCTGTTCATCGCCCTGTCGGGGCTGCTGCTCGTCGCCGACGTCGTCAACCCGATCACACTCCGGTAGGCGTCGGCGCTCCTCCCGCCGCAGCGGGGATACTCGGGGTCATGGCGACCTCCGTCGGTCTCGGCATGCCCGCACTGCCCCCGCCCGTCCTCGCGCCCCGGCGCAAGACCCGCCAGCTCATGGTGGGCGACGTCGGCGTCGGCAGCGACCACCCCGTCAGCGTGCAGTCGATGACGACGACGAAGACCGCCGACGTCAACGCCACGCTGCAGCAGATCGCCGAGCTCACCGCGTCGGGCTGCCAGATCGTGCGCGTCGCCGTCCCCGACACCGACGACGCCGAGGCGCTGCCGGTCATCGCCCGCAAGTCGCAGATCCCGGTCATCGCCGACATCCACTTCCAGCCGCGCTACGTCTTCGCCGCGATCGACGCCGGCTGCGCCGCCGTGCGCGTGAACCCCGGCAACATCAAGAAGTTCGACGACAAGGTCGGCGACATCGCCAGGGCGGCCAAGGCGGCCGGCATCCCGATCCGCATCGGCGTCAACGCCGGCTCGCTGGACAAGCGGCTGCTGGCCAAGTACGGCAGGGCCACGCCCGAGGCGCTGGTCGAGTCGGCGCTGTGGGAGTGCTCGCTGTTCGAGGAGCACGACTTCCGCGACATCAAGATCTCGGTCAAGCACAACGACCCCGTCGTCATGGTGCGCGCCTACGAGCTGCTCGCCGCGCAGTGCGACTACCCGCTGCACCTCGGCGTCACCGAGGCCGGCCCCGCCTTCCAGGGCACCATCAAGTCCGCCGTCGCCTTCGGCGCCCTGCTCAGCCAGGGCATCGGCGACACCATCCGCGTCTCCCTCTCCGCGCCGCCCGCGGAGGAGGTCAAGGTCGGCAACCAGATCCTCGAGTCGCTCAACCTCAGGCAGCGTGGGCTGGAGATCGTCAGCTGCCCGTCGTGCGGCCGCGCCCAGGTCGACGTCTACAAGCTCGCCGACGAGGTCACCGCCGGGCTCGAGGGCATGGAGGTGCCGCTGCGGGTGGCCGTCATGGGCTGCGTCGTCAACGGCCCCGGCGAGGCCCGCGAGGCCGACCTCGGTGTGGCCTCCGGCAACGGCAAGGGCCAGATCTTCGTCAAGGGCGAGGTCATCAAGACCGTGCCCGAGTCGCAGATCGTCGAGACGCTCATCGAGGAGGCCATGCGGCTCGCCGGCGAGCAGCTCGACGACGGCGTCGCCTCCGGCCCGCCGGTCGTCAGCGTCGGCTGACCTCCCGCTCCGCCCGTGCTCCGCTCACCGACCGCCCGCGTCCTCGACGAGGGCGACGAGGCGGCCGTCCGCCGCCTGCTGGCCGCCGACCCGGTCGCGGCCTGCGTGCTCGCCGGCCGGGTGGAGGCGGTCGGCACCGCCCCGACGGCGCTCGGCGCGCCGCTGTGGGGCATTGGCAGCAGCCGCAGCCTCGACGCGGTCTGCCTGGCCGGGGCCAACCTGATCCCGTTCGCCGTCCCCGGCGCCGAGCGGGCCGCCGCCACCGCCTTCGCCGAGCGGGCCCGGCGGGCCGGGCGGCGCTGCTCGACGATCGTCGGCCCGGCCGCCGCCGTCGACCCGCTGTGGGAGCAGCTCGAGCCCTCCTGGGGGCCGGCCCGCGACCACCGGCCCCGGCAGCCGCTGCTGGCCATCGAGGGCCCGCCGGCCGTCGTCCCCGAGCCGCGGGTGCGGCCGGTCCGCCCGTCCGAGGTCGACGTGCTGCTGCCCGCCGCGGTGGCCATGTTCACCGAGGAGGTCGGGGTCAGCCCGCTGCGGGTCGACGGCGGCGCCGGCTACCGCGCGCGGGTCGAGGACCTGGTGCGCGCCGGGCAGTCGCTGGCCTGGATCGAGGACGGCCGGGTGCTGTTCAAGGCCGAGATCGGGGCGGTGTCGCGCGCGGCCTGCCAGGTGCAGGGCGTGTGGACCGCGCCGGAGGTGCGGGGCCGCGGGATCGGCGCGGCCGGGATGGCCGCCGTCGTCGAGTACGCGCGGACCGCGATCGCCCCCGTCGTCAGCCTCTACGTGAACGACTACAACGCCCCGGCCCGCGCGGTGTACCGCCGCGTCGGGTTCGCCGAGGTCGGCTGCTACGCCAGCGTCCTCTTCTAGCCTCCCGCGGATCGTCGTCACCGTCTGACAGGGTGTGCCGACGTGGCAGCACGACGCACGGCGGTCCTCGGCACGGTCCTCACCCTCCTGTCCGCAGCCGTCCTCACGGCCTGCTCGGGCAGCTCCGAGGACGACGTCCGCGCCGCCGCCCAGGCCTTCCTCGACGACTGGACCGGCGGCGACACCGACGCGGCCGCCGCGGGCACCAGCGACCCCACCGCGACCACCGCACTGCTCGAGCAGACCGCCACCGACCTGCCCGGCGCCACGCTGGCCGCCGAGCTCGGCGACGTCGCCGTCGACGACGGCACCGCCACCGCCGCCTGGACCGCCACCTGGGACCTCGCCGCGGCTCCGGACTGGACCTACGACGCCACCCTCGAGCTGCGGGAGGCCGCGGAGGGCTGGGAGGTCGTCGCCGGGCCGGCGCTGGTGCACCCCGAGCTGGGGGAGGGGCAGCGCCTGCAGCTGACCCGCTCGCTGCCCGAACGCGCCGCGATCACCGACGCCGCCGGCCAGCCGCTGTTCGCCCCCACCGAGGTGGTCAACGTCGGCGTCGACACCGCCCAGGTCACCGACCTGCCGGCGCTCGCCTCGGCGCTGTCGGCGGCCACCGGCGTCGCCGCCGAGGAGATCACCGCCGACGTCCAGGCCGCCCCGCCCGGCCAGTTCGTGCCCGTCATCACCCTGCGCCGGCCGCAGTTCGAGGCCATCCGCGCGCAGGTGTTCGACCTCCCCGGCGCCGTCTTCCCCACCGACACCCGGCTGCTCGCCCCGTCCCCCCGCTTCGCCGCCGCACTGCTCGGCCGGGTCGGCGAGGCCACCGCCGAGGTGATCGAGGAGACCACCACCGACGGGGTCGCCGCCTACGCCGCCGGCGACCAGCTGGGCCTGTCCGGCCTGCAGCGGGCCTTCCAGGAGCAGCTCACCGGCACCCCCGGCTACACCGTCTCGGTGGTCAGCACCGACGAGGCCACCGGCGACCCCGGCCGCGAGGTGGCCGCCGTCGCGCCGGTGCCCGGCAGCCCGCTGCAGACGCCGATCGTCCGCGCGCTGCAGGAGGCCGCCGACGGCGCCGTCGCCACCCAGCCGCTGCCCACCCACCTGGTCGTCGTGCGGCCGGGCACCGGCGAGCTGCTCGCCGTCTCCTCCAACGAGGCCGCCGCGGCCGGCAACGCGCTGACCGGGCAGTACCCGCCCGGCTCGAGCATGAAGACGATCACCGCGACGGCGCTGCTGTCGGCCGGCACGGTGACCCCCGACACCCCGGTCCCGTGCCCGGGGACGACGGTCGTCGACGGCCGGGAGTTCGAGAACCAGGACCAGTTCGACCTCGGCACCGTGCCGTTCACCGAGGCCTTCGCCCAGTCCTGCAACACGACCTTCATCGAGGCCGCCCTGCAGCTGCCCGACGACGCGCTGGCCGCCGCGGCCGCCTCCTACGGCGTCGGCAGCGACTGGCAGCTCCCCGTCGAGCTGTTCTCCGGCAGCGTCCCGTCGGACTCCACCGGCACGACCAAGGCGGCCGACGCCATCGGTCAGGGTCAGGTGCTGATGAGCCCGGTCCAGATGGCGCTGGTGGCCGCCGGTGTCGCGGCCGGGACCCCGGCCGTCCCCGTCGAGGTGGTGGGCGCCGAGCCGGCCGGTCCCGCCCCGGCCGGCCCGGCCCCGGCGGTGCTCGACCAGCTCCGGCCGCTGATGCGCCAGGTGGTCCTCGGCGGCACCGCGCGGGAGCTCGCCGACCGCGGCGAGGTGTACGGGAAGACCGGCACCGCGGAGTTCGGCAGCAACACCCCGCCCGACGCGCACGGCTGGTTCGTGGGCTACCAGCTCGCCGGCCCGCAGGGCGACGTCGCGTTCGCGGTGCTGGTCGAGGGCGGGCAGTCCAGCAGCACCGCCGTCGCCGTCACCGACGCCTTCCTCGGCGCCCTGGGCTAGGAGATTCCGGGCAGCGCCGCGGTGGTCTCCGGCCGGCCGGCCGCGGCGCGCCAGGCGACGGCGCGGACCTCCGCGGCCACGAGCGCGTCGAGGGCCAGCCGGCGGACGCCGGTGTCCTCCGCGGCGTCGAGCAGCGCCACCCAGCTCGCCGAGACGCCCTCCTCGAGGACGGCGCCGAGCGCGGCGGCGTCGACCGGCGACAGCACCGGGAAGGGCAGCTCGTAGCCCGCCTCGGCCGGCACCGGGTCGGCGTCGCGCTCGTCGAGCAGCGCGGCCAGCCGGTCGCGGACGTCGCGGTGGGCCTGCTCCCCGTCCACCGCCGGCGCGCGCCCCGCCGGCGGCAGCGCCGCGCCGACGACGCCGTAGCCCCACACCGACGCGTGCTCGGCGGCCAGGGCCTCCCGCAGGGCGCGGTCCTCCCCGCCGGTCTCCGTCCCGTCAGCGGTCACGTCGGTGCCTCCTCACCAGAGCAGCCCTCACACCAGCGCGGCCTCGTGACCGCGCAGGCCGGCCGCCACCGACCCCAGCAGCGCCGCCCGCGCGCCCGAGGCGTCCAGGCACGCGTCGGCGTGGGAGGCCGCGGCGGCGGCGACCTGCTCGCGCAGCCAGCCCAGCGGGTCCGCACCGGCCGGGGGCGCGGGCGCGGGTGCCGTCGGCGGGGCGGTCGCGGCGGGTGCCGCCTCCCGCAGCCGGTCGAGCTGCTCGCGGGCCTGCGCGGCGAGGGGAGTCACCCGGCCGCCGAGCGCCGGGTCGGCGGCCACGGCGGCGTCGTAGGCGGCCACCACCGCCTCCTGCACGGGCACCTGGCCGGCCAGCCGGTCGTCCTGCTCGGCGGACCGCGCGGCCTCGCCGGCGGATCCGCCGCCGTCCTCGCCGGAGGTGCACCCGGCCGCCAGCAGCGCCAGTCCGGTGGCGCCGGCCAGCAGCCGGCGCCGGGAGAACCCGGCGGGGGAGGAGGTCGACATCGCGGCCATCCTCCCAGGCGCCCGGTCGCGTCGCGGACAGCGACGGGCGGGTCGGCGGTCGCGGTGTCCCGCCCCGGAGCGGCCGGGACCGGTGCCGCGGGGGAGCGGTAGCCTGACTCCCTCCCGGGTACGTCGCCGTCAGCGGCCGCGCGTGCGCGCCGCCGAGCCGCGGTGCCCGGGGAGTGCGGTCCGCCGAGCACGAGCTCCGACCGGTGCAGAGGGGAGGGAGCCCGTGTCCGCCACGCGTCAGCAGGACCCGGCCGCGACGAGGCTCGCCGGCTGGATCGAGCCGGTCGTCACCGCCGCCGGGTACGACCTCGAGGAGCTGGTGGTCACCCCCGCCGGCCGGCGCAGCGTCGTCCGGGTCGTCGTCGACCGCGACGAGGGCGTGTCCCTCGACGACGTCGCCGAGGTCAGCCGGGCCGTCTCCGCCGTGCTCGACCGCGAGGACGGCGAGCTCGGCCGCGCCCCCTACGTGCTCGAGGTGACCAGCCCCGGCGTCGACCGGCCGCTGACCGAGCCGCGGCACTGGCGGCGCAACACCGGCCGGCTGGTCGCGGTCACCGTCGGCCCGGCCGGCGCCGCCGAGCAGGTGACCGGGCGGGTCACCGCCGTCGACGACGCCGGGGTCACCCTCGCCGTCGAGAAGCCGGGCAAGCCCGGCGCCAAGCGCAAGCCGCCCACCCCGCGGCAGGTGCCGTGGGCGCAGCTGGGCGCCGGCCGGGTGCAGGTCGAGTTCGGCCGCCCCATCCGCGACGACGGCGCCGCCCACGACGAGGACCTGCACGACGAGGACCTGCACGACGACCCGGCGGACGAGGACCTGCACGACGACGACCTGCACGACGACCCGGCGGACGACGACGAGGGCGACGACGGAGGAGGACAGTGAACATCGACGTGACCGCCCTCAAGGCGGTCGAGCGGGAGAAGGGCATCCCCGCCGACACGGTCATCGAGGCCATCGAGACGGCGCTGGTGACCGCCTACCGGCACGCCGACGGCGCCGCCAAGCACGTGCGGGTGCACGTGGACCGCAAGAGCGGCGAGGTCGCGGTGCTCGCCCAGGAGCTCGGCGCCGACGGCGAGGTCGTGCGCGAGTGGGACGACACCCCCTCCGACTTCGGCCGGATCGCGGCCAGCACCGCCAAGCAGGTGATCGTCCAGCGGCTGCGCGACGCCGAGCACGAGCAGACCTTCGGGGAGTACGCGGGCAAGGAGGGCGACATCGTCAGCGGCGTCGTCCAGGCCGACGCCCGCCGCAACGCCCAGGGCTCGGTCCTGGTCGACATCGGCAAGGTCGAGGCGGTGCTCCCGGCCGCCGAGCAGGTGCCCGGCGAGCGCTACCCGCACGGCAGCCGGCTGCGCGCCTACGTCGTGTCGGTGTCGCGCACCTACCGCGGCCCCCAGGTGACCGTCTCGCGGACCCACCCGAACCTGGTGCGCAAGCTGTTCGCGCTCGAGGTCCCCGAGATCGCCGACGGCAGCGTCGAGATCGTCGCCGTCGCCCGCGAGGCCGGGCACCGCTCGAAGATCGCCGTCCGCACCTCCGTGCCCGGCCTCAACGCCAAGGGCGCCTGCATCGGGCCGATGGGCCAGCGGGTGCGCAACGTCATGAGCGAGCTGCACGGCGAGAAGATCGACATCGTCGACTGGTCCGACGACCCGGCCACCTTCGTCGCCTCGGCGCTGAGCCCGGCCCGGGTGAACAGCGCGACGCTGGTCGACCCCAAGGCCAAGGCGGTGCGCGTCGTCGTCCCCGACTACCAGCTGTCGCTGGCCATCGGCAAGGAGGGGCAGAACGCCCGCCTGGCCGCCCGGCTGACCGGCTGCCGCATCGACATCCGCAGCGACGCCCAGGCCGACGACGCGGCGCCCTCGCCCGGGGTGGGGCGCCCGCCGCTGCGCTCGGGTCCGCCGCCGGTGCGCGCCGGCGCCGCCGGCGGCCGTCCGTCCCCCGGCGGAGGGGGCCTGCGCCCCGGTGCCCGGCGCCCGGAACAACGGGGGCCCGCCGCGCGCTAGGATGACGGGTGGCCGAAACGTCGATCCCGGTGCGCACCTGTGTGGGCTGCCGGAAGCGCGCTCCGGTCACCGACCTGCTGCGTGTCGTCCACCGGTCCGGGACCCTCGTGCCCGATCCGCGGAGGAGGCTCCCCGGCCGGGGAGCGTCCCTGCACCCCACCCCGGAGTGCCTGCACGCAGCGGAGCGACGCCGGGCCTTCCCCCGGGCGCTGCGCCTCCCCGGAGGCGGCGCCGCGGTGGAGGCCGGTCCGCTCCGGGCCCACGTCCTCGGCGCCGCGGCGCAGGGGGACCACGACCCGGGACGGGCGACACCGAACGAACGACAGACCGCACCCCAGACGGACCGGCACCCGGCCGGTCCGCACGTCGAGAGCAGGACGTCGTCGGATGAGTCAGCCGTGAAGTCCCCACGATGACAAGCCAGACCATGCACCACTGACGACGAGGTCGCGCGGGCGAGCCGCCGGCCTCACCAGAGGAGATCCGTGCCAGGCAAAGCCCGCGTCCACGAACTCGCCAAGGAGTTCGGGGTCGACAGCAAGACCGTGCTCGCCAAGCTCAAGGAGCAGGGCGAGTTCGTGAAGTCCGCCTCCTCCACCGTCGAGGCCCCCGTGGCCCGGCGGCTGCGGGAGGCCCTCGGCGCCGCGACCGGCGGTGGCAACGGCGGTGGCAACGGCGGCAACGGGAGCGCGGCTCCCGCGGCCCGCCCGGCCGCCCCGCGCCCGTCCGCGCCGCAGCCCGCCGCGCAGGCGCCCGCCGCTCCGGCGGCGCCCGCTCCGTCGGTCGGCCAGACCCCGGGCCCGCGCCCGGGTGCGCCGCGTCCCGGTGCCCCGACCCCCGGTCCGCGACCGGTCGCGCCCCAGGCGCCGGCCGCCAGCGCCCCGGCGGCCAGCGCTCCGGCGGCCAGTGCTCCGGTGCAGCAGCCGGCCGCGCCGCAGGGTCCGCGTCCGGCGGCTCCCGGCGCCCCGCGTCCGGGTGCGCCGGCGCAGCGTCCGGCCGGTGGCCCCGTCCCCGGTCCGGCCCGTCCGGCCGCCCCGCGTCCGGCGGCTCCCGGCGCTCCCCGTCCCGGCGGTCCCGCCGCCGCTCCGGGCGCCCCGGGTGCCGGTCCGCGTCCGGGTCCCCGCCCGGCTCCGCGGCCGGGCAACAACCCCTTCAGCAGCGCGCCGCGTCCGGCTGCGGCCGGCCCGCGCCCGGGTCCGGCGGCCGGTGGCCCGCGTCCGGGTCCCGGTGCCGGCGGTCCGCGCCCCGCGCCCGGCGCCGGTGGTCCCCGTCCCGGTGGCCCGCGTCCGGGTCCCGGTGCCGGTGGCCCGCGTCCCGCGGCCGGTCCGGGTGGTCCCCGGCCCAACCCGGGCATGATGCCGCCCCGGCCCTCGCCGGGCATGATGCCGCCGCGTCCGGCCGGTGCCGGCCGTCCCGGCGGTGGTCCCGGTGGTCCCGGCGGCCGTGGCCGCCCGGGTGCCCCGGGTGGTGGCGGTGGCTTCCGTCCCGGTGGCGGTGGCCCCGGTGGCGGCGGCGGCGCGCCGGCCGGCGGGTTCCGCAGCGGCGGTGGCGGTCGCGGCCGTGGCCGCGGTGGCTCCGGTGCCGGCACCGCGGGTGCCTTCGGCCGTCCGGGCGGGCGCGGTCCCGTCCGCGGGCGCAAGAGCAAGAAGCAGCGGCGCCAGGAGTTCGACCAGATGGCCGCGCCCAGCATGGGCGGCGTCAGCCTGCCCCGCGGCAACGGGCAGGTCGTCCGCCTGCCCCGCGGCGCGTCGCTGACCGACCTGGCCGAGCGCATCGGCGCCCAGCCGGCGGCGCTGGTGACCGCCCTGTTCCACCTGGGCGAGATGGTCACCGCGACGCAGTCGGTCAACGAGGACACCCTGCAGCTGCTCGGTGCCGAGATCGGCTGGGACATCCAGGTCGTCTCGCCGGAGGACGAGGACCGCGAGCTCCTCGAGACCTTCGACCTCACCTTCGGCGACGAGGGCGACGAGGACGACTGGGTGGCCCGTCCGCCGGTCGTCACCGTCATGGGTCACGTCGACCACGGCAAGACCAAGCTGCTCGACGCCGTCCGCAACACCAACGTGGTGGCGCGGGAGGCCGGCGGCATCACCCAGCACATCGGCGCCTACCAGGTGCTCACCGAGCTGGAGGGCGAGGAGCGCCCGATCACCTTCATCGACACCCCGGGTCACGAGTCGTTCACCGCGATGCGTGCCCGTGGGGCGAAGGTGACCGACATCGTCGTCCTGGTCGTGGCCGCCGACGACGGCGTCATGCCGCAGACGGTCGAGGCGCTCAACCACGCCCAGGCCGCCGCGGTGCCGATCGTGGTCGCGGTCAACAAGGTGGACAAGGAGGGGGCCAACCCCGCCAAGATCCGCCAGCAGCTCACCGAGTACGGCCTGGTGGCCGAGGAGTACGGCGGCGACACGATGTTCGTCGACGTCTCCGCGACCACCCGGCAGGGCATCGACGACCTGCTCGCGGCGATCCTGCTGACCGCCGACGCCTCGCTGGACCTGCGCGCCAACGCCGAGCAGGACCCGCAGGGCGTGGTCATCGAGGGCAAGCTGGACAAGGGCCGCGGCCCCGTCGCCACGGTGCTCGTCCAGCGCGGCACGCTGCGCGTCGGCGACTCGATCGTGGCCGGCGACGCCTACGGCCGCGTCCGGTCGCTGCTCGACGAGTACGGCAACAAGCTGAAGGAGGCCTCGCCGGCCCGCCCCGTGCAGGTCGTCGGCCTCACCTCGGTGCCGCGTGCCGGTGACACCTTCCTCGTCGTCGAGGAGGACCGCGTCGCCCGGCAGATCGCCGACCGGCGGCAGGCCCGCATCCGCAACGCGCAGAACGCCTCGATGCGCAAGCGGATCAGCCTCGAGGACCTCGACGCCGCGCTCAAGGAGAACCGCCAGCTCAACCTGATCATCAAGGGCGACAACTCGGGCACCGTGGAGGCGCTCGAGGAGGCGCTGATGAAGATCGAGGTGAGCGACGACGTCTCGCTGCGGGTCATCCACCGCGGCGTCGGGTCGATCACCAAGAGCGACATCGACCTGGCGCTGGCCGACGACGTCATCGTCCTGGGCTTCAACGTCCGGGCCGAGGGCCAGGCCACCGAGCTCGCCAACCGCGAGGGCATCGACGTCCGGTACTACTCGGTCATCTACCAGGCGATCGAGGAGATCGAGGCGGCCCTCAAGGGCATGCTCAAGCCGGAGTACGAGGAGGTCGCGCTCGGCACCGCCGAGGTCCGCGAGGTCTTCCGCGTGCCGCGCATCGGCAACGTCGCGGGCTCCATCGTCCGCAGCGGCACGATCAACCGGAACTCCAAGGCCCGGCTGGTCCGTGACGGGGTCGTCGTCGCCGACAACCTCACCGTCGAGTCGCTGCGCCGGTTCAAGGACGACGTCACCGAGGTCCGCGAGGGCTACGAGTGCGGCATCGGCCTGGGGTCGTTCAACGACATCAAGGTCGAGGACGTCATCGAGACCTTCGAGGTCCGCGAGAAGCCGCGCGCCTGACGCACGGGGACGTCGCCCGGCAGCAGTGAGGGAGGAGCACCTGGTGTTCACCGGGTCGCTGACCGCCGACCTGCTGCTGGGCGACGTCCACTCGCTCAAGGGCAAGCGCGCCCTGGTCCGGCCGATCGTGGCCGAGCTGCGGCGCCGCTTCGCCGTGGCCGCGGCCGAGGTGGGCGACGTCGACCTGCACCGGCGCGTGCAGGTCGGCGTCGCCACGGTCGCGGGGGACGCCGGTCAGGTGACCGACGTCCTCGACGCCTGCGAGCGGTTGCTGGCCGAGCGGCCGGAGGTGACCCTGCTGTCGACGCACCGGCAGCTGTTCTCCGACACCGACGACTAGCCGCCCCCGCCCACCCCTGCCCGACCAGGGCGCGCCTCCGCGCGCCCCCGATCCCCGGAGGTCCGCCGTGGCCGATCCCGCCCGCGCCCGCAAGCTCGCGGTGCGCATCCGCCAGATCGTCTCGTCGGCCATCGAGTCGCAGATCAAGGACCCGCGGCTGGGCATGGTCACGGTGACCGACGCCCGGGTCACCAGCGACCTGCGCGAGGCCACAGTCTTCTACACCGTGTACGGCGACGCGACCCAGGCCGCCGACTCCGCGCGTGCCCTCGCCAGCGCCACCGGCGTGCTGCGCTCCACCGTCGGCCGGCAGACCGGCATCAAGTTCGTGCCGACGCTGGCCTTCGTCGCCGACCACGTGCCCGACACCGCCCGGGAGCTCGACGAGGCACTCGAGCGGGTCCGGCACGCCGACGCCGAGCTGGCCCGGCTGCGCGAGCACGCCACCTACGCGGGGGACGCCGACCCCTACCGGCACCCCGAGGCCGACGACGAGACCGCCGGTGCCGAGGCCCCCGACGCCGAGAGCGCCGAGGCCGGCGAGGTCCCGCCCGAGCAGAGCAGGAACGCCTCGTGAGCGAGAACGACCCCGATCCGCACCTGCCCGACGAGGGCCTGGGCCGCTCGGAGCTCGGCGGGCGCGCCCAGCCCGACGCCGGCGACCCCACCGACGGCGGCCGCACCGGGCAGATCGGCGCGGTCCCCAGCATCGCCGAGGACGAGCCCGACGACGGCGGCCCCCCGCTGCCCCCCGGCGGCGGCCTGGTCACCGAGGACACCGACGCCGCCCCGGTCGCCGACCCCGGTCCGGACGCCTGAGCGCGTGACCGCCACCCCCACGCACCCGGCGGTCGGCACCCCGGAGGCGGTGCTGGCCGCGGCCGCCGACACCGGGGCGACCGTCGTGCTCTCCGGGCACGTGCAGCCCGACGCCGACGCGCTGGGCAGCACCCTCGCCCTCGCCGAGGGGCTGCGCCGGCGCGGCGCGCGCGTGGTCCCGACCTTCCCGGGCCGGCACGCGCTGCCGGCCTCCCTGGGCTGGCTGCCGGGCGCCGAGGGGCTGCTGCCGTCCACGGCCGTCGACCCCGTCCCGGACGTCTTCGTCAGCCTCGACGCCGCCTCCCCGGCCCGGCTCGGCGAGCTCGCGCCGCTGCTGGAGCGGGCCGGGACCTCCGTGGTGCTCGACCACCACGCCAGCAACCCCGGCTTCGGCGACGTGCGGCTGGTCGACCCGGCGGCACCGGCGACCGTCGTCCTGGTCGCTGGCCTGCTCGACGCGCTCGGCGTCGACCTCGACGCCCAGCTCGCGACGCTGCTCTACGCCGGCCTGGCCGCCGACACCGGCTCCTTCCGCTTCGGCAGCACCCGCCCGGAGACGCACGCGCTGGCCGCCCGGCTGCTGGCCACCGGCATCGACCACGCGGCGATCAGCCGTCGGCTGTTCGACACCGCCCCCTTCGGCTGGCTGCGGCTGCTCTCGGCGGTGACCGGCCGCGCGGTGCTCGAGCGCGAGGTCGGCGGCGGCCTGGTGTGGACCTGGTCCAGCAGCGCGGAGGCGGCCGAGCACGGCCTGCCCGGCGAGCAGCTGGAGGCGCTGGTCGACGTCGTGCGCACGACCGCGGAGGCCGACGTCGCCTGCGTGCTCAAGGGCCAGGACGACGGCACGTGGTCGGTGTCGCTGCGCTCCCGCGGGGGCACCGACGTCGCGCGCGTCGCGATGGCGCTGGGCGGGGGCGGGCACCGGGCCGCGGCCGGCTACACCTCGCGGCTGGACCTCGGGGGCTCGATCGCGGCACTGCGCGCGCAGCTCGGGGCGTGACCGCGCGCCGGCCCTCGGTCCTCGCGCTGGCGGCGCCGGCACTGGTGGTGCTGGCGGCCGAGCCGCTGTACCTGCTCGTCGACACGGCCGTCGTCGGCAACCTGGGCACCGTGGCGCTGGGCGGGCTCGCCGTCGGCGGCGGGCTGCTGGCCTGGGCCGCGGCGCTGCTCAACTTCCTCGCCTACGGCACCACCGCCCGCGCCGCCCGTCGCGCCGGGGCGGGGGACCGCGCCGGCGCCGTCGCCGAGGGCGTGCAGGCCACCTGGCTGGCGCTGCTGCTCGGCGCCGCCGTCGTCGTGCTCTTCCAGGTCCTCGCCGGGCCGCTGACCCGCGCGCTGGCCGGCGGGCCCGGCGAGGTGGCCGCCGCGGGGGAGCAGTGGCTGCGCATCGCCGGCTGCGGCGCGCCGCTGCTGCTGGTGTCCCTGGCCGGCAACGGCTGGCTGCGCGGGGTGCAGGACCTGCGTCGGCCGGTGCGCTTCGTGCTGGCCGGCAGCCTGCTCAGCCTGGTGCTGTGCCCGCTGCTCGTGCACCCCGCCGGGCTGGGGCTGCCGGGGTCGGCGGTGGCCAACGTCGCCGGCCAGTCGCTGACGGCGGCGCTGTTCGTGCGGGCGCTGCTGCGCGAGGGTGCCGACCGGCGGTTCCGGCCGGCCGCCGTCCGGGCCCAGCTGGTCCTGGGCCGCGACCTGCTGCTGCGGGCCACCGTGCTGCAGCTGGCCTTCCTCGTCGCGGCCGGCGTCGCCGCCCGCGCCGGGCAGGCCCAGCTCGGCGCCCACCAGATCGCCCTGCAGCTGTTCCTCTTCCTCGCGCTGGTCCTCGACGCCTACGCCATCGCCGCGCAGACGCTGGTCGGGCACGCCCTCGGCGCCGGGCGCCCCGGCGAGGCCCGCGCCGTCGCCCGGCGGGTGACGCTGTGGGGCCTGGGCACCGGCGTCCTCGTCGCCGCCCTCCTGCTGGCCGGCCGGGAGCTGCTCGTCCCGCTGTTCACCGGCGACCCCGCGGTGCGCGCGCAGGCCGAGCTGGTCTGGTGGTTCCTCGCCGGGTTCCAGCCGCTGGCCGGCGTCGTGTTCGCCCTCGACGGCGTCCTCATGGGCGCCGGCGACGTCGCCTACCTGCGCACCGTCACCGTCGGGGCCGCGCTGGTCGGGTTCCTCCCGCTGTCGCTGCTGTCCGGCCCGCTCGGCTGGGGCCTGGCCGGCGTGTGGACCGGGCTGACGGCGTTCATCGCGCTGCGGCTGGTCGCGGTCCTGGTCCGGGTGGCGGGGGACCGGTGGCTCTCGGCACCTGCGACGGTGGGGACATGAGCTCACCCCGCGAAGACGCTCCGCTGGCGCTCCACGTCTTCGCGGGGACCCCGAGGTGAGCCGCCGCCGCGCCGCCGACGCCGACGTGACCCCCGGCGTCCTGCTCGTCGACAAACCCGCCGGGATGACCTCGCACGACGTCGTCGCCCGCGCCCGGCGGGTGCTCTCGGTCCGCCGGGTCGGCCACGCCGGCACCCTCGACCCCATGGCCACCGGGCTGCTGGTGCTCGGCGTCGGGACCGCCACACGGCTGCTGGGCCACCTCGCCGGCTCGGACAAGGTCTACGACGCGACCGTGCGGTTCGGGCAGACGACGGTCACCGACGACCGCGAGGGGGAGGTGCTCACCACCACCTCGGCCGCCGCCCTCGACGACGACGCCGTCCGCGCCGCGCTCGCCGCCCAGACCGGCGCCCTGCAGCAGGTGCCCTCCTCGGTGAGCGCGGTCAAGGTCGGCGGCCGCCGCTCCTACGACCGGGTGCGGGCCGGCGAGGAGGTGGTGCTCGAGCCGCGCCCGGTCACCGTGCACCGCATCGACGTGCACCGCCTCACCCGGCCCACGCCCGACCTGGTCGACGTCGAGGTCACCGTGGCCTGCACCGCGGGCACCTACGTGCGGGCCATCGCCCGCGACGCCGGGGCCGCGCTCGGCGTCGGCGGCCACCTCACCGCGCTGCGCCGCACCGCGTCGGGCCCGTTCACCACGGCGCAGGCCGCGCCGGTCGAGGAGGCCGCGGCCGCGCTGGCCGCCGGCGGCGGGCCGGGCGTGCTCGGCCTCCCCGACGCCGCCACCGCGGTCTTCCCCGAGCGCCGGCTCACCGACGACGAGGCGCGCGCCCTCGGCTACGGGCAGCGGGTGCCCGCGACCGGCCGCCCGGGGCTGGTGGCCGCCGTCGACCCCGCCGGCCGGTTGGTGGCGCTGGTCGAGGACGCCGGCTCGACCGCCCGGGTCACGGTCGGCTTCCCCGCGTGAGGTCCGGGGACGGCTCCCGCGCGGGGGCCCTCCGTCAGTCCCCGGTCAGCTTCCCGATCAGCGACTCGTCCAGGTGGGCGAGCAGGTCGGCCGGGGTGTCGTAGACCTCGTCGGCCCCCTCCTCGACCAGCTCCGCCCGGGAGATGCCGCCGCAGGTGAGCGCGATGCAGGGGAAGCCGGCGTCCTTCGCCGCCCGCACGTCCCAGACGGTGTCGCCGACCGTGACCGTGCGCGCCGGGTCGAGGCCGTGCTGCCCGGCGGCGGTCTGCAGCAGGTCCGGCGCGGGTTTGGCCGACTCGACGTCGGCCGACGTCGTGGACCCGTCGACGACGTCCTCCCCGCCGATCGCCGGGACCATCCACTCCAGGTCGGAGTCCTTGCCGCTGGTGGCCAGCACCACGGCCAGGCCGCGGTCCCGGCAGGCGGCCAGCAGGTCGTCGACGCGGGGGAAGGGCGTCACCAGCTCCCGCAGCGGCTCGTAGCGGCGGTTCTTGGCCTCCGACACCTCCTCGGCGTCGGCGGCCCCGTCGTCGCCGAGCAGGTGGGTGACCAGCTGCTCGCTGGCGATGCCGATCGCGCGGTGGCAGTCGGCCATCGACACGTCCTCGTGCCCGGTGTCGCGGAACGCCTGCCACCAGGCGAGGACCTGCAGGTAGTTGGTGTCGAGCAGGGTCCCGTCGACGTCGAACAGCACGCCGGGCCGCTTGTCCTGGGTCACCGCGCCATCCTCACCCGGCGGCGCGGTCCCCGCTGCGGTTAGCCGGGGGGCGGGGACGGGCAAGGGGAGCGCATGAGCGTCGTGAAGATCAACGCGATCACCGTGCCGCACCACGCCCAGGAGCGCTTCGAGGAGCGCTTCCGCGGCCGGGGCGGCGCCGTGGAGAAGACCCCGGGCTTCGAGTGGTTCGAGCTGCTGCGCCCCCTGGAGGGCACCGACCAGTACCTGGTCTACACCCGCTGGGAGAGCGAGGAGGCCTACCGGGCGTGGGAGGACGGCCAGGACTTCGCCCGCGCCCACGACGGCGGCGGCGACGAGCTCGCCCCGGCGGCCAGCGACTCCCACCACCTGTGGTCCTACGAGGTCATCGAGAGCTCGGCGCCCGACCGGCCCTGAAGCCCGCGGCGGTCGGCGCCCGGCCGCTGCGGGGCCCGGCGCTACTGTGAGCCGGGGCCGGACGTCCGCCGGCCCGGTTCCAGCACGAGCTCACGCAGGTGGGAGACATGACCGACACGCTCGCCGACAGCCGCACCTCCACCCGGGTCTTCACCGAGGGCGTGCCGGTGACCGTGGAGGACGTCGCCCGCCGCCCGGTCGCCGCGCGCGAGGCGGTGCTCGCCGACCCCGGCTTCGGCCGCCACTTCACCGACTCGATGTTCGTGGCCCGCTACACCGCCGGCCGCGGCTGGCACGACGCGCGGCTGACGCCGTACG
This sequence comes from Geodermatophilus sp. SYSU D00814, assembly GCF_054050055.1. Classification (NCBI taxonomy): domain Bacteria; kingdom Bacillati; phylum Actinomycetota; class Actinomycetes; order Geodermatophilales; family Geodermatophilaceae; genus Geodermatophilus; species Geodermatophilus sp. SYSU D00814. The sequence goes on from NZ_JBJGYP010000008.1 coordinate 168,404, forward strand.
CGCCGCTGCAGGTCGACCCCGCCACCGCCGCGCTGCACTACGCGCAGTCGATCTTCGAGGGGCTCAAGGCCTACGCCCAGCCCGACGGCAGCGTGGCCACCTTCCGGCCCGAGGCCAACGCCGCCCGCTTCGCCCGCAGTGCCCGCCGGCTGGCCATGCCGCCGGTGCCCGAGGAGGCGTTCCTCGCCGCCGTCGACGCGCTCGTCGACTCCGACCGCGACTGGGTGCCCACCGGCCCCGACCAGACGCTCTACCTGCGGCCCTACCAGCTGGCCACCGAGCCCTTCCTCGGGGTGCGGCCGGCCAACGAGTACCTCTTCCTGGTCATCGCCAGCCCGGCCGGCGCGTACTTCCCGCGCGGGGTCCAGCCGGTGTCGGTGTACCTGTCGGAGGACTACATCCGCGCCGCGCCCGGCGGCACCGGCGACGTCAAGTGCGCCGGGAACTACGCCGCGAGCCTGCTGGCCCAGGAGCAGGCGATCGCCGCCGGCTGCGACCAGGTGGTCTGGCTCGACGCGACCGAGAAGCGCTACGTCGAGGAGATGGGCGGGATGAACCTGTTCTTCGTCCTCGGCTCCGGCGACGACGCCGAGCTGGTCACCCCCGAGCTCACCGGCACCCTGCTGCCCGGCATCACCCGCGACTCGCTGATCACCCTCGCCCGCGAGCGCGGCATGCGGGTCACCGAGCGGCGCTTCAGCGTCGACGAGTGGCGCGCCGGCGTCGCCGACGGCTCGGTCACCGAGACCTTCGCCTGCGGCACCGCCGCCGTCATCACGCCGGTCGGCGAGGTGCGGGCCCGCACCGGCGACTTCACCGTCGGCGACGGCACCCCCGGCCCGGTCACGATGAGCCTGCGGGAGCACCTGCTCGACATCCAGCACGGCCGGGTGCCCGACACCCACGGCTGGCTGCACCGGGTCGCCTGAGCGACCCGGCGGACCCCTCAGGAGGACGGCGCGTGCGGCGCTGGCGCGGGCTGGCGGCCACCCCGGCCGACCTCGGGCGCACGGTGGTCACCGTCGGCATGTACGACGGCGTCCACCGCGGCCACCAGCAGCTCGTCGGCACCGCCGTCGCCCGGGCCCGGGCGATGCACCGGCCCTGTGTGCTGGTCACCTTCGACCCGCACCCGACCGAGGTGGTCCGCCCCGGCTCGCACCCGGCGATCCTGACCTCGCTGGACCGCAAGGCCGAGCTGGTCGCCGGGCTGGGCGTCGACGCCATGTGCGTCATCCCCTTCACCCCGGAGTTCAGCCGGCTCACGCCCGAGGAGTTCGCCCACGGCGTGCTCGTCGAGGACCTGCACGCCGCCGCCGTCGTCGTCGGGGAGAACTTCACCTACGGGCACCGGGCGGCCGGCGACGTGACGACCCTCGCGCAGGAGGGCCGCCGGTTCGGCTTCGCCGTCGAGGGGATCCCGCTGGCCGGCGACGACTCGGCCGACGGCGCGGTCACCATCTCCTCCACCTACATCCGCGCCTGCGTCGCGGCGGGGGACATGGAGAGCGCGGCGCGGGCGCTGGGCCGCCCGCACCGGGTCGACGGCGTCGTCGTCCGCGGCGACCGGCGCGGCCGGGAGCTGGGCTACCCGACGGCGAACGTCGAGAGCCCGCCGTTCACCGCGATCCCGGCCGACGGCGTCTACGCCGGCGCGCTGGTGACCCGCGCCCCGGACGGCTCCACGCGCGACAGCGCCCCGGCGGCGATCTCGGTCGGGACCAACCCGACGTTCCACGGCTCGCGGCGGACCGTCGAGGCGTACGTGCTCGACTTCGCCGGCGACCTCTACGGCGAGCACGTCGGCGTCGAGTTCGTCTCGCGGCTGCGGCCGATGACCTCCTTCGCCGGTGTCGACGCCCTCGTCGCCGCGATGGCCGACGACGTCGCCCGCACCCGCACCGTGCTGGGGCTGCCCCCCGCCGGGTGATCGCCGCGGGGGTCGCCCCCGGCGGCGCTGGTAGCCTCGGAGGGGTCGGGCACCGCCCGACGAGTGTGCGACCTGCCCCCGTGACCCAGACCGGGGGCCACACGTGACCCAGGCCAGGAGGCCCGCCCATGCCGCTCGACAGCGCCACGAAGCAGCAGATCATGACCGAGTACGCCACGGTCGAGAGGGACACGGGCTCGCCCGAGGTCCAGGTCGCGATGCTCACCCGCCGGATCAGCGACCTGACCGAGCACCTCAAGCAGCACAAGCACGACCACCACAGCCGGCGGGGCCTGCTCCTGCTGGTCGGCCGCCGCCGGCGGCTGCTGAACTACCTGGCGAAGACCGACATCACCCGCTACCGCTCGCTCATCGAGCGGCTCGGTCTGCGCCGCTGACCCCAGAGGGGACCGTCCCACCGGGACGGTCCCCTCTCTCGTGGGGCACCCGCCCCACGGGACCACGGCGCCCGCCGTGCGGCCCGACGCTGGTCGGTCCTCGGTGGTGGCCCCCGGGCATGCCCCTCCACGGGAGGGGGAAGGACCCCCGCGGGCTTCGATCGAAGACCGGTCATCCCGGAGCAGTCCGGCGCGAGACGCCACGAAGAGGACGTCGCCGCATGCGACGTAGGAAGAGGACACCGTGTCCGCACCCACCACCCAGGGCAGCCAGACCACCAACGGCGTGGCTGCCGAGTACGACCCCGAGGACGGGGTCACCACCGCCACCGCGGTCATCGACAACGGCAGCTACGGCAGCCGCAGCGTCACCTTCGAGACCGGCCGGCTGGCCAAGCAGGCCGCCGGCTCGGTCGTCGTCACCATGGGCGACAGCATGCTGCTGTCGGCCACCACGGCGGGCAAGCAGCCCAAGGAGCACTTCGACTTCTTCCCGCTGACGGTCGACGTCGAGGAGCGCATGTACGCCGCCGGGCGCATCCCCGGCTCGTTCTTCCGCCGCGAGGGCCGGCCCAGCGAGGACGCGATCCTCACCTGCCGCCTCATCGACCGCCCGCTGCGCCCGACCTTCGCCAAGGGCCTGCGCAACGAGGTCCAGGTGGTCATCACCGTGCTGGCGCTGGACCCCCAGCACCTCTACGACGTGCTGGCCATCAACGGCGCCTCGGCCTCCACCCAGCTGTCGGGCCTGCCGTTCTCCGGCCCGGTCGGCGGCACCCGCGTCGCGCTGGTCAACGGCCAGTGGATCGGCTTCCCCACCCACGCCGAGCTCGAGGACGCCGTCTTCGACATGGTCGTGGCCGGCCGCCTCCTGCCCGACGGCGACGTCGCGATCATGATGGTCGAGGCCGAGGCCACCGAGAAGACGATCCAGCTGGTCTCCGGGGGCGCCACCGCCCCGACCGAGGAGGTCGTGGCGCAGGGCCTCGAGGCCGCCAAGCCGTTCATCCGGGCGCTGTGCGAGGCCCAGTCGGCGCTGGCGGAGAAGGCGGCCAAGCCGGTCGCCGAGTTCCCGCGCTTCCTCGACTACTCCGACGACGTCTACGCCGCCGTCGAGTCCGCCGCCCTGGACCGGCTCACCCAGGCGCAGTCGATCGCCGGCAAGACCGAGCGCAACGACGCCACCGACGCCCTCAAGGACGAGGTCCTGGCCTCGCTCGCCGAGCAGTTCGCCGGCCGCGAGAAGGAGGTCTCGGCCGCCTTCCGCGCCGTCACCAAGAAGGTCGTCCGGCAGCGGATCCTGCGCGACAAGGTCCGCATCGACGGCCGCGGCGTCACCGACATCCGGCCGCTGTCGGCCGAGGTCGAGGTCGTCCCGCGGGTGCACGGCTCGGCGCTGTTCGAGCGCGGCGAGACGCAGATCCTCGGCGTGACCACGCTGAACATGCTCCGCATGGAGCAGCAGCTGGACACGCTGTCGCCGGTGACGCGCAAGCGCTACATGCACAACTACAACTTCCCGCCGTACTCCACCGGGGAGACCGGCCGCGTCGGCTCGCCCAAGCGGCGCGAGATCGGCCACGGCGCGCTCGCCGAGCGGGCGCTGGTCCCGGTGCTGCCCGACCGCGAGGAGTTCCCCTACGCGATCCGGCAGGTCTCCGAGGCGCTGGGCTCCAACGGCTCGACGTCGATGGGCTCGGTCTGCGCCTCCACCCTGTCGCTGCTCAACGCCGGTGTGCCGCTGCGCGCCCCGGTCGCCGGCATCGCCATGGGCCTGGTCTCCGACGAGGTCGACGGCACGACCGAGTACGTCGCGCTGACCGACATCCTCGGCGCCGAGGACGCCTTCGGTGACATGGACTTCAAGGTCGCCGGCACCAAGGACTTCGTGACGGCGCTGCAGCTGGACACCAAGCTCGACGGCATCCCGTCCGACGTGCTCGCCCAGGCGCTGACCCAGGCCCGCGCCGCCCGGCTGCACATCCTCGACGTGATGAACGAGGCCATCGACGCCCCCGACGAGATGAGCCCCTACGCGCCGCGGGTCACCACGGTGCGCATCCCGGTCGACAAGATCGGCGCGGTCATCGGCCCCAAGGGCCAGATGATCAACTCGATCCAGGACGAGACCGGCGCCGAGATCACCATCGAGGACGACGGCACGATCTACGTCGGTGCCTCCGACGGCCCCTCGGCCCAGGCCGCGGTGGACCGGATCAACGCGATCGCCAACCCGCAGATGCCGAAGGTCGGGGAGCGCTTCCTCGGCACCGTCGTCAAGACGACGCCCTTCGGTGCCTTCGTCTCGCTGCTGCCGGGCAAGGACGGCCTGGTGCACATCAGCAAGCTGGGCGGCGGCAAGCGCATCGGCAAGGTCGAGGACGTCGTCAACGTCGGCGACAAGCTGCAGGTCGAGATCACCGACATCGACGCCCGCGGCAAGATCAGCCTCGTGCCGGTGGCCGCGGACGGCGACGGTGCCGCCGCCGGTGACGGCGCGGCCCCCTCCGGTGACCAGGCCGCCCCGGCCGACGCGCCCGCGGAGGCCTGACACGGCTACCGACCTGGGTCCGATCGGGGCCGGGGTGGGGACGGGGTCGACCGACCTCGCCTCCGCCCCGGCCCCGGCCGGTGTCACGCGCGTCCTCGACGTCGACGAGGTGGGCGGCCGCGTCGAGCGCACCGTGCTGCCCGGCGGGCTGCGGGTGCTCACCGAGACGATGCCCGGCGTCCACTCGGCCACCCTGGGCATCTGGGTGGGCGTGGGCTCGCGCGACGAGACCCCCCGCGTCTCCGGCGCCTCGCACTTCCTCGAGCACCTGCTGTTCAAGGGCACCCACAGCCGCAGCGCCCTGGAGATCGCGACGGCCATGGACGCCGTCGGCGGTGAGATGAACGCGTTCACCGCCAAGGAGCACACCTGCTACTACGCGAACGTGCTCGACACCGACCTCCCGCTGGCCGTGGCGCTGCTCGGTGACCTCGTCACCGACGCGCTCAACACCGCCGAGGACCTCGAGTCCGAGCGGACGGTGGTGCTCGAGGAGATCGCCATGCGCGACGACGAGCCCGCCGACCTCGTGCACGACCTGTTCGCCGAGACGCTCTTCGGCGACACCGCGCTGGGCCGCTCGGTCCTCGGCACGGTCGGGTCCATCGAGGCCCTGACCCGCGACGACGTCGACGGGTGGTACCGCTCGCGCTACGCGATCCCGTCGATGGTGGTCACCGCCGCCGGGCGGGTGGACCACCAGCAGGTGCTCGACCTGGTGACGGCGGCCTTCGGCGACCGGCTCGCCGGCCCCGCCGCCCCCGCGCCGCTGCGGCGCGGCGAGGAGCTCGACCTGGTCCGGCCGGCGCGGCCGGCCGGGCTGGTGTCCCGCCGCACCGAGCAGACCCACCTGCTCTACGGCGGCCTGGCGCTGAGCCGCTTCGACGAGCGCCGCTACGCCGCGGCGGTCCTCGAGACCGCGGTCGGCGGGGGGATGAGCTCGCGGCTGTTCCAGGAGATCCGCGAGAAGCGAGGGCTGGTCTACAGCGTGGGCTCCTCGCTGGGCTCCTACGCGGGCACCGGCACCTTCTCCGTGTACGCCGGGTGCGCGAAGAAGCGGGTCCCGGAGGTGCTCCGGCTGGTCCGCGAGGAGCTGGCACGGGTGGCCGCCGACGGGCTCACCGCCGAGGAGGTCGCCCGCGGCCGGGGTCAGCTGCGCGGCGGCACCGTCCTGGGCCTGGAGGACACCGGGTCGCGGATGAGCCGGCTGGGCAAGAGCGAGCTGTCGCACGGGGAGTACGTCCCGGTGCGCGAGGTGCTCGACCGGATCACCGCCGTCGACGAGGACCAGGTCCGCGCGGTCGCCGCCGACGTGCTCGGCCGCGACACCTGCCTGGCCGTCGTGGGCCCCTACCGCGAGTCCGACCTCGACCGGCTCTGACGTCCGTGCCCGTCCCGCCCCGGCACCCCGCGCTCCGCGTGCACGGCGCGCTGTCCCGTGGCGTCTTCGCCGTCACGGTGCTCGTCTCGCTCGCGGTCCTCTTCGCGCCCGGCGACGACGTGCCGGCCGCCCCGCCCGGCGTCGACAAGCTCGTGCACCTGGCGCTCTTCCTCGCCCTCGCCCTCGCGGGCCGGTGGGCGGGGGTCCGCGCCGTCCCGCTGGCGGTGCTGCTGGTCGGCTACGGAGCGGTCAGCGAGCTGGTGCAGGCGCTGTCGGACCTGCAGCGCTCGGGCTCGGTCGTCGACTGGCTCGCCGACGTCGCCGGCACGGGGCTGGGTCTGCTGGCCTGGGCCGGTGTCGGGCGGCGGGTCCCGGCCCGCTGAGCCCGGGGCCGTGGTTGCGCCGACCGGGCGGCCCGGGAGACTGACGCGGTGACCACCGGTACCCCTGCTCCCGATCCCCAGGCGCGCGCGGACGGCGAGCCGTCCCGGATCCCGGTGGGCGTCCTGGGCGCCCGTGGGCGGATGGGCACCGAGGTGGTCAAGGCGGTCAACGCCGCCGAGGACCTCGAGCTGGTGGCGATGGTCGACGAGGGCGACTGGCTGTTCAACGTCGCCGATGCCGGCGCGCAGGTGGTCGTCGACTTCACCCGCCCGGACGTCGTCATGGACAACATCCGGTTCTGCATCGACCAGGACATCCACTGCGTCGTCGGCACCACCGGCTTCGACGAGCAGCGCCTGGCGACGGTCGCGGAGTGGCTCGAGCCCAAGCCCGACGTCGGGGTGGTGATCGCCCCCAACTTCGGCATCGGCGCGATCCTGCTCATGCGCTTCGCGCAGGAGGCCGCCCGCTTCTTCCCCTCGACGGAGATCGTCGAGCTGCACCACCCGAACAAGGTCGACGCCCCCTCGGGCACGGCGGCGCGCACCGCCCGGCTGGTGGCCGCAGCCCGCCGCGACGCCGGCCTGCCGCCGCCGCCGGACGCGACCACCGACGCCCTGCCCGGTGCCCGCGGTGCCGACGTCGACGGCATCGCCGTGCACGCGGTCCGGCTCACCGGGCTGGTCGCGCACCAGGAGGTCCTCATGGGGGCGGCGGGGGAGACCCTGACCCTGCGGCACGACTCCTACGACCGCGCCTCGTTCATGCCCGGGGTCCTCCTCGCCGTGCGCGAGGTGGGCCGGCGTCCGGGGCTGACCGTCGGACTGGAGTCCTTCCTGGGGTTGTGAGCCGGCCGCCCGGGTGTGACGGAGACCCCGTGTGCACGGGCCCCGGGAGTCGTGTACTGTCTTCTCTGCGCCGGACGGAGCCCGCGAGGGCCACGGAGAAGCACCCAGGGTGCAGAGCTCCGGAAGACGGCGTAAGGTAGAACGAGTCGCCATCGACGAAGCCCGAGAGGGTGGAGTTGGTGTGCGTCCGCTCCTTGAGAACTCAACAGCGTGCCGAAAGTCAGTGCCAAGTAATACCCCGTTCCGGGCCTTTCGGGGTTCGGATGGGATTCCTTTGGTTGATGGATTCCGCGAGTGTCAGCTCGCGGTTCTCAGCCTGGTTCAAATCATCTACGGAGAGTTTGATCCTGGCTCAGGACGAACGCTGGCGGCGTGCTTAACACATGCAAGTCGAACGAGGGCACTCCTTCGGGGGTGTTTCTAGTGGCGAACGGGTGAGTAACACGTGGGCAA